>SMXC01000232.1 GCA_004356825.1 Caldithrix sp.
AGCCGGAACCAAACAGGGGGTTTGAAAGCTATGACGTGAAGTGAATGCACCGGGTTGATGCTGGATTCCGGATGCTGGATGCTGGAGGGAGTTAATGCGAGCATCGAGCCATTCAGCATCGTAAAAAACTAGCGCAAAGCGTCGTTGCTTCAAATGTTTGCCAGTTGGGCAAGTTAAGTGCCTGATTCAGGTTTGCCTCTACTTCTGTAAAAACGAATATGAACTTTTTCCAGGGTGGCCAACCCTTCTTTAATTGCGTCATCAATGAGCGGCAGAAAGGCTTCGATTTTTTCAGAGGTATCCACAATTTCGACCACGATCGGTAAATCGTCAGAAAGCCGCAGAATCTTGGCGGTGTGACTTCGGCTGTGTGCACCAAACCCCTCCAAAGCCGTGTAAAGACAGTAGCACCCGTTGAGCCACTCTCTCGGGCCCGTCGCACGATCCATTCAAACAATGGTAGGCCTTCGTACTTATCGCTCTCGCCAATATATATTCGCAGGAGTTGACCCACTTCGGGAAGAACCATTCGCCTCTCCTTAGAGTAGTTTCGATACAATGTTTCTGAGCCACACGGCTGCGATTCCCGGGCCTGGCAGCCAGCACGGTAAACCAGACCCCTTAGAAGATAGCGGAAAACCGAGCCCAGAAAACCGCCGGTTCCAACCGGCAACAATTTGACCATTCAAAGCTCCTGTTTACACTTCATTTAACAACTTGTCGGTCTGTTCGGGCCCTAACCCTCTCCAGGGCCCGCAGGAGTTTCCGGCAGAGAAGTATGTATTCATTCCTTCCTTATGTTTTGAAAAGTGAGATGACGTACTGGGAAGATTCCAGACGATACGGGTTTATTCATGAGGTTTTTTAGGAGAACGAATCCCTGCTTCTCGTAAGCTCCTCTCAACCATTATGCGTATAGAGTCTGCATCAATGATCGGTATATGTTTGAGATGTTCCAGGCTTTGCAAAGACTCTAATTCTTTTAAAATTTCAAAGCTTCTTTGCTCTTGAAGTTCCTCAAGAAAGTTTTTCAACCCTGCCAGTTCTTTTTTAGTTTCCACCATCTCTTTCTCCAGCTCTACCGACAGGTCTTTTTCCCATTTCAGAACCCGCTCCTTCTCTAGATCTCTTAGCTGCGCTACCAGGTTTTTAAACTCCTCTTTATCCAGATGTGATCTCAAATTGACATCCAGGACGATTCTTAGTCCGTTCTTTACCCTGTAATGTATTTGCCTTGCTGTTTCATGGTGTTTCTTTATCACAGCAAAAACTTTTTCATTCAACTCAAATATTGTTTTTACTCGTTTACCTACAAACTGCAACCTTTCCGGCGTTGGGGCTCTTGCCGGTTGAGGGTGCTCGTCGGACCCGAGTTCTATATAGGGCGATTCGGAAAATTTTGGCGTCGGCGCCATTAGAGCAGAACGAAAAATACCCTCAGCCTGCTGCGGCGTAAGTGCAGTTTCTGCGTTGCTGGTGTTAAGAATGTTTGCCGCCAGAGTCTCAATCTGTTGAGGGGCAACATTGCCTTTTAGTGCCCGTTCTTTAAAACCCTGATAGAGTTCAGTAAGTCTATTTTTTTCTTTTCCATCCGGCACGAGCGCTAGGAGCTTTTCTCCCATCAAATCCAGAGAATATTCGAGCACATTCTGCTTGACCTCCTCCTCTGCATAAAAAGTCAAATAAACGGCGACGGATAGGACGAGCGCCGCTAAAACAAGTCCAATTTTACGAAAATTTTCCCACATTTTTTTCTCCGTTCAGTTTTGAAAAATGACATGAGTGAGCCCCATGAATAGTTATTTTAAATAAATACCATAGCAAAATCAAGTAAAAAGGTGTTTCTCATTATTTTGGATTGGATCAGGTCACCCGGGATTTTCTTTTTGACAAACAAATTAAAAAACGATATATTGCGTGGGTTAATTTTAGTCTGGAAAAGGAGGCAGATGAGTCACGAAGCAATTTTGGAGCAACTCAATCGTAACATAACGCCGGAACTTTACGAGCAGATTCGTCAGGAATGGAAAGCACATTCGATTGCTGAGGATAATCGTGATATAGACGGACTGATGGCCACGCTTACGGATGATTGCGTATATGAACTACCGCAAACGGGCGATGTCTGGCATGGGAAGCAGGGCGCCACACGTTTTTATACCGAGTTGCTGGGTGCGTTTCCGGATGTCAAATTTGATTTACAAAATATTGTGGTCGGTCCGCAAGGTGTTTTTGAAGAAGCGCATGTCACTGCAACCCATCATGGCAAATGGTTGAATCATGAACCCACGGGCAAGCACATTGAATTTGAGGTTGTCATCCTTTTTCCCTGGGATTCCGAAAAGCAGAAATTCAGTGGCGAACGGGTCTATTTTTTTGGCCTCGATGAAGTTTTAAGGGCTAATTCCGCGGGAGAAAAATCTTGACACGAAAATCAAGAGGCCACGGTTTTGGCACCGCCCCGGTCTTTTTAGCTGGCATCAGCACCATTCTCGGGGCGATTCTGTTTTTGAGATTCGGTTATGCGGTTGCTCATACCGGCGTGTTCGGCGCCTTTTTGATCATTCTCATCGGTCATGCGATAACCATCCCCACCGCCCTGGCTATCGCCGAAATTTCCACCAATCTGAAAGTTGAGGGCGGTGGCGAGTATTTCATTATCAGCCGTTCTTTTGGCTCGATGGTAGGCGGGACTATCGGCATTTCGCTTTACTTCTCCCAGGCGATTTCTATCGCGTTCTACATGCTCGCATTTGCCGAGGCTTTCACTCCCGCCTTCGGCTGGTTTCAGGGACTCACCGGCATCGAACCACAAACCTGGATGATCAGCATTCCGGCAACGGTACTTCTGCTCGTTCTCATGATCACAAAAGGAGCGGATCTCGGAGTCGCTGTGCTTTGGGTGGTGGTCATGACACTGGGGCTTTCGTTGTTTATGTTTTTTATCGGCAATTCCAGCTCCGCCTCTCCCGGGTTGGACATATTTGCCAAAGTAGAAAACCCGGACAAGTTCTTTGTGGTGTTTGCGATTATTTTCCCCGCGTTTACCGGTATGACAGCAGGGGTCGGCCTTTCCGGTGATTTAAAGAATCCACGCAAATCCATTCCTCTGGGGACGCTGTCCGCGACCCTGGCCGGCTTGGTTATTTATATTTTCGTGGTTATCAAGATGGCCTACAGTTTGTCGCCGGAGGAATTGGCCGCCGATCAATTTGCCATGAGCAAAATCGCGGTTTGGGGACCGATTATTCCTATCGGCCTCGCTGCCGCTTCTATCTCGTCGGCCATCGGCTCGATTCTGATCGCGCCGCGAACCCTGCAAGCCTTGGGCGGAGATCATATTTTTCCGTTTGCTACGGTCAGCAAATTTTTAGCAAAAGGCAGGGGAGAAGCCAATGAGCCGATGAATGCGACTATTGTCACGGCACTGATTGTTTTTGTGTTTGTTGCCATGGGAAGTGTCAATTTTGTGGCGCTGATCATCAGCATGTTTTTTATGATTACTTATGGCTTTCTCTGTTTAGTGAGCTTTCTGGAGCACTTTGCCGGCAATCCTTCCTACCGCCCAACATTTCGCTCAAAATGGTACTTGTCTCTGATTGGCGCCCTCGCTTGTTTTATCATGATGTTTCAAATGGCGCCGGTTTATGCGTTCCTGGCCCTGATATCCATAGCGGTGATTTACTGGAGTCTTAAACGCGGACGCGAGGAGGAAGACGATCTTTCGGCCATGATAAAAGGTGTGCTGTTTCAACTCACGCGTCGTCTGCAGATACTGATTCAAAGAAAGCAGGCGTCGGTCACGTTGTCCAATTGGCGACCGTCCTTTATCGCGGTTTCGTCAAGCTCTTTTACCAGGCTCGCTCCATTTGATTTGCTGAGATGGATTTCCCATTACTACGGCTTTGGCACTTTCATCCATTATATTAAAGGCCCTTTGAATGAATCTACTCAAAAGGAATCGAAAGAAAAATTAAACCAGTTGATTAAACAAGGAGCGGCCAGCCAAGCGGGTATTTATGTGGACACAATTATCTCGCCGAGTTTCAAAACCGCGGTGGCGCAAATCGTGCAGCTTCCCGGCATTTCAGGCCTGGAAAATAACAGCATGCTGTTTGAATTCCACGAAGACGATGAAAGCGAAATCTCCCGCATCATCGAGGGGTGCCAATTTGCCTCGATTGTTGATTTTAACCAGTGTGTGCTGCGTTCCTCGGAAAGGCATTTCGGCTACAAAAAACGCATCGATATCTGGCTCACTCCCGGCGACTACCGCAACGCCAATTTGATGATTCTGCTGGCTTACATTATCATTGGCCACCCGGAGTGGAAAGGGTGCGAAATTGAAATCTTTGCCGCGTTTGAAAAAGCCGAAATGTCAAGGCAGGTGGGACGACTCAATCAGTTGATTGAGGAGGGGCGCATCCCCATTTCTCAAAACAAAGTACAGAGAATGCCGTGGAATAAGCGGGCGAAATCTTACCAGAGTCTGGTGTGTGAAAACTCAGAAAATGCGGATTTAGTCATCATGGGGTTTTCGCTGAACAAAGTCACGCAGGAGAAAGGGGAGTTCTTTAAGCGCTTTAAAAATATTAAAGAAATTTTGTTTGTCCGGGCCGGGCAGAAGATTGTGATTAGTGATGGGTAGGACATTGTTAAACGTTCCTGGCCCACATACGGAGGCTCGTTGGGGATTTCCATCTCGTTTCTCTTTCGTATAATCCCCAACGTTAAGTTATGGAGATTCCTTATTTAAAAATCACCCTCCTCAAGCAGTGAATAAGTGAATGAATTCCCAAACTTTGATTTTGATCGCTCACAAAGCATGAGAAGAAACGCAAAGTGATCCGGGTCTTGCAAAACTTGACACCCTGCACTCCATTTACCTACTACGACAGAAGGCCGATGCGCATTTGACCGATGGATGTTTGTCTTATAGTTTCCAGTATCTTCCTCCATACCTGCAGTGTCGAGACGCCCATCCCGGTTCGCATCCCGGTAAACAGTCATAGGTTTCTTTTGTTCGAGTGCTTTATACTGCTTGTGTTTTCCGATTTTATAGGCTCCGCGATACTGACCCGGCTTCATAACTGCGGTGCCCTTGACGTTTAGTGGCTCTTTACGGTAAAAAGTTCCAGGATCGGTTGTGGCGGGAAAAGCGAAGAAATTCCAATCATCGTTGAAGATATAGAACGCAGTAACCCAGTCATTAAACGTATTTGCATCTACCGACGAAGTTCTTATTCCAACCAAATTGAGATCATGTCCTTTACGATTTTCAAAAACACGATAGCCTTTGCCTTGCATAACATTGATAATGGTATGGACATCCGGACATTGAAATGTTGCCATTGTTTTGCTCTCCTTTAGTTAAAACTCTGTGGTATACACTTTCAAAATAATTTGATTAACTTAATTACAACGGGCTCCCTCCTAAGTTGATAAAATGCCGGCGGAAGTGTGAGCGCTACAAAAAATGCTACACGTCTGGCCGCTTCGCCAGACAGCCATTATTATGATCGCAGTGCCAAGGAGGCTGGTTGGGGATTTTCTACGCATTTTTCTTTTCGTATAATCCCCAACGTAAAATGATTGGGGGATTTAACCCCCTTTAGTTGATTCCGATGGGGCTTGCTTGGTGGGTTGAGCATGTGGGCTTAAATCTCCCTCGAGCGTTTTATTTTAGATACCTTGAATCCGGTAACATCTTTAACACCCAAACACCCAAACACTTCTTTCCTCATTCAATCTTCTTCGGCAGACGACCTAAAACCGGCGCAACCAGGCTACCAATGTAGAGGTAATCTTCGGTCTCAGTCACGCTGGTGTTAATCGGATAGCCGCCGTTCGGATCTTGTAAATCTTCAAGAACTTTACCATTGCTGTCAACAGAGATGATATGGCCGTAAGCAATGGCCTGGGGGCGAAGGAATGCCGGCAGACGCTGAATGTACCTTGGCGCATGAAGGGCAGGGCGGAAAGTTTGTCTAACAACGCATTACGAGGCGAGACCAAAGCCACCCAGAAACGACCACCCAAACCGGTTGATATGTTATCCGGAAAGGCCGGCAACTCCTCAATAAACGGTTCGGCTTGCCCGCTTTTCGGACCCGTGAGCCAGTAGCGAATCACCCGATAATTTCCCGTCTCGTTGACCAGCACATAGGACTGGTCGTGACTGACAGCTACGCCATTGGCGAAATTCAGGTCACCCAACAGTGTTTTCGCCTTGCCTTCATCCCTGTCGAAAACCAGCAGCCTGCCATGGCCGCCGTGCTCCATAAGATCAAGAAGGCTGGCTTCATAGGTACTTTGCCTTTTTTTAGCGCCAAATTTTGTAGATGCATCTGAAAAGTAAATCTTACCATCGGCCGCTACGTCGACATCATCTGCATAGCGAATAGGAATTCCATCCGCTGTGGTTGCGAGTTCAGATATGGCGCCGTCTTCGGCAATTGATAAGAGACCCCGAAAAGCGTCTGCGACAATCAAATTGCCGCTATTGTCAAAATCGATACCCAGTGGGCGACCACCGGTTTCGACCCAATTCTCCGGGTTGGAGCCATCAGCCTGCAGGCGCACGATACGACCTTCGTGGGTAGAGGCATAAATGCGGCCTTGTGCATCGATAGCTATGTCCTCCGGCCCATGGTTGTCGCCCAGGGGCAAGGTCTCAATGCTTGTTAGGCGCTGATTTGGCGCAAAGGGTCCGCTATAACCCGGGTTGGGTGGAGCTTCCCAGGCAATGGGATCGATGGGTACCGGCCACGCAACCAAGTAGAGCACAGTAACAATGATAACGGCGACTGTTGTCCGCAATATTTTTTTCAACATGGTAAAT
>SMXC01000233.1 GCA_004356825.1 Caldithrix sp.
GGCCACACCTTCTTCCGCTTACTCCATGGCCAAAGCAGGACTTCATTCACTGACACAACACCTCGCCATGGAACTCGCCGACTACAACATCCGGGTAAACGCAGTGTCTCCTGCCGTGGTGCACACGCCAATTTATGAAGAGTTCATCGATAAGGACAAGATCGAAGAAACCTTGGCCGGATTCAACAGTTTTCATCCTATTGGACGCCATGGAAAAACTAATGATGTGGCACCTATTATCGACATGCTTTTGTCGGATGAAACCAGTTGGGTGACCGGTGCTATCTGGGATGTTGATGGCGGGGTAATGGCTGGCAGAAATTAATTAGCACTGTTCCTTTCACCAGGAATAGAATTTTTAATCCTAAATAATAGGAGATTTCAAAATGCAAAATCAAACTCAGAAACAAATTCACAAGAACGCTATAGATACGGAAGCCCTTTTTGGTCTCATTAACGAAGTCAAGAAAGACCATACAAAGGGCAAGTTGAAATTCCATGTCAACACCGCATGGAAAGGCGGAACCAAAAGCGAGGCTTCCACAAGACCCATTATTCTTGGAGGGGAAAAGATACATCGCTCGTTCACCATCCTCGCAGATGAGCCGCCCCAGCTACTGGGAGAGGACAGTGCACCTAATCCTCAGGAGCTGTTGTTTTCTGCGTTGAACGCTTGCATGTTGGTAGGCTACGTGGTGGGTGCTTCTGTTAAGGGTATAACCCTCGAAAAGCTGGAAATTGAAACCGAGGGTGAATTAGACTTGCGCGGTTTCCTTGGAATTGACGAAAATGTGAAGCCGGGATACGACACAATTAAATATAGGGTTCGTATTAAAGGAGATGGAACTCCAGAACAGTTTCAGGAAATCCATGAAACAGTAATGCGTACTTCACCAAACCGTTTCAATATGTCTAATCCAATAAAACTTGAGCCAGAATTATTGGTGGAGTAAGAAAAGCTGTTGATTAAAGTTTGGAAAAGATAAAAAGGACATAAAGGAAATTGCCCTTGAGTTCTTTTTATCTTTTCTATCTTTTTAAAACACAAATATACAAAAACCATACAACCTGACCAAAAAGGGGTCAGTTCTAATGAGCTAACCCTTTTATTTATTCGGTGCGCTACTTTTCGCTATAGGGTAGGTGAGATTGATCGGATTTGTGTGGTATGGTCCTACGTCGAACCAATGAAAGAAGACATTCACGAACGAAGTCCGATAGGCGGGAAACGGCCAAAAGTGGACATTCGGCTGTGGAAATTTTAACAGAAAGTATCTCTTAACTTTTTACCTCAATTGGTCCACTTTTAGCTGACGTCAAACACACATTCGTTTGATGACATACATCAAGTGTATTCTGAGCTACATACATTCCTATTTTTTACGATAAGGTTGGTTTATGCACAAAGAGCAAGATCAATTACCACCTTGCTCTTATTCTTCGGCGGAGATTTAGATAATCATCCAAGCGGAGGGCGTGGTTTTTCAAGACAAAGGCCGATCAATTCGTCCACATCCGCAGTTCCTGTGCACATAACGCTGTCCGCACCGCCCCAGTAGATTCTGAGAGTTTTTTTATTTTCTAGAACCGCGCCGCAGGTGAAGACGACATTGTGAACGTAGCCGGTAAGCTCCCAAGGGTCTTCAGGTTGCAATATCCAGTCGTCGGACACTCCTAGTATTATTGACGGATCGTTAAGATCGTGAAGCGCGGCGCCGAGACGATAAACCGCGCCGTCCATTGTCTCGAACACGCCGTGATAAATGTGAAGCCATCCTTTTTCGGTTTTAACAGGAGTTGCGCCGGGGCCGATTTTCATTTCGTCCCAGTGGTAAGCGGCGGATTTAATGAGCAGTTTTGAATTTCCCCAGTGAACGAGGTCGGGCGACCATGAAATCCAGATGGACCACGGCGCTATTTCGGAGTGCGGTCTGTCGAGCCGCGCATAAAGACCGCCGAATTTTTCAGGGAATATGACGACGTTGCGGTGATCCGCCTGCGTTATCAAGGCCACGCGTTCCAGTGATTTGAAGTCCCTTGTTTTGGCAAGCGCAACCCTAACCCCGTGCCGGGAATAGGCGCTGTAAGTAATCAAATATTCTCCATCGATTAAACTAATGCGCGCATCTTCCACTCCGAACTCCTCGTGCTCGGCGAAGGTTCCCTCTTTTGCCGGAACAAGAAAAGGCTCGGGGTGTACTTTGAAACCAAGCCCGTCTTCACTTTCGGCAATTCCTATAATCGAACGACCGTTGCGAAGGTGCGAGCGAAAGATCATTATGTACCTGTTCTGATACCTCGTAACCCCAGCGTTATGGACGGTCTCAACCGGATACGGCACGTCTTTCTTCGTAAGGATGGGATTATTTTCATACCGCTTTACCAAGCCTTTCCCATTAAATTTATTGTGCTCTGTCATAATCGTCCTCCAGACGTTCAATGTCGTCCTCGCCAAAGTAATCGCCGGTCTGGATCTCCACGAAAACCATGTTTTCTCTCCCCGGATTCTTTATACGATGCACGGCGCCCTTTGGTATGTCCACGGACTCGCATTCTTCAAGGCTTATTTCCCTATCATCCAGTGTAACGACAGCCTTTCCCTGAACAATATACCAGTGTTCCGAACGGCGGCGGTGTCTTTGGAGGCTCAGGCGCTGACCAGGATACACGGTTATCCTTTTTAGCTTATGATCCGGCTCATCTGAAAGCACATCGTAAAATCCCCACGGGCGGTAGTGTTCTCTTTGGTCGAGTATTTTCCGGTAGACTTCCATGTAATCATTCACCATGCGGTCTGCAGTGAAACGGTCTTCAACGTGCGAGCGGCATTCTTTCCTGCTTATGGACTTTATACGGGAAACAGCGTCAACAGCCTCACTAACGGTAGAGACAAGGAAACCGGTCTTGCCGTCAATAATGAGTTCCGGCATGCTTCCTTTATTGAAGGCTATCACCGGCGTACCGCACGCCATCGACTCAACCACCGAAAGCCCAAATGGTTCTTCAAAGTTTATCGGATGCAAAAGCGCAAAAGCTTTCCCGAGGAGTTCGTCACGCTCTTTTGGGTCGGCCATACCTGCGAAAATGATCTGCCTGTCGTCTATATGTGGTTTCACTTCCCGTTCAAAGTAGGCCTCGTCCTGAATGATGCCCGCCATGATCAGCTTCTTTCCCGTCTTTTTGGCTATTTCTACGGCCTCTTTCGCTCCCTTGTCCCTGTGGAAACGGCCGAAGAACAGAAGATATTCGCCCGGTTCGGAATTGAATGTGAAATTTTCTATATCTATTCCGTGATGGATGGTAGCGACGTAACTTAGCTCGGGCGATCGGTCCGCATCACTTATGGCCACGTAGTAAGTCTGGCCGTTGTATTTCTTATAAACAGGAAGGATTTTAGGTGAAGAGAACCCATGGATAGTAGTAACCAGAGGCGTTTTGCTCATTGCAGTGTACGTTAAAGGAAGAAAATCGAACTGGTTGTGAATGATATCGAATTCGTCTGCCCGTTCAAAAAGATCAGAAATGTGCAGACACTCCCACACCTTGGGGGACAACTCCCTGTCCTCCTCGTATCCTTTAGCGACAACAGAAACAAGATTTGCCTTGGTCTCAGACTCGCCGGTCGCAAACAAGGTTACGTCTACTCCCCTTTTAACCAGCCCTTCGGTTAAGAGCGATACCATCCTCTCCCACGGGCCATATTTGAGCGGCGGGGTTCTCCACGCTATTGGCGAAAGCATTGCTATTTGCATGTAGATATCTCCAGGTTCCGATTAACCGTTACTGCCAAAACACATTGGGATAATAGATCTTCCCCAATAACCCGATTATATATTAATAAGCGGCCATACGTTTGTCAGATGATATTTTTATGAGATAATACTGACAATGGAAGATAATAATAAAAGATCAATGTCGCTGGCGAAAAGAAAGTCCATAATGATTCGGGCGAATAATTCCCGTGTAATCACAAAACCTTATATCCCCGGTCCAGATCATCGAATAAAAGAGGTGGTCAACAGAGTACTGGGATTAAGTGACGAGGAGGTTAATACTTTACTGGAACAGGTGCTCAGGGATTTTTCCGGCCGCCACAGGTATTTCAAAGAGGCGCTTGAAAAAAACTACATGAAGATCGAATATTGTGTGCCGAGCAGTAACTCTATCACCACGGAGAGGCGGCTTTTGCTGGGTTCTTATTTTACTTGTGAATACTCAGTTGAAGCGGCGGCTCTTTTTAATCCCTCCATAGTCCTTCATCCGAACCAGAAAGACATGCCGGAAGGGAGCGCCAGGTTTATCATGAGTTTCCGCGCAACCGGCGAGGGTCATATTTCGTCCATCGAATTCAGGAGCGGGAAAATAGACCGTGAGGGAAACATGGATTTTGACCCGATGAGCAATTATGTTGAAACGCCGGAATTGTGTGAAGATAAATTGTACGATAAACACCTTTTTGGCCTAAAGCTTGCCGAAATGAAGGCGTGCAACGCAGTGACGTCACATATGCTTGGCGAATTGGGTGACGATTTCACATTCGATCAATTACAAGGTGAGGTTGCGAGGCTACAATCAGCGTCCGGTTTCGACCCGGACCGCAAAAGGGACGCCATCGATATGGCAATGTGGCTTGCAAGGTCCAACTACGAAATAAAGTTCCGCAAAGACCACCGGATATCCGAGAGGGTGATATTCCCTGTCTCGGAAAATGAAAGCAAGGGGATAGAAGATGCCCGCTTCGTGCGTTTTACGGACGATGATGGCAGCGTCACGTATTATGCAACATATACTGCATACAACGGATTCGTAATACTACCGCAACTGATAAGTACGAAGGATTTCATTACGTTCAAGGTTAATACCCTTAACGGTGATGCCGTCCAGAATAAAGGGATGGCCCTTTTCCCCAGGAAAATAGATGGGAAGTATGTAATGCTTTCCCGACAGGACGGAGCGAATAACCACATCATGTTTTCAGAGAACATACGTTTCTGGCAAAAGTCCGAAATAATCCAGACCCCGACTCTTCCCTGGGAATTTATTCAGATAGGAAACTGCGGGTCCCCGATCGAAATCGACGAGGGTTGGCTCCTGCTGACTCACGGAGTTGGGGCCATGAGGAAGTACAGCATTGGGATCGAGTTACTGGACCTCAACGACCCATCCAGGATCATAGGCAGGCTTGACGAGCCGATACTTGCGCCAACCGACGGAGAGAGGGAAGGCTATGTGCCAAACGTTGTCTATTCCTGTGGATCCATGATACACAACGACGAACTTGTTATTCCCTTCGCCATAGCCGACCAGAAAACCAGCGTAGCAACAATTTCCGTCCCGGAGGTTCTATCGCTGATGAATCAGTCTTCATAATTGCCCGTGACGGGTACCGGAACTCGTGGTGGATGGCCGCTGACCACACCGCTCACTAAAAGCCGAGGCGTAAAGAATCTTAGAGTTATGTAGAATCGCGCTCTTTACTTATTATTCTCTGGTATGTGGGTTGCTCCTATTTCCATATACATTTTCAAGAGAGAGAGTAGCCATGCCAGAGTTGATTCGGCGCCTTGGTTTAGATTTGCTCCTTCAGCGGTAAGGCCGTCGCGGCAACCGCCTGTTGTGTAGTCGTAAATCAGGACGTTGAGATCGTTTCTTCCCAGAAACCAGTCGAAACATCGGCGCGCTTCTTCGATCCATTTCTTTTCACCGGTTACGTTATAAGCCTCAACGCAGGCGTCAATCATGGAATGCGCTTCCACAGGCTGCTGGTCCAACTTGGCTCGCTTGCCGTTTTTAACGTACCAGCCGTCGTTGCCTATGGGTACGAAATGACCTGCAGGATCGGTTTGTATCTTCACAAGCCATTCAAGAGAGTTCAGTCCCGCCTCTATCACGTCTCCTCTATGAAGCCACTGGCCTGATAAAAGGAGCGCCTGCGGTATCCTGCCGCTGGAGTAGGCTACGATGTCTTCTATCCACGGCCAGTCGGGGGATGCGTTCTTTGCGTATAAATCAAACAGTTTAAGCGCCAGCACTTCCCTTATGCGCCGTGCGTCGCTGTCACCGCTGAAGTGGACAAGGTAAGCGTGTATCCCTATAAGGCTGAAGGCCCACGCACGAGGAGATTTAAAACCGCTCAATACCGGAAGAGCACGCTTAAAGAGGTTCATCGCAAGCCTGACCTGGCCTTCCGTTTTCGACAGCGCGACAGTCACTCCAAGGCCCCATATCGCGCGGCCTTGGCTGTCTTCGGAACCGTAATCCTCCGTCCACTTCCGGTCAAACGTCATAAAGTTTCTAAACCTGCCGTTTTCATTGTTGAAGGCGTGCTCGAGGAAACTGAGATATCGGCCTGCGAGATCATACAAGGACGCGTCTTCCGGAACCATTTTCTGCGCCATTAACACCGCAATGAGCGCGCGGGCATTATCGTCCGTGCAGTACCCATGGCTCCTGTCAGCTACTGTAAACTTGGAATGTTGAAGCATGCCCGTATCGTCTGTTAAAAGCCGGAGGTGTTTCAGGTTTATTTCCGGAAGTTCCTGCGGTGAAATATAATGAGTCCTTTTATTTAACAGTTGGCCAGGTTTTTCCTGGTGTTCCTTTTTGACTTTTTTGAATACCTCCAGATACATGCGCGCCACTTCTTTCCATATCATGTTGCGGCAGTGCATATATGCGCGCTTTCGCATCGCGTTCCTTTCCGCGTCGTTATCAAAAAGGTCTATGATTTCCACGGCTAGGGCTTTTGAATCTCTGAACGGCACCAGTCGGCCTCTTTTTTCATCGAGCATCTCCTCGGCATACCAGTAAGGAGTGGAAACGACGGGCTTGCCAGCGCCCAGTGCGTAGGCAAGCGTTCCCGAAACTATCTGGGCTTCGTTTAAATATGGAGTGACGTAGATATCCGCACCGGACAGGAACTCGCATAGCTCAGGTAAATCCACAAAGAGGTCATGAAATATCAGGTGCTTTTCGATACCCAAACTCCTTGCACGTTGCTGTAGGGAGATTCTGTATTCTTCGCCGGAACTCTTTTTAATCTCAGGATGTGTTGCGCCAAGGACAATCAATATCGATTCGGGGTACCTGGATATGATCTCCGGCATGGCGTCTATCATGTATTCGGTTCCCTTGTTGGGTGAAAGTAAACCGAAAGTAAAAATTACCTTATGCCCTTCCACTCCAAGTTTATCCTTGTAGAAAGAGGGATCAACGAAGGGAAGATCGGGAATGCCGTGCGGGATTACTGTAATCTTGTTTTTTGGAATGCCATAGATTTCACGAAGGAATTCCTCTGCCCGGCGGCTCATCACAACAAGCCTGTCGGATAGTTCTCCGAGCTTTACAATTATTTCCTTCTGTGTCGGATCGGGCTCTTTAAGGACTGTATGAAGCGTGGTAACAAGGGGCATACGAAGTTCGCCCAACATTTCAAGAATGTGCGAACCACTTTCACCACCGAATATCCCATATTCATGTTGCAGACAAACAATATCGGCCCGATTTATATTAAGGAAGTCCGCAGCGAGGTGGTATTCCTTTATTTTGTTCTTCGATATCTCAAAGCGGACCTGATCCGGATAACGGTATCCTTTCGGTTTGTCGTTCAGTGCAACTGCCCAACATGATGTTTTTGGTGTCTTATTTGCTATGGAGGTTAAAAGATCAGTGGTAAATGTCGCTATACCGCAACGTCTTGGAAGATAATTTCCTACCAGCACAATGGATTTCAATTAATCCTCCAATTGAATGCACCCTATTTTTTCCTGAAACAATCTCAAACTTTGTATTATACGATAAAATATACGAGCTATTGGATTAAGTTTTTTTTTCTAACTTATGCAAAATATTTACATTATTTGATTATATGCATCACTTTCTTTGTGCCCACTATTACTGAGCAAGATCAATTGCAATCTTATTGTGAGTGCAGTGTTGCGAAAGAAAATCCATTGTTATCATTCCGCTGCCAAATATGACGAAATTCAAGAGATCTGAATTTTCCGGCGATGAGAGGAATTTTTGACAACAGACATTCGCGTAGTCTTGAAATATCTTTTGCTTCATTTAGATTGTTTCCTTCTCGCAAATGTCCGCTTTGGGTCGTTTGCGGACAACACTCTCAGCAGGGAATCAGTGCACCCCCAGCTGAACCCCGGGGCATCTTCTAAAAATTATATACCAAATTTTGAAATGCGTTTTGACTTCCATTTTCTTAGTATGGAAAAGGCCGGCCTCTTTTTTGCTAAATTGTATCGTAATTGTATGGTTGGGAAATTGGGTGGGTTAAAAAGATGGATGCAGAATTAATGATGGTTTAAACTCACTCACTTCTTTGAATTTTCCCGCTGTTTTTTAATGGTCGCCTTGAATTTAAAATTTTCAAACAGCCC
>SMXC01000234.1 GCA_004356825.1 Caldithrix sp.
AAAACCCTGTGCCGGTTACCAGTAATGCTTTGCTTTGCTGAAAGAATTGCTTGTCACAATCACTGGATTGCAATTGCATATCTGCGCAATTTTGTCGATAAAATATCAGGGGGAAATCCTCGGGTGGATCAACCCCCAACACCACCAAGCCGGTCAAATGCTCTGGCGTTGCACGCAGACAGTCTGTCACCACACCCTCGTTTTGCAGCGTTTGTTTAACGAACACGCCCATTTCATCTTGCCCGATACAGGATAAAATGGCCGAGCGCAGTCCAAGGCGGGTCGACCCCACGGCGATATTGCCGGCGCAGCCCCCCAAATATTTTCGAAAAGTTTGCGCATCGGCCAGCGTAGACCCGATCTGTTCGGCGTACAGATCGACCGCTACTCGACCCATACAGATCACATCAACGGGTCTATCGCGATCAAATACCGTGTTGCTCGGGATGCTCATAGTTAATCCGTATAGGCTGATGGTTCTGACAGGATTGTTTTGCCGCATGACCGACAATCACAGCTATTAATCCATCCCGCCCATCGACTGCTGGGGCTTGCTTATGGCGAATAGCGTGGCAAAAGCTTCGAAGTTCCGCCACATAGGATGCCTGGTAGCGGTCTAAGAAAAAGGCCATGGGTTTCTCGCGGGTCACTGCATCCGCGGTGGATAATTCTGTTTGTGTTGCGCTGACATTTTGCGCCAACATTTTACCTTGACTGCCAAACACCTCCACGCGCTGATCGTATCCGTACACCGCTTGGCGACTGTTGTCGATAACGCCCAGGGCGCCATTGGCAAAGCTTAACTGAATTACCGCCGTATCTACATCTCCCAGTTGAGTGAGTGTCGGGTCAATTAAGGCTGCGCCGGTGGCATAGACTTCGGTGATTTCACTGCCCGCCAAAAATCGCGCCATGTCGAAATCATGAATACTCATATCAAGAAAAATACCGCCCGAACTGGCAATATAGTCGTGGGGTGGCGGCTCTGGATCTCTTGACGTGATGTGAATAATATGGAGCTCTCCAATGCCACCGGCCTGTACGACACGCTTGACCTTGGCGAAATTGGGATCGAAACGGCGATTAAATCCAACTTGGAGAATCACCTGTGCCTGTTCTACCGCCGCCAACGCTTGTTGAATAGCGGTTATGTCAAGGGCAATGGGTTTTTCACAAAAAATATGTTTGCCCGCCTGGGCTGCTTGAATGATAAGTGAAGGATGAGAGGGGGCAGGCGAACAGATTAAGACCGCATCAATCGCGGGGTCATTGAAAATGCACTGGACCTCATCGCCAGTAACGGCTACTGGTAACGTGTTTACCCAGCTTGTATCGAGGTTGATATCAGCGATCGCCTTGAGGCTGATTTGGGGGATATGCCGGATGATATTTTCGGCATGAAGCTTGCCAATTCGACCAGCCCCAATAATTCCTACAGCGATGGAGCTTTTTTCCTCGGGTTGAGGACTCTCCGTTTGACTATTCATTATTCAAACTCGCCAATGTTTAAACCAGATTTAACATTTGTAACGCACCAGACAATTTCAGCTAGACCTTGTCAGCTTCAAGATAGTTGTCACTGCACCCTCATCGCCCTATTCCAATTTTACCTGTTTCTCCACATAATCCGATTGAAGACCATTTTTGCCGGAACCGCGGCCATAATAATTCCATTCTGGAAAATTAAAGTCCGAAGTGATAGACCGTGGAGACAGAATCATCACCTTAAGAAACTGTTCTAAATCAGGCGCATTATAAATGTTCACCTCAATTCCCCATTTCTTGAGCTGTTGCAACAACGCTGAACACCGCTCCAATTTCCAGCTGATGGAAAAGCGATTGATGCCCCAGCTTTCTAATATTGTCAGTATATTCTTGGCTTGATCTGGTAGGGAGAAGACCAAAGGGCCGATAAAATCAATGGTGGTTTGTATGATGGCATTGGGAAATGCTTCCAACAGCATTTTAAATCCTTCTTCTTTGAGCACATCTATGTCACCATTCAACCAAATATGCTGATCCGTAAAACCTTGTGTTTTGAGTTGCTTTATGGTTTTGCGTAATACATTACCCTTGTCTTTAAAATCAATTTTTATTCTTTTGTCATGTTGTTGAAACTCACCCAATAATTCATTCAATGGTAAGTCGATCTTTTCGACCAATAAAGCCTCATCCGTCAGCAGAGTGTCATGTTGCAGCAATACCGATCCATCTTCACTCACGGTCTGTACATCCACCTCGCCCCATTGAATGGGAGAAGCGAGGAACTGCTGCATATTTTGCCGGTCATTAATACCGTGCCAAACCAAGTCAATGTATGGAGGTAAATCCTTCTCACGCACCAGTTCGCGCAATTCATAGGACTTGCCTTTCTCAACGGCAGCCGTTATCGGTGTATCTTTCGAGCGATAAACGGTATCGGCATGGAGCAGTAAAACGTCGCGGGTATCTTTTTCGTTGGCAATGGCGTCGAGAGATTGCGTTTCACTATCGGCAAAACAAATCACATGATATCCAAGCTGCCGAAAATAGGCCAGACTTTCAACCGCTGACTCAGCGGGGGCGCTATGCTTGGGGAAATAAAATAATTCTTTAGGTAATTTTAACCGATAGTCTTTGCCAAATTTTTTAATAGCTTGAATAGTTTTTTGCCGCATATCCTGAGAGCAAATATTTTTTAACCCGACCGCAGTCTTGGGCTGCATCTGAAACCAACAAATGGTTTCAATAACTCCTTCCATAGGACGCAATTGCACCCGGGAAGACTTACGGTAACCCGTGTACCAAGAGAGAAATGCATCTTTCTGTTCAGGTAACAATTTATATTCTTCGAGGAATGAAGACAACAAATCCTCATGAATTTTGATTTCATCGGGTTTTAAACGGTAAAAAAAATGGGTGCCTTGTAATTGGTCAAAGGTTCGCAATGCTCGGAAGAGCTGATATTGCATATCATTAATGCAACCATCGATATCAAAGACCAACATCAGATTCCTATCTGGAAACTGTTCTTTCATGTATCGATAATGCAGACTTAATGCTTTCATCCAGTTATTCATAATGGCCGCTTATCATTAACAGGAGTAAGAATACTGGAATTAAGGCTGTAGGTTATAATGCTCTCTAGCATAAATGTTATCTATCATAATAGGCCTGTTGTTCGTGATGCTCTCTTTATAATTTAGCCTACTTGCTGTAAAGAGTGCAGATATCGTCTCAGTACTGGCACATATTATCACGAGCATTTAAAAAGTGTGGGTATTTTGTAAAATGACAGTAACAGCTTGATAATGTTGGTTAATTTTATTAGCCTTTACTAGCCGCGCTAGCCTTCTTTTGTCTGCTTATGCTTCCCTATATGGCGACGTAGTGGTGGCAATCAATAAATGCCTCACCCTTGGTGAGTCGACCGGGTACTTGAAGCTCAACAGCGGTATACTGTACCGGATGGTCCGGGATGGAGATACTTCCGCCTCCAGAATCGGGGCTCAATGGTGTTTCAACCGGCAAAAGATTGACGCCCGCGTGACAGCCAAAGGCCCGGTGGTGCTGCCTCTCAAGGGAACGAAAGCGGTAACGATGTCTAACTTTCGCTGACGCAGAAGAACGATGGAGAATCGACCTAGCCGGAAAAGGCTTGCCGAACTCGTGCAAAAGAACATTTAGTAGAACAATGGGGTTTCCCCCGAGAAAAATTCATACACCGAGCGAATTAACAGGTGAGGTAAAAAATGAGCAAGATCAAGATTGCGATAGTCGGTATTGGAAACTGTGCCAGTTCTTTGATACAGGGTATTCACTTTTACCAGGAGAAAAACGAGCAGGATGCTATCGGTCTGATGCATTGGGAGATCGGCGGCTATAAGCCCGGGGACATAGAGGTTGTGGCGGCCTTCGATATCGACAAACGCAAAGTCGGTGTTGGCGTCAACGAAGCGATTTTTTCCGCGCCCAACTGCACGACGGTGTTCTGTTCTGAACTGCCGGCGTCCAGTGTCACCGTGCAGATGGGCAAAATTTTGGACGGATTTTCCGACCACATGAAGGATTACGCTGAAAAACGCACTTTTGTGCTGGCGGATGAACCCGAATCGACCGAAGAAGACATCATTAAGGCGTTTAAGGAATCCGGGGCACAAATCCTGTTGAATTACTTGCCGGTCGGCTCTGAAGATGCGACTCGCTTTTACGCTACCTGCGCCTACAAAGCGGGACTGGCCTTCGTCAATAATATCCCGGTCTTTATCGCCAGCGATTCCAAGGGAGACTGGGCACGTCATTTTGAAGAAGCCGGGTTACCCATCATCGGTGACGATATCAAGGCCCAGTTGGGGGCGACCATCACCCACCGTACGCTCACGGATCTGTTCGCCAAGCGCGGTGTTAAGCTGGAGCGTACCTACCAGCTTAACACCGGTGGCAACACGGATTTTCTCAACATGCTCAACCATTCACGCCTGGCCTCGAAAAAAGAATCCAAGACCGAGGCCGTGCAGTCAGTGACCGCCCAACGCATGGATGCCGATAACATTCATATCGGCCCCAGTGACTACGTGCCTTGGCAAAACGACAACAAGATCTGTTTCCTGCGGATGGAGGGTACGATGTTTGGCGATGTGCCGATGAACCTTGAATTGCGTCTGTCGGTGGAAGATTCGCCTAACTCGGCAGGTGTGGCCATTGATATGATCCGTTGCGCCAAACTGGCGTTGGACCGGGGCCAAAGTGGTATTCTGGAAGCGCCATCGGCCTATTTTTGCAAACATCCCTTACGCCAGTTCACTGATGATGAAGCTTTCCAAATGATGGAAGATTTTATTAAGGGCGAGTCTTGAATGGCTCCAAATAAAGAGTCTTCAACGAAAGAGTAAGGAACACTATGAAGTGCCTGATCATCGCGGCCGGCAAGGGTAGCCGGCTGCAATCCAGAGGTGAGTGCAAACCCCTCATTCCCCTCCTGGGCATCCCTTTGATTGAACGTGTCATCCGCGCTGCCCTAGAGGCAGGTGCGGATGAGTTCTTTGTTGTTGTTGGCCACCAGGGCGAGCAGCTTAGCCATTTCCTGGCGGGTCTGGCGGAATCCTTGGCGA
>SMXC01000011.1 GCA_004356825.1 Caldithrix sp.
CTCAGATCAGCCGGAATTCCAGGCGTGCCTAAAAAGCTTAATCTGCAACCCGGGGCGCATTCCTCAACTAGGTAAAAATGCGTATTATTATGTCAAAAAAAATCGTTTGCTTTGCCGGCATATTAACAAGTGGGAAGCAACCTACCATCGTTGGTTCAAAAATAAAAATGCATTGCTGGCTAATGTTCCCGCAAAGCAGAGCTTCATAGTATCGTGAATAAAGAGTCCTCTCTCGAACACTTCACTAGTCCAATCCCTAAGGTTTTCTTTCTTATAAATTTGTTAGCCAAACTTAAAATCTTACTAATTTAGGTTTACCGACATTCGGACGATAATTGTGTTGTCGGGGGGGGCTTAACTTTGAGCGCCATGTGATTTACATGGCGGCTCTGTACCCAAATTCAAATAAATTTATGTTGGATAACAAAGTCATACTTATTACGGGCGGTACGGGTTCGTTTGGACGGAAATTTGTCGAAACGGTCCTGGCACGATTCAAACCGAAGAAGCTCATTGTCTACAGTCGCGATGAGCTAAAGCAATTCGAAATGCAGCAGATCTGGCCGGTCAACGGCAAGTTTCCCATCAGGTATTTCATTGGCGATGTTCGCGATTTCGCACGCCTCAAACGGGCCATGGAAGGGGTGGACATTGTTGTGCACGCCGCTGCTTTTAAACAGGTCCCCGCTGCTGAGTACAATCCTTTCGAAGCAGTCAAGACCAACATCATCGGCAGTCAGAACGTGATTGAAGCAGCAATCGATACCGGGGTCAAGAAAGTTATAGCTCTGGGAACGGACAAAGCGGTCGCGCCAATCAACCTTTACGGCGCAACTAAATTGACTGCCGACAAACTATTTATTGCAGCCAATAACTACCGCGGTGGAAAAGATATTAAGTTTTCCGTTGTGCGCTATGGCAATGTCCTGGGCAGCCGGGGCTCAGTGATTCCTTTTTTTATCGAACATCGAGCGAAAGGTTTTCTTCCGGTCACCGATATGAGAATGACCCGTTTCAGTATTACGCTTGAAGAGGCGATCGATTTTGTTTTGCAACACATTAAAGGGATGTGCGGCAAAGAAATCTTTGTTCCAAAAATACCTTCTTATCGGGTGACGGATGTTGCCGAGGCAATCGCTCCGGAGTGTCCGCTCAAAATTATCGGTATTCGTCAGGGAGATAAAATTCATGAGGACCTCCTTACGGCTAATGATGCGATGAGTACGGTTGAGTATGAAAATCACTTTGTGATCTTGCCGTCGCTTCAGGACTTGAAGAAATACAAAGTTGCAAGTAATGGTAAGGCGCCCAAAGCTATCGAGTATGGCTTTACCTACACCAGCGGCAACAATGTCCATTTTTTGACTGTGGAAGAAATTCGAGATTTAATAGAAAATCAATTGGGATTTAGTTTGAGAAATGAGCCGGTTCCTCAAAGCACAGAGCATTAGCGACCGCGATATTGAAGCAGTCGTTGAGGTGTTGCAAAGCGACTGGTTGACGACCGGACCGAAGGTTGGCGAATTTGAACTTGCGTTCGCGGATTTTGTCGGGGCGAAGGAAGCAGTTGCAGTAAGCAGCGGCACAGCGGCTCTGCATGCCGCTATGTTTGCTCTCGACATTCAATCCGGCGACGAGGTTTTAGTGCCTGCGGTAACTTTTGCTGCAACTGCCAACTGTGTGGTTTACCAGGGCGGCACACCGGTTTTTGTCGATGTTGACGCTGAAACACTCTTAATCAACCCGGAGCTTCTCGAAGAAAAAATTACCTCGAAGACAAAAGCGATCATTGCGGTTGATTATGCAGGCCAGCCGTGCGACTACGATTCGTTACAAATAATAGCCGGGAAACACAATCTCTCTTTAGTCGCTGACGCCTGCCATGCCCTCGGCGGGAAATACAAAAATAGAGCGGTCGGTACTTTGGCGAAGCTGAGTACATTCAGTCTGCATCCGGTGAAAAATATGACCACCGGTGAGGGCGGCGTCATCACCACAAGCGATTCTGATCTTGCTGAAAAAATGCGGCGGTTCCGCAACCACGGAATTAATTCTGACCATCGCCAGCGAGAAGCGCTTGGGACCTGGTATTATGAAATGATCGATTTGGGATATAACTACCGGCTGACTGATTTCCAATGTGCTTTGGGAATGAGCCAGTTGCTGCGTCTTCCTGAATGGATTGCCCGAAGACAGGAAATCGCGACAAAGTATACTTCAGCTTTTGCAGAAACACCCCATGTTGAACCTCTTGGAGTTTCGAGCGATGTTTCTCACGCTTACCACTTGTTCGTTGTCCACTTAAGACTCGAAGAATTAGAAACGAATAGAGATGAAATATTTAACACGATGCGATCAAATGGACTGCCGGTGAATGTGCATTATATTCCGGTGCATCTGCATCCTTTTTACCGGACTCGCTTTGGCACTGGCACAGGTTTGTGTCCGGTTGCGGAAGCAGCTTGTGAAGACAATCTTTCTATGCCTATTCATCCAAATCTAGACGACGAAGATGTTGAGGAAGCCATAGAATTTATTTTAGAGTTGTTGGAAGGTAAACCATGCCTGTTAATTTCATAGCCGAAGTTTCAAGCAACCATAACCGCGATCTGGATCGCTGTCTGTCTTTTGTTGAAAAATCAGCTGAGATCGGCTGCGCTGCTGTTAAGTTCCAGTTGTTTAAAATTGACCAGCTATTTACACCGGAAGTTCTGCAGGCCAGCGAAGAGCACCGCCGGCGCATAGATTGGGAATTGCCGGTTGAGTTTCTGCCTGAATTAACAGAAGCTTGCCGGAAGGCTAATATTCAATTTGCCTGCACACCGTTTTATCTTAAGGCGGTCGAAGAACTTTTTCCCTATGTGCAGTTTTATAAAATTGCATCCTATGAATTGCTGTGGAATGACTTGCTCATCGAATGTGCCAAGACAGATAAACCGGTCGTTCTCTCAACGGGCATGGCTACTCTCAAAGAAATTCGGAATGCTGTGGAGATACTTCGCAACACCGGCTGTAATGAGTTGACTTTACTTCAATGTGTATCCGGCTATCCGACTCCGGTTCTGGAAGCAAATCTGGCGGCAATAGAAACCTTGCGGCATAATTTCCACGTGCAGGCTGGTTGGTCTGATCACACAGTAACCCCGGGTGTAATATATCGGGCTGTCCATAAGTGGCAAGCGTCGGCAATTGAGTTTCACCTTGATTTGGAGGGTCTGGGAGCAGAGTATGAAACCGGACACTGCTGGTTGCCAGGAAGCATTGAACACGTTATTCGAACGATCAACGAAGGACTGCTGAGCGACGGCACCGGGGAGAAACTCCCAGCTCCGGTAGAATTGCCGGATCGCGACTGGCGCGCGGACCCGGAAGATGGCCTGCGACCTTTGAAACAGAGACGATAAAAGAGCGAGAAACGAAAAACGGGAAGAAAGGCGAGAAAAAGCGGAAATCAAAGCATCAGGCAACCAGCATCAAGCATCAGGCAACCAGTATCAAGCAAACCAGTATCAAGCATCAAGCATCAAGCATCAAGCATCAAGCATCAAGCATCAAGCATCAAGCATCAAGCATCAAGCATCAACCTTATGAAAACAAACATTATAGCCATCATCATCGCACGCATGACCTCTTCCCGCTTACCGGGCAAGCAAATGCGCCTCATTAACGACCGGCCGATGATGTACCATATAGTCGCTCGATTAAAAAAAGTAAAGGCCTTAGATAAAATCGTTCTGGCCACTACTTCTAAGGATGAGAATCAGGAGTTGGCAGAATATGTACGGAAATTTGGAGTGGAGACTTATTTTGATGATAACGAAAATGACGTTACCGGACGAATTGCACGCGCGGCACAACATTTTAATGCCACTCATATTGTCACTATTTCCGGCGATTGTCCTCTCATTCACCCGGATTTTATTGAACGCGGCGTGCTTCAGTTGCGACAAAATGCTGCAGATTACTTATACATTGATAAATCAAAATACCAATGCCTCCATGAAGGGATCGGTTTCTATAGCACCGCAGCATGGCTAAAACTCGATCAACTTTCTACCACCGGGCACCATAAGGAGCATCCGGGTTCGGTGCTTTTCTCATACGAAGAACGATTTCAGGGGGTTGAAATTGTACCGGAAACGGTATTTCAGCGGCATGATTTCAGAATGTCTGTTGATACGATGGCTGACCTGGATTTTATGGATTATTTTTATTCTGACTTACAAAACGGTGACATTGTCGATTTATATGACGTCATAAATCTTGTTGACTCGAAGCCCTACATCAAGCTGCTAAATAATCATGTTCACCAGAGGGGCCTTACCGAAAAGAGCCGGACCGTCGCTTTTATCACGCATGCCGGAAAAGAGATTGGTTTAGGGCATTTATCCCGCAGCATCGCTTTGTCACTGGAACTTAAGGAATCGCAGTCTCTAAAGGTCGTGTTTTGTATAAATGACGACTTGGCTGCCAAGGAAATTTTGAAAAAAAACGGCTTTGTTTTCACAACCTGGAGCTTAGAGACTCAACGGGACACCATCACCAAGGAATTGCTGCAACCAAATTCTATTTCCGCAATCGTTCTCGATATCAAAAGTGACAAGGGCGAGTGGCTGGACCATTGGCTGAAACTTATCGAAACAATTGATTTACCCAAATTTGCAATAGACTACCTTCCGGATGAGGGTGAAAGCGCTATTACCTCTATCATTCCGACTGTTTGTCGCAGGGGGTTGGCGGCTAATTCGGGTAATAAAAGAACTGACGTTATTTGGGGGAGAGATTATTTGCTGCTCAATAGAAGAATAAATTTTTGGCGGGAAAATAAAGATATAGAAAAAGAGGGGATTGTCGTCACGGCTGGCGGAAGTGGTCAGTTGGCCGACCCCTTGGTCAAAGCTCTGTCTCAAATCAGTGAAGCGGTTAAAATTAAGTTTGTAGTGGGACCCTTCGCCGATCGCGCCAATTTTAAGACCAAACTGGCCGGGTATGGCCTAAAGAATTGTGAAGTCATATTTGATCCACCGGATCCATACAAGGTTTATAGTGAATCTCAGCTGGCCATTGCCACCTTTGGAGTTACGACGTACGAGTTGATCGCCCTGGGTGTTCCGACGGTCGTTATCGATGCTTTGACGCCCGGCGACCGCAACATTGTCGTTTTCATGGCTGGAAAAAGTGTTTGCATTAACGCTCTTGCCTATTCGTCTAACACGGAAAAATTTGTCAATGAGATAGGGTATTTGATGGCCAACCAAACTGTACGTGCTCAGTTGAGCCAGGCAGGAAAGTCCTGGATTGACGGTTTGGGAGTGGAGCGGGTTGCTGAGATTATAATGTCGAAAGTCAGCCTGGACAATATCGAGGATTCAGAAGTCTTAAAGAAAACTCATAATTTTCATGCACAATCATAACTAAGTACATTCTGGAAGATTGGAAAAAGGATTGCCTCTTCCAATTTTAAAATCAAGGAAGATAACAATGATCAATCCCTTCTACTTAGACTTAACCGACCGGGAAATTTCAGACATTCAAGAGAAGCTGGGCGAGATTCTTCATGGCGGAAATCTTATTCTGGCTAAGTATACCGACGAGTTTGAACACGAATTTGCCGGTTATGTCGGCAGTAAATACGCCGTAAGCTTAAACTCCTGCACCTCGGCGCTGGAAGTTTTGTTGACGATAAAAGGCGCGAAAGATCGCAGGGTTGCGGTTCCAACCAATACGAATTTTGCAAGTGTGGCGGCGATTTTACGAGCCGGCGGCACACCGGTGTATATGGATATGACCATCGATTATTTTGTTCCCAATCTGGATATTTTAAAATTTACGGTTGAAAAGCATCCCGACGTTGCCGGCGTGTTGTGGGTTCACATCGGCGGTATCATTCCGCCGGATTTCGAAAAAGTGGTGGAGTTTTGTAGACAAAAGCATCTGTTCCTCATCGAAGATTGCGCTCATGCCCACGGCAGTGAACTCAATGGAATTAAGGCCGGAAATTTTGCTGATGGCGGAGCTTTTTCTTTCTTTCCAACAAAAGTAATGACCACGACCGAAGGTGGTATGATCACCACGAACTCTGAGAAAGTAGCAAGCCGGGTTAAATCGTTTCGCAACCAGGGGAAGCGAGGCGGGAATTACGGCGGGCTTCATTATGACCTTGGTAATAGTTGGCGTATGTCGGAAATCGAGGCGTACATGGGTCTGGTGCAACTGGTCAAACTCGATGAGATGATCGCTGTTCGAAGGCAGGCCGTCGATGTCCTGATGCCATTTTTAAAGGAAAGCAAAATTGATTTTTGTGAAATCAGCCACATGGGCCGAGCCAGTTTGTACAAATTTATCATTCGGATTGAGAATGAAGTCACAGTCGGCGAGTTGAAAGAAAAATTCAAGAGTAGAGGCGTGGTACTCGGTGGAAGTGTTTATGAAGTTCCATGCCACATGCAACCGGTCTTCAAAGATGTCCGGTTTGATCCAGAAGATGTGAAAGTTGCAACGGAGCTTTGTCCGAAGCATATTTGTCCACCCATAACTTCCGGCACAACCTCCGAAGATGTTCGGCAAATCGCAACCGCGATTGGGGAATGTATTCGATAAATGAAAAAGTACGAAGTCGTCATCGTGGGTGGTGGTATCGCCGGGTTAGCCACAGCTGAAATGTTCGCGAGGTCTGGCCTGAAGACTCTGCTGCTTGAAAAGCAGGAGAAATTGTGCATGGAAACCAGCGGCCTGCATCACGAGTGGTTTCATTTTGGCAGTCTGTATGCGATTCTTCCGCAAAAACAATTTTTTAGAACACTTGTGGGTGGCATCGAGGATGTGCTGGATTATTACCGTGACTTTAACGGGATGAATCTGCGCATCGATGGTGAGGGCAAGTTAGTCAAAATAAACCGCCAGAATGCTTGGTTCCGCCAGGATAATTTGGTGTACGCGATTGCTACAACTAATGATAACGACTTTTCATTAAGGAAGGCAAAACGGATTGATGAAATAGCAAGAAAAATGGTGATGAAGCTATCCTGGGGTAAGGCGATCAAACGGTTTGTCTCCAGGCACAATCGATTTTACAAATATGACTGGCGACGGGGGTGTGCTTCTCGTTGGATTCCTCGTGCAGGCTGGTTTGATTATTCCGAGGAACACCTGCAAAACTTTGAAAATGATGAACTGACTTTGGCTTCCACTCATATTTCGATGCAAAGTTATGACTGTCCAATGAACGCCTATAGCATTATCTCCGATTTGACAAAAAGCCTGATATCAAACGGGGGAGAATTCCTATCCTGCGCCAAATTTCTTGACTATCGCAAGAAAAGTAATCGAATTGAAGTGGTGTATGATAACGGCACCATTGCAACCAACAGACTTATTCTGGCATCCGGTAAAGCTTTGCAAGAGCAATCAAAAGAAAGGATCAAAGTTAAATCTGTTTTGTCTCCTTTGCTGGTGGTCGCGCCCGCGGTTTGCTCTTCTAATATAGTTCGCCTGACGCCGTTCATGGATCAGACAATTAATCATCTCAAGCATTCTGTCGAAGGCAGGGAATATTCTTTGATTGGCGGAGGTTATTTTGCACCCCCAAATGATGGCGAGGCAATCAGGCGGGCCAGTCATCAATTGCTTGAAAAAGCACAGACCGTCTTCCCCAAAATGGCGGATGCTAAACTTACAAGACTATATTTTAGCACCAAAAGCGAGATCCTTTCATCAAAGGCTAGGAGAAACTACCTTTATAAAATTGATAAAATTGAAAGAGATGTCTATACGATTGTGCCGGGTAAATTCTCACTGGCTTTCAGCCTTGCCGTTAACACTTTTAAAGAAGTCATGGGTCGATGTCCCCAAACATACACTTCATACCATTCAGACCTGGATGTTGATGGATTCATTGCTCCGATAAAGCATAAATCGATCATGAAAGAGTTCTTGCAAGCGCAGTTCGATACTCGAAGAAGCCCCCGGATAACGGTCGTTTCTCAAGACGAAAGAGAATTAGTAAGCTAATGGATAAACCGCTGGTCAGTTTTTTCTTTGCAACGCTAAATCGCAAAGACGTGGTTCAGGAAACGCTGGAAAAATTGCATGAGCAGGAATATCGGCCCATCGAAATTATTGTGGCTGACAATTGCAGTACAGACGGCACTCCGGAAATGATAGAGAAACAATTTCCGGGGGTCAAACTTCTTCGGCTAACCAGAAATCATGGTGCCATCGCGGCGCGAAATATTGCCTGCGCAAATTCAAAAGGTAAATATGTCGTTTCAATAGACGACGACTCTTTTCCCGGAAAAGAAGCGATTGTGCGCATGGTTTCTGAATTTGAGAAAGATGAAAAATTAGGTCTTGTAGTTTTCGATATATATAATTATGACGTGCACATTAAGCATTACCATGATGAGGCGCACATACCAGATGAGAGGCAGTCCATTGAAAAATACAACTGGTCAGGCTGCGGCGGCGCTTATCGAAGGGAAATTTTTGAGACTCATGGCTATTGGGAAGAATGGGGTAGACAAGCGCCTTTTGAGTCAAGCGTGAGCGCAAAGGCAATGCTAATGGGCTACACTGGTAAACAATTTAGCGATATCTACGTGTTTCATCATTGGTCGCCGGTTGGTGATCCCGCAACTTTCAGACGATCCGAGATTGCAGATATCACCGCCTGCAGGTCAACCTTGTTTTTTGCTGTTAAGTTCTTTCCAATGAATTCGGTAACTTTGATTTTTCTGTTCAAGCTAGCGTGGATCACGGTCTTTCACGTTTTTGACACCTGGAGATTTACGCTACTCAAAGGATGGTTTTCGGGTTGGCTAAAAGTCCATTATGTTATGAAAGAAAGAATACCTCTCTCTCAACAGCAAGTCAATAATTTATCCATTTCATTAAATGCCAAAGGCCGATGAAAATTCTAATTATCAGAACAATTCAGGTTCCCCTGGCTTTAAAACTGATCAAAGAAATTGGCGAGAAGTTCGGTGGGGCAGAAATTTCCGTCCTAACTAATCCGCAACAGTTCGATCGTGTTAAAGAACTCAGTGAGTTAAAACAGGTTTTTTGCACACGTTCACGGCGGGATTATAGCTTCATGACGATAGGTTTAATGAACATTCTGAAAATCCGTAAATCTGACTTTCATTCTGTGATCATTCCACATATGCAAGCTGGAATTGGCGGTTTTGGCAATGTTCTTGCGATTTTGCCGCTTTTGAAAATTCGAAACTGGTTTCATTGTAGCACCGACTGGAAACTTATTGAGATCAAAAAATCCACTTTATGGACTTTATTTTTGAAAACTTTGTTGTCTGCTGTCTTTTTCATTCCAATGGCGGCTCTTACGTTGGTTGGCTTTCTGTACGTTCTGATTGCTGATCGGAAAATTCGGGATCTTTCAAAAACAAAACGATGGTATGCCGGGTATGGTGATTTATAGGTTTGCGTTAGCATAGTTTAAGAATTTTATTATGGAGAGAAATTTTGTATGACTCAATCTAATTGCTGCATCTGTGATTCAAATGACTGGCAAACACTTTACCATAAAGAAGTATTGCATCCGCTTTGGTGGCTAAATGATAATCACAAGTATTTGAAACTAAGATATGTTATTTGTCGCAATTGCGAATACATTAAATTACATCCAATGTTGAATTTCGATGAGTATGAAGTCCATTATCGCCAATCACCAGGCCTGGCGCAAGATGCCTTCGACGTTCGAACACCCATTATTCAGGAGCGAAAAGATTTTATTTTGCAATATATTAATGGTGTTGATTATGATACCGTACTTGAGGTCGGACCAGCATATGGTGATTTGCTACTGATCCTAACTGAATTCGATAAACGAATCGGTATTGAGCCTTCATCAACCTACTTCGATCATGTCAAATCTTCAAACTTGCCTCTCGAGTATCACACTTGTATGCTTGAACAGGTGCCGCACTTGATTCCAGGACTGCTGAATTCAGCTAATTTAATCTTGGCATGTCATGTTCTTGAACACGCCGTCGATCCGCGAAATTTCATAAATCATCTGTTGAGTTTAGCCAAACCCGGTGGATATCTATTTATCGAGGTTCCATCTGTCGAGGCCATGTCCCAATGCCAGCAGTCTATTTTTCAAACACTTCATTTTGGCCATGTAAGTCAGTTTAGCATCTCCGTGATAAATCGATTATGTATTTCGTTAGGTTTGGAAGCAATCAAAGTGGAAAGCACTACCAAGCACGATTATCCAATTATCAGAGCATTATATCGCAAAGCCCAGGTTGAGGATGAAGTTGCGAAACTTTTTGTTAATCATTGTGATTCCGTTGATGCCGGTGCTGCACGTGCAAAACGGATCTTGCTTGATGAATTGAATCGAGCAAGTCTTAATCCATTAATTGTATGGGGATGTGGTCAAGACTTACTCGATATATTGGTACTTTTGAATGATTCTGAGCGACAACTCTTTCATAAAAAAGCTTACATCGTTGACGTAAACACGGGTAAACAGAATAAAGAGTTGGACGGATTTCAAATTCATGCTCCGGAAACGTTCTCCTCAAGCAAAGTTGACTCTGTTGTGGTGACTTCGCGCAGTCAACTCATTCAATCCGATATCGCAAAGAGTGCAAACAAATTATTCCCCGAAATCAAGAATATCCGCCTTTATCCTTTGAATGGGTAAGCGCCTGTTATTATTATGACCTTCGATCCGAATCATGATTATGTGATAATTCAAACCTTTCTTGCGGGCTTATTAAAAAAATTTTACGTGAGTCATTGTTATGACAAATCTTGAATTAGCAAACGGTATTATATTAGGCGACAACAAACCCGTATTCATCGTGGCCGAAATCGGATTGTGTCACAATGGGGACCAACAAACAGCCAGAGAGCTGATAAAAAGATGCGCTGCCGCCGGTGCTGACGCAGTTAAATTTCAGAAGCGAGATGTGGACAATTTAGCAATTAGATATTTGCTCGATGATTCGGATAATCGCTTTCCCTCTTTTGGTAAGACCTATCGTGAAATTCGAAACCATATCGAATTCGATGTGGAGATTTACAAAGACTTGAAGGCTTATGCTGAAGGCCTTGGTCTGGTTTTTTTCGCCTCCGTCTTCGATAAACTTTCCGCGGATCAAATGGCGGAAATTGGCTGTCCGGTTATCAAAATCGCCAGCCACTGCTTGACGAACAAGCCTTTGATAGCGTATCTGTGCGAGATTAGGCTGCCGGTCTTGCTAGCAACAGGGATGGCGTACCTGGAGGAAATTGATGAGGCGGTTGACCTACTGACCCGTGGCGACGTCCCGTTTGGTCTTTATCACTGCGTTTCAATTTACCCATATGCCATAGAAAAAGCTAATCTCCGGGTGATCGAAACACTACGAGAAAGGTATGGTGTTCCTGTCGGATATTCCAGTCACGAAACCGAAAATACGGGCGAATCTTTAGCAGTAGCGCTGGGTGCTTTCTCTGTTGAAAAACATGTTACTCTGAATCGAAATGCGGAAGGGTTTGATCATGGTTTTGCCCAGGACATGAATGGTTTAGCGGACTTAGTGCAGAATATTCGCCAAACGGAAAAAGCCTTGGGAACAAGAGAAAAGACGGTTACTAAGGAGGAGTGGGAGACTCGAAAAAAATATCATTTTTCTCTGGTGACTACTCGCTCTTTAAATGCAGGCGATGTTATCAGCTCTGAAATGCTTACTACAAAGAATCCTGGAACAGGAATTCCGGCGCGACAAATCCACGAAGTTGTTGGCAAAAGAACTCAAGTTGATATCCCTGAGGACAAATTGATTTCCTGGGAGATGCTCGATTAGATTTATGGAAAAGAATACCTGCTGTTTGTGTGGCTCTAACGATTCTACGTTTATCGATACTGGGCTGCCAACAGAAAAAACTGGGCGTAACGTTATTTGCCGCGTTTGCGGATTAATTTACCATAACCCTGTTATGTCCGAGGAGGAAATAACCGAATTTTATCGGCAGCAGTATGCCGGAGACTATCACGATAGCACGGCAATGCAACTGGGAGAGGTTACTTCGCGGCTTAATTTTTTGAACAAACATATTAAGTCTTCTAAGTTGTCAACTGTAATCGAAATTGGCTGCGCACGAGGTGATTTTTTAAATCAGTTCAAGAAAACCGGTGCAGAAGTCAGAGGGGTTGAACCTTCAATCGAGCTTTCTAGTATTGCAAGAGAGAATGGACTGGATGTCTTTACAGGCCGATATGAAGATCTCCCGAATTCAGAATTAAAATTTGATCTAGTCTGCATGTTTCATGTTCTTGAGCACATTAGAAATCCAGTCACGATTCTGAGGCAAATTCGAAGTGAGTTGAATGAGAGTGGCAAATTATTTGTTGAGGTTCCCACTTTCGGAGACTGCCAATTAAGCACCATCTTCAAAAAAATACACCCGGTTACTTTTGTTAAGGGTACGTTATTAGCAACCCTGGAAACTGCCGGATTTTCTCCTGAGGTGGTCGAACAGCAAGGGAATAATCTGAGAGTTCTTGCTAGCTTTTGCGAGCCCAAACCGCACTTTAATTATCAGGGCTGCGATCAAATTATAGACAAAACTCAGCGCTATCTTTCGATGCGCCAAAAAGTTCTTGACCGGATTCATTGCATCTTAGAAGATCTTGTGCCTAAGAAAGGAATTGCCATTTACGGCGCTGGCCATAATACTCTGGAATTGTTAGAGATATTTGACTTTCAACGCTTGGATCTCGTTGGCATATTTGATGCTGACCCCGCCAAACAGGGAAAACAACTGCTTGGCCATGAAATCCAGCCTGCTCAGAACCTTAGAGAATTCGAAGGGAGCAGCATTATTATATCCAGTTATGCATATCAGGAAGAGATTCAGGAGCAACTCAGCTATCTTGGTTCGAGTGGTGTTCAACTTGTAAAACTTTACGATAAAGAAAATTTTAATTAACAAATGAATAGAATCCTCTTGTTACCTGCTGGAATTCCCCAGCGTGAAGCTTTCATCCAGGCGAAAGAGTTGGGACTTTATATAGTCACGGTAGACCGATCTGGGGCCGCCCCATGCTTTAGGCTCGCAGACGAGCATTTTTCTCTGGACCCGGGTAATGAAACCGAGCTGCTGGATTTTGTTGCGGAATATCATTTTAGAAAACCGTTGTCTGGGGTTTTGTTGGTAGGATGCGATATTCCGGTTTCATGTGCAAAAGTTGCAAAGTTTTTAGGGACTCCAGGCATTGATGTTGACTCAGCTAAACTGACGGTCGATAAATTTGCAATGAAAAAGGTTTTGTATCAACGAGGTCTGGCAGTTCCGGACTTCTTTGAAGTGAAATGTGCTGAAGATTTGAAACGTCATGTTCACGAATTCAATTGCAAAATGGTGCTTAAGCCCAACGATAATTGCGGTGCCAGAGGCATTTTACAAATAAACCCAGAAAGCGATTTCGAAGCAGCGTTTGACTATGCCAGGCAAAATGTAAAAGAGTCTGGTGTTCTTTTAGAGAAGTTTGAATCGGGCCCGCAAGTGAGTATTGAAGGTTTGGTTTACGAGGGAAATGTTTATGTCACCGGATTTGCCGATCGAAATTACGAATTTATCGATCGGTTTTTCCCTTATATTATCGAAAACGGCGCGACCATTCCTACTGCCCTATCGAAAAGTCACCAAGAAGAAATCATCGAATTATTTTCGCAAGGAGTGAAAGCTCTCGGAATAAATAACTCAGTTGCAAAGGGGGATATGGTTTATACAGAAGAGGGAGCGAAAATCATCGAAATCGCCGGACGTATCAGCGGTGGAAAATTTTCTTCGTGTTTGGTCCCGAAGGCAACTGGGGTTAATCTTTTAAAAGCAGCTCTTAAGCTTGCCAATGGCCAAAATCCGGACGTAGAGAGTTTGCAGCCTACACGAAACCGGTCGGTTGCGGTGCGCTACTTTTTTCCTAGCGGAGGGAAATTGTCTAGAATCAACAATGTCGAAGAGGCAAAATCCCTTTTGGGGATTTCGGAGCTTGTCACAACTTACGAACCAGGGGATTGCATTTCAGAAATAAAATGCCACGCTGACCGAGGTGGGTGGGTTGTAAGTTCTGGCAATACGCGAACCGAGGCTATTCGGACTGCCGGAAAGGCCGTTTCTACAGTTGAATTTGAAGTGGAATAATTAAATGTGCGATTTAAAACTTTATTTGATTTTTCATCTTAATCTAGCCTATTCCTCTATTGAAGAAGATCAGCGCCGCGAAGTCGTCAAGCGCTGTTACTGGCCGTTGCTGCGCCTGGCCCGCAGGTTTAACTTACCTTTCGGGATCGAGGCTTCGGGCTATACTTTGGAGCAAATTCAAGCAATCGATCGCGGCTGGATTGACGAGCTGAGTTTTTTGATTAGCAGCGGACCTTGTGAATTTGTCGGGTCCGGCTATGCTCAGGTCATCGCTCCTTTGGTTCCCGCCGAAGTGAACGCAGCTAACCTGCGTCTCGGAAATCAAATCTATAAACAACTTTTAGGTGTTGTCCCAGAAGTTGCTTTGGTCAACGAGCAGGCCTACTCAGCAGGTATTTTACAGCACTATATCGACGCCGGTTATAAAGCGGTGACCATGGAATGGGACAACCCGGTGCGATATCATCCGGAGTGGGATTCGGAATGGCGCTACCTTCCCCAGTATGCTTGTGGTCAGCACGGGGAAGAAATTCCATTGCTTTGGAATAACTCAATCGCCTTTCAGAAATTCCAACGGTATGTCCATGGCGACATGGATATGGATAAGTACCTCAGTTATCTCAGTACTCTTTTTTCCGATCAGCCCCGCTTTTTTCCGCTCTATGGTAATGATGTTGAGATTTTCAATTTCAGACCGAACCGTTACCACACCGAGGCCGAATTGGGCAATGAGAACGAATGGAAACGAATTGAACAATTAATGGTTCGACTGCTGCTCGATGAGAAAATTGAGTTTGTCCGGCCTCGTCAAGTCCTTGAAAATCTACATCTTCCCGGCGCCGGTAACCGCTTGAATCTGGCATCAACTCAGCAGCCGGTTCCCGTTAAAAAGCAGGGCAAATACAACATCACACGCTGGGCGGTCACGGGAAAGAATGATCTTGAGATAAACACCTCCTGCTGGAAGCTTTACAATGAATTGCGCAACAAACCTCATGCGTCTGATGATGACTGGCGGTATTTGTGTTATTTGTGGAGCAGCGATTTTCGGACGCATATTTCGCGGAAGCGATGGGAAACGTATTGTCAAGAACTGGATAACTTTCATGCTAAGCCAGGAAGCAACCCTGCTTTGATTACCTCAGATTTACTCAGCGATTCCTCTGAGCACGAGGAAAGACAGATGTCATCCCCGCCAATGCGCGAATCCGTTGGACGACAGGATTTGGATTCAATGCGATCGGAGTCAGAGTGTCCGGGACAGGTACCTTCCCAGGCAGGAGCTTGGCAAGGAGAAACATTTCAAGAACAATCGATCGAAACATTGAGAGATTTCTCCACTTCGTTTCGCTCTGACGGACTTTGCCCTGGTCGCAATGACGACTCTCCTGTCATTTCAACCCCTTCGACTTCGCTCTGGGCAGACTCCGGGAGAAACCTGGTTACCGCCTTCGAGAGTAAGCGATGCGAACCTTATACATGCGAAATAGTCCAGGATGATTCATTCGCCATTTTGGAAACGCACTTTGCCGAACTAACCCTCAATTGCAAAAAGGGCCTGGCAATCGAAGCGCTTTGCTTTAAAGAGTATTCTAATCAAAAACTGATTGGTACTTTGGGGCACGGCTTCTACGATGACATTTCACTCGGAGCTGATTTTTTCAGCGGACACATAATTTTTGAAACCCCCGGTCAGCCAAAGGTAACGGATCTGGATTTCATCAGACCGAAAATTGAGCAACGCCTGAATGAAGTTGAGGTTGCGGCAAGTATTGAAACCCCCTTCGGTGTCATCGAAAAGAAAGTCACTCTTTTCTTAAATAAGCCGCAGGTAGATTTGGAATATTCTTTCGATTGGCCAAGTCTTCCAGTCGGTTCACTTCGACTTGGAATGATAACCCTAAATCCGGATGCTTTTGATCCGTCTACTCTCTACTACTCTGCCTGCAACGGCGGGTTCAGGCCGGAAAAATTTCAGCTTCATCAAACCAACTTTGACCACGGCTCACCGGTTTCGTTTCTGGTTTCTGCAAGCCAGGGCGTCGGGATGACAGACGGATCAATCGTGTTGGGAGATGCGCATCGCGCGATCCACCTGCAAGTTGACAAAACCCAGTCTGCATTGATCGGAATGGTGGCTTACAAAGAAATCGCTAATTCTTATTTTTGCCGCGTTTCTTTTTCTGCAAAAGAGATGGATGAAACTTGCGGGTTTCGGAACGCTTATCGGACTCAAAGTTTTAACAAGACATTTCGAATTTCTATTACACCGATTTTAAATGGAGAACAAAGATAGTGACAAACGGAAGCGTTGCAGAGCATCTATTAGATTTCAGGAACTCCTGTTATTCCGGTTGCGAAAGCAAGTTTGAAGACTTACTTGGGCAGGATATTTATCCCCGGCTATTAGGACGATTGTTATCGCAATTCGCAATAGCTCCCAACAGCGGCAAAAAATACGAGAAATTTATTGACGAAATCCCTACCGAAACTACCATTGGTGAACGCAAGTTTCTTTTTAATTTTTTCGCACAAATTTGGAAAGGGCACTATCAAGTGCTTGAGATCGGCTCGTTCCTCGGCGGCTCGACCCGGGCAATTGCGTCCGGGATGCAGGTCAACCCCAATAGATTGGATCGGAGTAAACTCCATACTTTTGATAAGTTTGAAAATTATTATAATCCGGATCGTTTGCTGAGTTTTTTAGCACCGCTTTTTGAAAACGGCTCTTTAAAAGAAGAAGTTTGTGAGCAAATTAAACGTTCCTCGGATTTTCTGGATATTTTCCGGTTGATTCACCAAGAGCACGAGTATTATCCGCTCATTAAACAAAAGCGGGGGGTGCTTCCGGACCAGGTCGAGGACACGGCAAATTTAGAAAACATTTTCAAGTTACCGCCGGGTTTGATGCTCGACGCTGTCTTCGTGGATGGATGTAAAAGCTGGTACGGCACTAAATATTTCATGCGAGAAATCAGCGCCTGTGTGTTGCCGGGCAGCTATTTTATTTTTCAGGATTATGGTGCGTTTACCTGTTTCTGGATTCCGGTTCTTGTTGCCATGATGCAGGACTATTTCAAACTTGTCGCCTACGTAGATAACACTTACACGTTTCGTCTCACCAAACATCTGGATGTTCAGGAGATGGACCAGCGCTTTCCGGATACGCCTGAATTGGTTGGAAAATCGAATTTTGATTTGATTTTTTCAGAAATGCTGAAAACCGCGATGGACTGGAATGATACCTTTACGCTAGTCAATTATCATCTTCAGCATGCTGCAGCTTTGGCCTATATTGGAGAAAGGACGGAAGCACGAAGCAAAATCGTCGA
>SMXC01000012.1 GCA_004356825.1 Caldithrix sp.
ACATTTTCGCTATGAACAATTTCAGCAGTTTTTGGCGGCGGCGCCGGACCCGGCTTGTAAAGCGTCACCAGACACCCGCCCAGGGCAGCTAATAATATCCCGGCAACAAACTGCCAGCGCAAATTGCCAAACCCTCCGGCCGGGGGATGGATGGCAAGGGCCACAACTGCATTTACAATCGGCGCCCCTGCAAAAACAATCGACATGACCACAGTTGGCGCACCTTTCGCGCCAAATGCCAGTAAAACACAGAAGGCGCCAATGGCACCAACCAGGCCGGCAAGCAGCGACCATGACATACCTTTCACAGGAAAACTCCATGAAGCGCCATTGACGGCCATAACAAGTGCGGGGCCAATCACAGCGATGACCAGGTAGGCAATTCCTACAAAAAGAAAAGCTTTGTAGCGGCCGTTAACGGGGTCGGCCATGGACATTTGGCCGGTGTGAAGAAGCACACCATAAAGTCCCCAGCATACAACGGTCATGAGTGCGAAGATCAGCCAGGTCATGCCGGGTTGTGCTGATTCGGTGGGCATAATTCCTCCTCCTCAAAGCAGTGTTTGAGTGTTACAGTGTTCGGGTGCTTAAGTGTTCAGGTGTTAATGATTTTTATTATGAATAAATTCATCGAGTAAATCAAGGAATTCATTATTTAACTTAGTTTTGTATTCCGTTTTCGGTTCTCGAACTTTACTTGGTTTTGTCTCAATTGTTGATTTCACATGCCTTAAAAGTCCGATGGTTATTCGTATGGTTTCATTGGCCACATCATATACTTCATTAAATAAATCTTTTGTTATGTACTTTTGATCAAGTGCTATATACAGCAAACTCTTTACTTCTTCTGTTGAACTTTGTGAGATGTCCAGAAACCGAATAAAATCTTTTTTGTGGAATCTTGAGAACCCTTCAGCAATATTAGTCATTGAAGAAATGGCCGCTCTTCGAATTTGGTCCCTCAAAGGATAATCCTTCGAAAATGGTCCTTTTCTTGTTAAACGATAAATTAAACTAACCAAAGATTTGGCCTTCCGCCAACAAATCAAATCTTCGAACCTAGTAATCTTCGCCATTACTTTAACACCCTAACACTTTTAACACTTGAACACTTTAAGCACCCAAACACTCTTTAGCCCAGATATTTTTTATAAACCTCCAAAGTTGCCTCCGTCATCCTTTCATCATTCAAGTTAGCATGAACAAATTCCTTGCCCTTTTTGCCTAATTCTTCGCGTCTGGCAGAATCATTAAATAATTGCTCAAGACCATTTGCCAAATCATCCGGTGAATCAGGGTCGACCAAAATTCCGCCGCCGGTTTTTTCAATGATTTCTACAAAAGAACCGTGCCGCGGTTGTACCACCGGAACTCCGTTTGCCATCGCCTCTAGAATAGAAAGGCCTTTCGATTCAACATAAACCGTCGGGACGGAAAGTACATCCAGGCCATTTAGAAAAACAATTTTGCTCAGCCGATCTACTTCGCCGATGTATTCAACCGCTCCTTTGAGTCCCCAGTCCGCGATTTGTTTTTCCAGGTTTCGAAAATAGGGCTGGTCTTTTTTTCCCAAATAGCCGGCGATTTTGAGCTGTATTTTATCGGAATTCAATTTTCCCCGTAATTTATGAAACGCTTCAACCAATAGGTGCAGACCTTTCTCGGGACAAATTCGTGCCAGGTAACCGATCACGAACGCATCGCTTTTTATCTTAAACTCACCATTACCGTAGCCGTCGAGATTAATACCCAAATCGATGGCATGCATTTTTTCAGGATTGACATTTAAATACTCAGCCATAAAGTTCGCATAATAGGACCCGGTGGCGATAAAACCGTCAACGTCGTCTGCTTTTTCCTGAAGCAGCTGACGGGCTTGAGTTTTATATGGCTCAATGAGTTCTTCCAGAAATAAGTCCTCGCCCTGAACGCCGCACAGCACCGGTACATTCAGCTCTTGTTTGATTTCTTTTGCAAAACCAAGGAACATCGAATTCGTTAATTGAACCAGCTCGGGTTTGTATTCCTCCTTAAGCCACTTGATCAGTTTCTGTAATTCTTTTCTCTGGTGGCCTTGCTCACCTTGCAAAACTGAGACAGCTAAGGAACCCAAATCTTTGGCATCAGTGATCGAGCTTTGATTGATAAGCCAATTCAGCAAAGTTGGACTGTTCAACAGTTTGTCAAAAATCCAGGGTGTGTGACGAAAAAAACTAAACTTTTCTTGCAGGTAAACATTCAGCCCCCCATAAAAAATCCTGTCGATGCTGACGTTATTTTCGTCCGTGCGAATCGGCGTATACGTTGGGATGAGCGCCACCTCGTGTCCTTTCCTTTGCAGTGCGGCAGCCAAAGTATTATCGTGCATGCAACTGCCGCAGTACATTCCGCCGGCGCCGGCCGCTATATAAGCTATTCTCATCGTTCGTTTTCCATTTTTGCAGTCATAAATCACATGACAAAGACAGGTTGATCACGCAGGCTTTTTTTAAGTTCCGGAGGCCAACCAAAAAACTCGCCCACGAAGCCATCTATCTCACCCAGTGTTTTATTGGAAAGCAAGTTGGCAATTTCATCAACTGCTTCCCCACTAATCATAAACAGCGAGTGCCCAAATAATATATTTTTGCCATCGCACTGGCAACAAATCTGGTATTCCGAAACTTCTCCAACAGGAGTGCCTTTGATAATACACCTGGAGAGCCAATCCTCAATATTTAAAGCACTTGTTTCTGACAGGGTTTTTCTTCTCGCATCAAGACTTGCGTTTCTGATAAAATAATCCTGCATTTTCGTTTTCGAGGCGGATGAAAATGATTGCCATACTTTATGATAGCAGTTCATACACATCGCATATTCAAAAATTGTATCGGTTGTTTTAAACTTTTCGTATTTTTTGATGGCCTTTTCAATCACGTACAAAGTCCCGGTCTCAAGTAAGTATTTATCACAGGAGATGCAATGAGTGAACGGCTTATCGTCCCGGTCAGAATAAAAAACGCTGGGAATCTCCCGATGCTCGTTTGCTCCATCCAAATTACGAAAGTCCATTACAATTTAACTCCTTATGCCATAATCAGACTGTTCACTACAACCACAAATGGTTCAAGCCGTTTTTTGCTTTCTCCCGGTGTCGTGTCAGGCAAAGAACTTCTGAATAATCGCCCGTTCGGGTGGCTTTGTTAGAAGCGAAACAAAAACCATCGCAGCGATTGAAACAGCTAAAATAACAGCCACAGGCATGATTCCGCTGCCGCCAACCGTATAACCCGGCGTCTGCCACCCTTGAACAAAAAAGTAAGTCCACAAAATAATCACACTGAAAACAGAAGCAATTGCGCCCTGTTTGGTGCTGCGTTTCCAGAAGAGCGCTGCCAAAACAACCGGCAGTAATGAAGCAAATCCGGTGAATGACCAAATCCCAAGTTTAAAAATGCTGCGATTAAAAACCAGCGACAGAGTGTACGCAATCGCCAAAATACCGATCACAAACAGGCGGCCGAACAGAACTTGTTTCCTTTCGCTCATCTTGTCGTGAAATCCATAGTGACGCACGATATCCTGGGTAAACATAGTTCCCAAGGATAGAACCTGCGAGTCCAGAGACGACATCACCGCTGCAAAAACACCGGCGGCTAAAAGTCCTGCTAAAATTTCAGGTGAATTTAATTTGATCATCTGTACTAAAACCGAGTTTGCGGCAGGGCCCTGAAGATCGGGAAATTGAATTCGTCCCAATACGCCGAGCAGGACGCTGGGAATCCAAACGGCAGCGACGCATAATGGATAAAACATAATCGGTATCTGAAAGCTGGCGGCACGTTTGGCTGAAAGCCAATGCATAAACATGTGCGGAAACATTCCAACTGAAAGGGGAATAAGGGTATAAGTTAACATATTAAGCGGCTTAATTTTGTCTCCACGAATGAGCAGCTCTGGATGTCGTTCGGAAATAAGGTTGATTGCATTGCTAAAGCCGCCTAGCTTATTTACAATCACAAAAAACGCCACGCCGCCAAGCAGCATAAACACCAAAGTCTGAAATGTATTCGCCCAGGCGGTTCCACGCAGCCCGCCATAAGTCACATACGCCATGACCACAGCGCAAACTACAAATCCGCCTACCCACTCGGGAATCTGACCACCTGTGATTTGATTCATGGTAATGCCGCCACCCATGATGCCGATCAATAGATAAGGAATGGTCAGCCCGATTAGAACAAAGAATAAAAGTAACCCGAGACCATCTGAATTCCAGCGCTCTCTAAAAAACTGTACCTGGGTTAAGTAGCCAAACCGCTTGCCAACGGCCCAGGTGCGCGTGCCGATAAAAAAGAAAACTAGCGGAACCACCAAGGCCGAGCTGGAGGCCATCAACGCAAAAACGCCAATACCGTTATGGTAAGCCTCACCAGATGCACCTAACAGAGAAAAGGCTGTCATGTGGGTGCCAAACAGAGACATCAAAAGGATAAAAGGACCGATGCTGCGGGTGGCGACAAAAAAATCTTCACCGGTACCGCGAAACAAACGGTGGCTTAAAAGGCCGATTGCCAAAACCAAAACAAGATAAAGGATGATGATGGTGAGTATCACAGCTATGCTTCCTCTTTTGTTTCAACTTCCAGGTGGGCGGGCCAGATATTTTTTACAATTGAAATAAAAAGGAAAGAAGCGGCCAGACAAAATGCAATATGATAAAGGAGTCCAATCGGAATCCCGAACATTAAGCTTGCATCATTCCAGAGCCAGAGATCATTGTGCAGCAGATATAAAACAAAAAGGGCCGAATAAAGCAACAATTTGGGTAGGTTCTTCCCCATCCTCTCCTCGGGAGTTTTTTTATTCCCCATACCCAAGAAAACTTTAGATATGGTTTTGGGGGATTCTTAACGGCGGTAGCGAACGCATATATGCCTTCCCTACTTCTTCGTAACAACTTGCCGGGTTATTTTTCCAATTCCTTCGCCTCCGGCAGCTCGCACATCTCTGCCATCGGCTTGAAAATACCATTGACTTCATCCCGGAATACGTTGCCGATTAATATATTTACAATTTCGTCCCGGCAATCAGGAAAACGTTTCAGAAACTTCGCAAAGCTGAATTCCTTGGTGTAAAAAGCATAAACGAGTTTTCGGATGGC
>SMXC01000235.1 GCA_004356825.1 Caldithrix sp.
TATCGACAACGGACTGATTTATCAGAATCCCCTGGTGTGCTGGTTTAACCACTATCACGAAAGTGACTTCAACGGCCCAAAATATCATTTGCCTGATGACGCTATCATTGTTGGCGGCGGATTAGCTTCTTTGGATGTCGTCAAAATTCTCATGCTGGAAACGGTTTTAAATAAGCTTCAGGAAAGAAAAATTGAAGTTGACATTCTGGAACTTGAACATAAATCGATTGCCGCCTTCCTGGAAGAACAAAATTTAACTTTACAAGACCTGGGATTGAAAGGGTGCACCCTCTACTACCGGCGGCGGATTAAAGATATGCCCCTGGCGCAAATTCCGCCGGACGCCACACCCGAACGTCTGGAAAAAGTTTACCTGGGCCGCGAGAAAATCCTGCATAATTTTCAAAATAAATTTTTGTTTAAATTCGAAGAACTAAGATTCCCTACCGGCATTATGTCTGAAAACGGCCGGCTGGCCGGTTTAAAGTTTTCGGAAACCGAGATGATTGACGGCAATCCGGTTGTTAAGGAAGGTACTGAATATGAAGTCAGGGCGCCGCTGGTTATTTCTTCCATCGGCAGTATTCCGGAACCGGTCCCCGGAATCGATATGAACGACGAATTATATGACGTTGTCGATCGGGAAACTGGCCAGTTGAAACAATACGAAAATGTCTTCGGCTTAGGAAACGTTATCACCGGCAAGGGGAATATCAAAGTTTCCCTAACTCACGGAAAGCAGGTAGCCGATCATGTGATGGATAATTTTCTCGCCTGGCGGGAGGAAGACTACCAGGAACTCATCGCCAGTGGCGAAGAATCTTCGAAAAAGAAAGTTGATAAAATTGTCGAGCTGCTCAACGAAAAAGGATTTTTAAAAGTCGGCCAGGTCAAATCGATTCTCAACCAGGTCAAGCGTCAGCAGAAACGGGTGGGCTTTAACGGTGGTTATTCCGAGTGGATGGCCAACCACCGGGTTGAACGAATCGACGCAGCAATTGCAAGAGTGAAAAATAACTAAAACCTAGCCCGGACAAGCCGGAAATCCCAAATATAAAAATCCCAAATAAATGTCAAATCTCAATGATTAAAAACACAAAATCAACGGGCAATTTTTTGGTTATTGATATTTTGAATTTGATTATTATTTGTCTTTTGAGTCTTGTTACTTGCAATTTCTTGCCAAAAAATGGCAGAAAATTACTTGTCAGTTACTAATAAGCAGTTGGCCATTAGCTTTTGGCCTTTGGTTCTGATTTGTTAGAATTTACGCCGCGCCTCTTATTTTAGTTATTAAGGTGGATAATAAATTTTTCAGCTAAAAGCTAATCGCCAAAAGCCAATTGCTCAATTTAGAAAAAAGGATCAACATGAAACGTCGCAATTTTTTGAAAATCGGTTTCATCTTCGCAATCGTCTCCTCTTTGTTGGTGACTGAAATTCTCCTCAATGTTTATGCATCGCCTGCTCAGGAAAATTCTGATTATTCGAGTTACAAGCCCGGCGATCACATCTCTCCGGATGCCTTTGTTTTAGATAAGGATTTGAACCCACACACGCTGCTGGACTTAATTAAAGATTCCGGCGCTCAGGTAACCATGTTGTACATTTACGGCGGCGGCGCCATGAATAAACCCGATAAGATCGGTGGAATTTGGTGCCGCGATTCATTTGAAGATTCTTATGTTCTGCGCTTTATCCACGAGAAATATGAAGAAAGTTCAGACGTCAAAATACTCTCCGTCGCCAGCGCCCCGGTCTATTCAACCAAATCTTTCGACCTGGCCGACCGCGTCCTGCTTGATGAACCGGACGATTCCGAGGCTTTTAAAGAAGCCCGGCAAATTTTCATCGATAGTACCGAAGACGTTGTTTTCGAGAAAATTATTCCCTCTGAAACGTACTATGACGTCCGGCTGCGGCTACTGTTCAACCGGCGCGAAGATCTGCAGCCCGGCGAGGGTTACGGGCAAATCCACGATTGGCAGGGAAAATTCCGCGCCCCGGGCGAAACCCAAAAGTACGGCACGCCCACTATTTGGCTGCTGGATGCAGACGGCGTGGTTTTAGAGGAGGCTTTTCACGGCAACATCTACCAGGATCAGGAATTACGTTACACCGTTCTGGAAGTCGATAAAGCGATTCAGAAACATTTGCAGGAATGAAGGAGTCAACCCTGAAAACTAAAAAATTCTTGAAGTCCGAAGGCATCCCGCCGAGGATTTGTCTCCCATTTTAAAAACTACCTAAGGCTGTCTTCAGCTTGTCGCTGGACGCCGGCGCCCTAACCTTATCAGGACAGCCTGTTGCACAAAGTATGATATATTAACTCGGCTAATTCATGAATTTCCATGTCAGTCAAAAAACTTCAATATTGTCATGCCCGGGTAGTCGGGCATCGATTGCCTGCACTAAGCTGTTGATTTGTAATGGATTCCCGCCTTCGCGGGAATGACGACTTTTATGGTTTGTAAATTTATTCAGGTTAATTTGCGTTTTTTTACTTTGTTTAACCTGAGTTCGATATAAGAAATCAAAGACCAAAAACTTACCTATACCGTCATTCCGGCAATCTTTAAGCCGGAATCCAGTTTGTAATGACGACAAGATTCCTGCCTGCAATCCCAGGCTGTTGCAGATTCATTTTTTTGCCACTGATGAACGCGGATTTTCACAGATTGTTTGACGAAAAAGAACCTTTCCTTAATAATATTCAGCTAATCCGTGGCTTAAGTCTTATTTGCAACAGCCTGCTGCAATCCGCAGGGGAATGACATTGCACGGGTCGTTTTTGGTCTTTGATCCTCATTTTATTCCTTACGTCGAACTGACGTTTGTTTAAGAAATTTTGTCTGTTTTCCCCTCTAGTTTATTTGAGGTATGCCAAAAATAAGAATAGTTGAAAGACATGAATTAATTGACTTTTTCTCGCTAAATCCTTATTTAAATTGGCTGCAGGTTTTATTTTACGTAAATGATCTGCCTTCTCACACCTCCCCCACAGCTCGCCTCAAAAAACCCGTTGCGAAAAAACGCTTTTTTGATTACCTTACCTGCCGTTTCAAAAAAGTAACTTTTCCCTAAATTGAGCGATTGGCTTTTGGCGATTGGCTTTTGACGATTGGCTTTAGCTAATAAAACAGAAAATCGTTACAAAACTTTTTCTTAAATTCATATCTAAAATTGTTTGTGAACGTCATAAAAAGAACTCCGCCCTCTGCGCGCTTCACGGTTCAGGAATTAAGCAATCTAAATTATGGAATTATCGAAAAATCAATTCCTCGGAACGGACGCCGGCGCCGTAACTTTTGAAGATGCAACTGTCATTGTCGTCCCTTTTGGCTATGAAGGCGGTGCCTCCTACGGTAAAGGCACGGCGAAAGGACCGGAGGCGATTATCGACGCTTCCAGTTATCTGGAATTGTACGATGAAGTTTTGGACGTCGAACCTTACAAGGTTGGCATCTGTACGGTTACGCCCCCCGGCATTCCCAAAACTCCCGAAGCGATGAATCGAATAGTTTATGAGACGACTGGGAAAATTCTCGATCAGGATAAATTCATCGTGTCGATTGGCGGCGATCATTCGATCACGCCCGGGTGTTGCCGGGCACTTCAAGAAAAACAGGGTGCGCTTGCCGTCATTCAAATTGATGCGCACGCGGATTTAAGGCGCTCGTACCAAGGCAGCAAATTCAGCCACGCCTGCGTCATGTCACGAATTCGAGAGATGACATCCGATACACTGCAATTGGGAATCCGCAGCCTATCTGCTGATGAGGCGCAACGCATTCGAAATGAACAGATCGCTGTTTGTACCATGCACGAATTCCGCGCCGCCGGCTTTAACCTGACTACCGCACTTCAGCGGCTACCCGATCCCGTTTTCATCACCTTTGATGTGGACGTTTTCGATTGGAGCGTGGTCAGAAGCACCGGCACGCCGGAACCGGGCGGTATGTTCTGGGATGAAGCGATGTCACTCCTGCAGCAAATTTTTTCGTCAAAGAGAGTCGTTGGATTTGATGTTGTAGAGTTGGCACATGACGAACATGATCGCAACTCGGCTTTTGCCGCAGCCAAGTTGATTTACAAAATGATCGGGTTTAAATTTATAAGCCAAATAAAAGCAGTTAAGGAAAAATAGCCTGCATTTATTCATGGAAATTGCTAACTGACCCTGGGTTTTGCAGGTTAGGTTACTAACATTTCTCACTTGGGAATATCTACATAAGCATCATTAAAAACAATAACAAAGAACTATGTCATTTCGAGCGAAGCGAGAAATCTGATGAACTGGGATTGTCTTGAAGAATTGACTCTAGCCTTCAAAACTTAGTATGCCAAGACTCAGATTCCTCCCGTTGGTCGGAATGACACCTGAAAGCAAGTGAGAAATGTTACTTAGGTTATTTATAAACAGTGGATTATTGGAGTAATGGATTTCTGCAGTATTGGCGAGACGAGGCCATTAATCCACTTATCTAACTGCTTGAATGTTGATCTGTTGAATCAATTGATATATTTCTTTTTTTTAAATTAATCAGGACAGACATGGAATCCGCCACAATTTCTTCCTTTATTAAGAAACATTTCCGCCACTTTAATGCCGCAGTCGTTGTGGACGCCGCCGAGGCGTACAAAAATTTCGTCTCCTCGGGCGGGCAAATGATGATGACGCTTGCCGGCGCCATGAGCACGGCGGAAATCGGCTTGTCGCTTGCTGAGATGATTCGGCAGAACAAGGTGCACGCCATTTGCTGCACCGGCGCCAATTTAGAAGAAGATATTTTCAATCTCGTCGCTCACGATCACTATGTGCGCATCCCGAACTATCGAAGTTTAACCGGGAAAGAAGAGAATGAACTTTTAGAGCGGCATCTTAACCGGGTCACCGATACCTGCATTCCGGAGGAAGAGGCTATGCGGCGAGTCGAGGGCGCCATACTAAAAGAGTGGACGGCTGCGGATGAGAGCGGCGAAAGTTTTTTCCCCCACGAATTCATTTATCATCTAATCGAACAAAAAAAGCTGGAGGAATTTTATCAAATTGATGCCAAGGATAGCTGGGTCGTGGCCTGCTGCGAAAAGAAACTGCCAATTTTTGTACCCGGTTGGGAAGATTCTACCCTGGGCAACATCTACGCATCGCACTGCCTGAAAAACACGATTCGCAATGTCCACACGGTGCGCAGCGGAATCGAACAGATGATTTCTCTGGCGGATTGGTACCGAAAAATTTCGCAGCAATCTCCAGTGGGCTTTTTCCAAATTGGCGGCGGCATCGCCGGTGACTTCCCGATTTGTGTCGTCCCGATGTTGAAACAGGATATGGATTGGCAGGATACCGAGGTGTGGAAATATTTTTGCCAGATCAGTGATTCAACCACCAGTTACGGTTCTTATTCCGGCGCGGTGCCAAATGAAAAAATCACCTGGGGTAAATTGGATGTCGGCACGCCTAAATTCATCATTGAATCGGACGCCAGTATCGTCGCTCCGCTCATTTTTACTTATGTTTTGGAGAACGAATGAAAAAAATATTTAAAATCATACTTGCAATAGCTGCAATACTTACAATTGGGGTGCTCGTCCGCTTTGCGATGCTTGGCAACAATTCAAAATCAGGAGAAGCCCCCGGTTTGATCTCCGTGACCCTTACCCCTTGCCCGGATAAACCGAACTGTGTTTGCAGCGAATTCACCGGAGATACAGCCCACTATATTGCGCCACTCAATTATTCAGGCACGCCCCCGGAAAAGGCCTGGGATGATATTTTACAAGTTATCAAAGAAAGCGGCGGGGAGGTTGCGACTGCAAGCGACGAATATATCGCTGCCACATTTTCAGTTTCTTTATTCGGTTTTGTCGATGACGTCGAATGCAGGTTAGATACATCAGAAAACAGAATCCATCTTCGCTCGGCCTCGCGCGTCGGACATAGTGATTTGGGGGTCAATAAAAAGCGAGTGGAAAGGATGACTCGTTTATTTGAGCAAAAATTGAATCAGGATTTGTAGATTTTTGTTAGCAATTCTACACAGGAAAACAAAGGAAAACTGACACACCTTTGCAACTCTGTATGGGACGGTTTTGGGAGATGGGGAATTATAATATATGAAGAGAGCTTCACAAATATATAGCCTAAAAAATTTTAGGACTGCTTGTTGTGGCCTTTCAGTCTCGGTAAAGCAAAGGCGACCCATTACCAGCATAGCTTTTTTGTAGAGTCAAGCGAATATTTAGCCTTAAAAAAACGGAGTATTTTTGAAATGAATCTCTTAGACACTTACCTATGGGTTTGAACTTTTAAAATCCTTTTTTGAGTTTGAAATGCTCAGTCTTATCTAATGAGGCTCATCTTCTTTATTTGCGAAAAAACACCGGCTTTGAGCTGGTAGAGATAAATTCCACTCGATACCAGACTACCCTTGTTATCCTTGCCATCCCAGCTAATTGATTGAAAGCCAGCCTCGTACTGTCCGTCTGCCAAAGTACGAATTTCCTGACCCAGAGCGTTATAGATTCTCACTACAACGTGGCTGGCCTCGGGAAGTTGAAAGCGAATTTCAGTTTCCGGATTAAATGGATTGGGATAATTTGGAAACAACCGGTAGCGTACCGGAATCAAAGCCTGTGCAGAGGCATTTTGCTTGGACAGGGATGTTTGCTGAGCAGTAACGCAGGTTTCCAAATTTTCTGACGGAACCCAGGGAAAATTATTATGGGTAACGTCGATTACACAAAAGGTTACCGAATTCGCACTCTTGGTTTTTTTCTGTGAGAAAATTGCTAATCCATTTGAATCTGTTGTAATTGAATCTGTTCCTGAAAGCGCCCCACTCCATTCCCCCGTCACAGTCGCATTGCCAACGGGCTGCGAACTCATGTCGTAAATCAAAACGGAAGGGGTATATTTATTCCATGGACCAGTAGCTAAATAGTCTATGCTGATATTTTCGACATGCATCGTGTTGGATTCGAGTGTGGTTGCACATGCCTGTTGACTCTGGATAGATTCATTTCCTGCTGCATCAACAGCACTCACCGTGTAACAGTATTGGGTAGAAGCATTAAGTCCGGTATCTGAGTAATTTGGGGTGGTGACGTTTAGTAAAAAAACACCATCGCGATAAACGCGGTATCCCGTCACCCCAACATTGTCAGAAGATGGGTCCCAGACTATGTCGATCTGACTTGCATCGACAGCCGAGGCACTAACGTTGTTTGGAACAGTTGGCGGTGTAGTATCCGGATTCCCTGAGACCTCTGAGCGGATAAACAAGTGGTCGACAAAAATCTCATCCAGTTCACGGTTCCCGGGAGTTCTATCAGTATCCCGTACCCGTATGTATATAATATTACTGATTGTATTTGGTAACGGGTACGTCTGATAGGAACCATCGTCACTTGTTTTAGTCACAGTCACCATATCCGTGTAAGAGGCATCGTCACTGGAATAGGCAAATATGAAATCATCTCCGTCGCTGCTTGGGCTTTTGTAGGCATTGACGAAGAAAGTAACAAAGTTACCGCCTGTAATATTTACCGTCCATTTGTGCTCTAGTAAGCTCTGCCTGGATGACTTCTTGCCGCCACTTTGAACTTCCCGAATGGATTCATAAACGCTATCGCTCGCGTGAGTGTCCACATAACTTCCACTTAATCTTCCCTTAATTGAAATTTCACTCCCGGCCACATCATCCGTTGGCACCGGATTAAGTGTGGTAGCGCAGGAAGCGCTACCGACGTTCGACTCATTGCCAGCAGCGTCAAACGCACTCACCGTGTAACAGTATTGGGTAGAAGCATTAAGTCCGGTATCTGAGTAATTTAGACTTGTTGTGCTAACTAGATAGACTCCGTCACGATAGAGGTTATACCCAGCGACACCAATGTTGTCAGCAGACTCATCCCATGCAAGATCTATTTGGTCCGCGCTTACTGCTGTAGCGGTTAGCTTGGTTGGAATGGTTGGTTCAGTATTATCAACTGTGATAAACACCGAATCCAGAGTGGAATGACCTTCGTTGTCGGTCACGGACAGAACGGCCTTAAAAGTTCCTTCGGTGACATATGTGTGCGTTGGATTCGAGTCCGGAGAAGAATTGCCATCACCGAAATCCCACCAAAATGAAACGATTGTTCCATCTGGGTCCAGTGAGTTATCGGAATTGAAAATAACATCCAAAGGAGCTGGTCCAGTCAGAGGAGTAGCTGACGCGACAGCTATAGGTGGAATCCCACTAAAATTTCCGATGGCTATCGCCCAGTCAGAAGCATAAGGCGCATTCCAGGTTTGCAGGGTTGGATTAAGCGTGCCAAGCGGAATTTCCGAGTATAGCAGTTTGGTATCAACTGCAACTGCTGACTGCGAGCCTACCATTGCTGATAAATCCAATTGCATGGAGGAAGTGTTTTCTTGATAAAAAACATATCCGGTATTTGTCGAACGAATAAGACTATAAACATTCCCATTGTTAAATGCAGTCATGTCTTTCTGAAAGCGGTTCTCAAAAAACAGTGAATACGTTTTTATTTGCGCCGCGTTAGGGTAAGGCGCCGTGCCATTGGCATGTGAACCGCCATTTGTCAGGTTGCCCCAAATATTGGCTACTCCACCCGCCATAGTTGAATTCCACAGACCTTGGCGAGTTTCATCAGGAGTGTAATCTTTGGAATTAGGTGGGTTGCGAATCCGAAAACGGTCTTCAGACATAACCGGCTTGCCAGGCAAAGCGTCCAGCGCAGCCGTGTAAACATCATAAGTTGGCTGGTGGTGCTCGTAGCTTGAATAATCAAACCCCTGGTTCCAGCTTATAAAGGGAGAGTGATTTGTTCCTGTATTTGGCCCATCTGCACGGGCACCGAGAGAATGGGCTTGAGGGAAAAAACTTTGTAAACTGTCATGCCAGACTGTGGCCTCAGTCTCAGATGACCACTCAGTTACATCGAAGCCGTAACCCATGGTCCAGCCGGGCAGGGGTCCAAGGCGATTTGCTATTTCCTGCAGCAAATTCATTTCAACCGACCCATTGAGGCCACCCCAATCGAGACGAACAGACGGATTATTATTGCCGTCGCCCCACATCCAAATGTGCACCATGCCGCCTGCTGCATATGTTTTTGTAATTAAATCTTCCAGTGCATCAAAGGTTCTTGGGTCAATATTGGGGTTGCTTCCCACAGTGCTCACACAATCTTCCTTATCGAGATCAAACCATCTGCAATAAACTGACACATGAAAACCGTTGAAGCCATGGCCAACAATAAACGTCTGGATATCTGAATCGATCTTGGCCGGGTTATTATAGAAATTGGATGGATTACCGTACATTACCAGTTGCGGCACGAAAGCCTCACCTGTGCCCGTCCAGCCCCATTTGTTGCCGAAATTTGTGAGAGATCCTTTCCCCTGGCCTGGTGATTCGCTAATGTTAATTAGTTGCCAGATTATTAAAAACAGGATAAACGTTAGCTTTTTCATGAAAGTCCTAAATTGTTCCTATCCAGCGGATTGATGTCGAAACGAGCAATAACTGAATCGAATCTCCAACATTGACCGTCGTATTTCCAGGAGTAATGACCCATTGCCCTTCGTTCCTTCCTTGAGCATATCCTTGAGATAATACGGCGATGAAAACAGAAGATTGAACTTTGTATCATTTTTTCATAATACTCTGCTGTTGAATATTCATATGTCGCTTATTTAGAAAAGGTTACTTCTTATTATAAATACGGACTACACAGGTTTTTTGGAGATTCCTGCTGTTTTAGCTTTGAGTCGGGTCTAAAAACCAACTATCATGAATTCAGCTATTAGGCTGCTATGGGCATTTTATGAGTCCAGCATAGTAGAGAGTTGAGTATTTTACTATAACGGGCCATCTGTTCTTTGACAATTTGACCTAAACAAAGGCGCAAACAGTTAGCAAACTCAGGGTTGTTCTGAATCAAGCGATAAATTCTGCCAA
>SMXC01000236.1 GCA_004356825.1 Caldithrix sp.
AATTTATACCAGCTACGAACTTATCTCAATAAGTCCATATATAACAATAGATAAAGAAATTCTGATTAAATCTTTTTATGCAAATACTTGCAGCGAGATTGACACTAAGTTGCACCTGAAGCCAGGAAATGAAATTTTTAAAATTTGCCAAAGAAACGTTGCTTGTCGTGGAAGTGCTTCCACAGCGTAATCAAAAAACATAAGTAATTTTTTGTTTTTTGTCAAGCTATTTTTACTTTATTTTAACATTTACGCATCTGGCTTTTAGCTAACAAAACGCTCTCATTATATACAAGCAAATTTATGACAATGGCCAAGAGCTAAAAGCTAGGGCCAATGGCTGAATATTATTTATTTTTGTAAGCGCCACAGCTTTCTCGCACCACCAACTGAGTACGAAAGTTGTGCTTAAATTCTGACCTATCTTTTCTGATTATCCGTTCCATCAACCTTTTTACGGCAAGCTCCCCCATCTCCAGAATAGGCTGCCGCATGGTGGTGAGTCCAACATATTGCGCTAACTCAATGTCATCAAAACCAATAATCGCTATATCATCAGGCACAACAAAGTCACGTTCTTTGATGGCTTGCATTACCCCAATCGCTTGAATATCACTTGAGACAAAAACCGCTCTTGGCATTTCTTCGCCCAGATCCAGAAGCTTCTGCATGGCAAGATAACCGGCCTCCTTATTGAACCCATCTGCTTCTTCGCTAAAGTCGCAAACCACAAAATAACGTTTATCGAAATGGAAACCGTGCTGCTGAAGTGCCTTCTTAAATCCCTCGAAACGCAGCCTTGCCGGAATACTTTTTAATTGACCGTCAATCATGGCAATTCTGGTATAACCTAATTCAATCAGATGTTTTGTCGCAATATAAGCTCCCTCCGTGCTATCTACTGTTATGGAATCCAAGGCGGAATGAAAACTGTTAACCAGCACAATGGGAAGCCCGGTAGATAGAAACTTATCCACGTATCTCTGACTAATTTCCATGGAAACGAAAAGGATACCATCGACCCGTCTTTCTTGGAGAGCTCGACGAAGAAAAAACTCCTTGCTTTGTTGTATGTCGACACTATACAAAATCAGAGCATATTCAAATTCTCTGAGCTTCCGCTGAATCCCATGCAATAATTCAGAGTAAAAATAACCGGCAAAATACGGAATGATACATCCTATTGTATTGGCTTTTCTACGCGCTAGACTTTGAGCCGAGGTATGGGGCTGGTAATTGAGTTCCCGAATTGCCCGCAAGACTTTAGCTTTTGTTTTTCGCGTAATCCTTGGGCTATTATTTATCACCCGCGAAACCGTACCAATCCCAACTCCTGCTTTTTTAGCAACATCGTAAATAGTAACCGGCATTGGAAATAAAATTTAGTTTTTTTCAGAGAAATAGTGTGCTAAATAGTTAACTGGAAGCGCTTCCAAGTATATTTATATATAAGCAGAAAAAATATTTTTGTCAAGTTTTTTTTATTGAAGCTTTTGACTATTTCTAACTTCAAGAAATCAATCCGTGGTTTTATCGAATCCCAGAATCGGGGATAGTCATCGGGAATTATTCCTTAAAAATACCAAAAAATGAGTTGATTTTTTACTGGCAGGATGTTAAGTTAATTTGCTTTCCCAGAAATCCCATTGAATAATACTCACTCGAATTAAGACTATGTTGCTTAAAAATAGAGTGGCTGTTCTAACGCTTTTGACTCTTGTCACCGCCGGTTGTGGCAGTCAAAATAGCGAAAGAGAGCTGACCTATTGGTCGGCCAACAATCCATACGAGCAAGAGTTCGCTAAGGAGATCGTCGCGGAGTGAAATCTTGTCCACCCGGATATGCCGGTCAAATATCAGCCCGTCCCTGAAGGGCAGTCCAGTGAAGAAGTGATTCTCGCTGCCGTAGTGGGAAAATCGCCGCCGGATATTTATTCGAACATGTGGCCCGGAGACGTGCAGCTCTACGTGAACGCCAAGGCGCTGGTACCGCTCAGCCAGTTTGCCGATTTTGATTCGCTGATGAATTCCAGAGTAAAAGAAGAAATATTGGAAGAGGCCAGGTCTGAAGACGGTCAGGTGTACCAGATTCCATGGAAAACCAATCCCGTCATGATGATTTACAATAAAAAAATGCTCAGAGAAAATGGCTTTCCGAATCCGCCAAGAACCTATGCGGGTTTTTGATGCTATTTCGCAAGAATACGAAGCTTGCGTGATTTATGGCGCGAAATCACCAGAAAAAGCTGTCGCTGAAGCGGCGAGACGAGCAAGATTAATCTTACGGTAATTGACCTGCCCGGTAAACCGGAAAGGTCCTAACCCCGCCAGAACCGGAACCAAGCAGGACAGAGACAAAGGCGCACGAGGAGACGCAAAGTGTTTTTTTGAGGAATTGCTAAAAAAAACAATTCTTGGATTCAGATGCGTATAATTGATGGCATTGAATATTATCGAAAATACGGTAAACAGAGAAGCATTATCACATTGCCAAAATTAGCTGATGCCAGACTTGATTTAGAGTACGAAATTACTGGTCTCTTGACTCAAAACCTTGCTACAAAAGACCAGACCATAATAGAAACTGTCGAATAGCATCCGAAAAAATTAATATATTTTTAATTAGCCGGCCTCAATGTTTAGCTCAAACGTGATCAAAGTTAGCCTCCTTTTGGTATTTTCCCTGTCGTTTATCGGATGTCAAAATCATGCCCCCGCACCGGTAGACCTGAAACTTGTAAATCTGGCACATTTAAATCACTTATATGAAGACGTGGTTATCGACGGCAAAGAAATGGGCATCATTCACATCTATTCTGAATTTCCGGATTACGCATGGGTGGATGCGCATAGTGAAGGTATCGCATGCGTCGATGATGTGGCGCGCGCCGCAGTGGTCTATCTTCGCCACTTTGAGATTACAGACGACTCCATCAGTTTAAAGCGTGCCCGCAAATTATTGGATTTCTGTCTCTTTATGCAAGCAGAGGATGGTCAGTTCTACAATTTTATTTATGCGGATTATTCCATAAATAGAGAAGGTGACACGAGTTTTAAAAGCTTTGGCTGGTGGGCGGCGCGCGGCGTGTGGGCCCTGGGCGAAGGCTACCGCGTCTTTCATGAATTAGATGCTTCTTATGCGAATTTATTAAAAAAACATATTCGGAAAACCTACGTTCATATTGACACTTTACTGGCGCATTACCCTGAAGTTGAAGATTTCGATGGCTTCAAAGCACCGAAATGGCTGCTTTACAATTCCGCCGCAGATGCCACCTCAGAGTTGATGTTGGGGTTGGCAGCCTTTGCCCGAGTCTCGGGCGATCCAACGGTCAGAGATTACCTAAAGACTTTCGCCATGGGTTTGATAGAGATGCAAAGCGGAGACAAAGATACCTTCCCGTATGGGGTGTTTCTATCGTGGAAAAATGTCCGGCACGGCTGGGGCAATAGTCAAACTCAGGCTTTAGCGCAGGCCGGTAAAGTCCTTCAGGACCAGGAAATTCAACAAGCTGCCGTGAGAGAGGCCGGTTCTTTTTATCCATATTGGATCGAACAAGGATTTCCCCGCGAACTCGAGTTTGTGTTTGAAGACACAATTCGTGCTAAAAAGGTCACACAATTCGACCAAATTGCCTACGCTATCCGGCCCGCCGTGGTCGGCTCTTTGATGTTATATGAGTTGACACAGGAAGAACGATTCGCTGAGTTAGCGGGGGAATTAGCCACCTGGTTTTTCGGAAATAATCCGGCAAATCAGAAAATGTATGACCCTGAGACCGGCCGCTGTTTTGACGGCATCCTCTCGGAGTCTGCAATCAATCGAAACTCCGGAGCCGAATCTACTATCGAAGCCCTGTATTCTATACTTGAGGTCGAAGCCAATCCAATCGCCCGCAGACGGCTGGAGTGCTTCTTGACTTCAAATTAAATCGAGGAGAAAGCTGCATGTCCCATTTGCAAGACCCGACTGGAATCTTCCAGCGGTCTGAAAAAAATCCTATCCTGACCGCCAACGATTGGCCTTATCCGGCCAACACCGTATTCAATGCAGGCGCCACCAGATTTGAAGACTGCACGCTTCTTCTGGTGCGGGTTGAAGATATGCGTGGAATCTCTCATTTAACCGTTGCCACGAGCAAAGACGGCAAAACGGACTGGCAAATCGATCCACAGCCAACTTTGCTGCCCGATCCGGAAAATTATCCTGAGGAAATTTGGGGGATAGAAGATCCGCGCATCACGTATTTGGAGGAGTTGCAGCAATATGCAGTTACCTATACCGGCTATTCAAAACAAGGGCCGCTGGTATCTCTCGCCACCACCACGGATTTCAAGAACTTTAAACGCTTTGGCGCCATCACACACCCCGAAAATAAAGATGCCGCGCTTTTCCCAAAAAAAATCAATGACCTCTGGTGTTTGATTCATCGTCCGGTTTATGGCGGCGGACAGGCGCATATCTGGATTGCATATTCTCCGGATCTCGTTCATTGGGGTCAGCACAAAATTCTGATTGAAGCCCGGCAGGGCGGCTGGTGGGACGCCAACAAGATTGGTTTAAACTGCCCGCCAATCGAAACCCCTGAAGGTTGGTTGATCATTTATCACGGTGTTCGCAAACATGCATCAGGGTCCATCTACCGAATCGGGTTGGCACTACTGGATTTGGACGATCCGACTAAAGTCATTCGTCGCAGCCAACAGTGGGTTTTGGGGCCGAAATTGCCATATGAAAGAACGGGTGATGTCCCGGACGCAAATTTTCCTTGCGGAGCCGTCATGAACGACCCTACCGGCGAGTTGTACCTTTATTACGGCGCTGCTGATACCTGCATGGCTTTGGCAACCGCAAAAATGAAAGATATTCTTGAGTTTTTAAAGAATGATAACAGTTGACACTTTTTCTAATAGCGTCATCGTTGCGGGTTACGGGTTGCGGGTTCATTTCTCAGGTTTCAATCGCTTCTTCCGTTTCCGCATCAAAAAAATGGGCTTTAGCCATATTAAAGACCAGATTCACTTTCTGTCCAATTGCAGCTTGTGAATGTGCATCAATTCTTGCGACCATGGGATGGCTCCCGGTTGAGACATAAAGAAAGATTTCATTGCCCATGGGTTCCACCACTTCTACTGTAAAAGATGCTTCTACTGCTGTTTCCTCCAAACCGTGAGCAAAACCAGCTTCATAAATATCTTCGGGTCGAATTCCAAAACTGACTTGTTTGTCCACATATCCTGACAGCCTTTCCTCATATTTCACGGGCAGCTTTAATTGCAATTTTCCGTCATCAAACCAAAGTCCGCTATCTTTATTAATTTTACCATCCAGAATATTCATGGCCGGGCTACCGATGAAACCCGCCACAAATCTGTTTTGCGGAAAATTATACACGCCTAAAGGGGTGTCAATCTGCTGCACCACGCCATCTTTCATCACCACGATTCGATCTCCCATGGTCATGGCTTCGACTTGATCATGGGTAACGTAAATTATGGTGGTTTCAAGTCTGCGATGAAGTTTTGATATTTCGGTCCGCATTTGCACCCGCAGCTTGGCGTCCAGGTTCGACAACGGTTCATCAAAAAGAAATACCTGCGGATTTCTAACAATCGCTCTGCCCAGGGCAACCCGTTGCCGCTGTCCCCCGGACAGGGCTTTGGGTTTTCTGCCGAGTAAATCTTTGATTCCTAAAATATCAGCGGCCTTCTCAACTATCTGTTTTATTTCCGCCTTGGGGCGTTTGCGCAACTTAAGGCCAAACGACATGTTTTCAAAAACCGTCATATGGGGATAAAGAGCATAGTTTTGAAATACCATGGCGATATCCCTGTCCTTTGGCGGAACATTGTTGACCCTTTTGTCTCCGATATACAAATCGCCTTCAGATATATCTTCAAGTCCTGCTATCATTCGCAAAATGGTGGATTTACCACACCCGGAAGGACCCACTAAGACAATAAGTTCTTTATCCTTGATATCAATACTAAAGTCCTTTACAGCAACCGTATTTTTGTCAAAGTATTTGTAGACATTATTTAGAGCGACAGATGCCATTTAAATCTCATTCATTCTCTTGAGTAACAAGTGACAACGAATTTGGGACGTTACTTTCTACCTGTTTCAGCCAGGCCTCCGAGTTGACTGCTTCCTTCACATCATCCCCAATAAAGTGAAAATATTGAGCATCCTCCGCCCTCTCGGTTGAGGATGACGCACATAAAGGTTGAAATCCCAACACTGGGAAAACACGTAAGGAGTTAAAATAGGCAATAACTAGTATGAAATCAAGGAAATGTTAGAGAATTATTTCGAACGCTTATTTGAGAAAACCAGGCTAGACCTCTTTATAACGTAAAAAACCCGACACCACAAAGCTATGAATACCACAGGTTGAGTTCAATTAAAACGAAAAAGGGCTTAAGATAATTCTTAACCCCATGATTTATACATCTAGCAGGGGGAGATTCGAACCCCTGACCTTTGGGTTATGAGCACAACCAATCACTAAAATTGGAGATAAAATCAGTCCCCAAACAAAACTTCCCGTTACATTACAAATTGTAATATGAATAACCAGTTAGAATTCTGCGATCATCATGGATTAAGGCAGCCAGCATTTTGGAGTTGATATGATAGAATAGGCCATTTTTGACATCTGACTCGGGATGCATTTTGGATACCGGTTTTTTTGTGTATCCATCCGAACAGAGCATCAATCGGTGGTCTTGTAGATGGAATGTATTGTGTTAGCTGCTCTTTGGAAAAGCCACAAGTGCGTCTGGCCTTTTTTTTGATGGGTGTAAGGAACATAAATCTATGAGAACCTTTACCAAAGATGAACATATATCGCGATTTAAAGACCGCTATCTCTATGCGACCAGAGCCTCAATAATGCACTCGGTTTTCTCGCCTGAACTAACTAACGGGAAAATTCTCCTTATTTCACCAAAGTCATCTTCTTGACTTCTTTAAAATTACCCGCAGCAATTTTATAGAAATAAATTCCATTGGGCAGATTGGCAGCATCAAACTGCACTGCATGGCTGCCGGAAGAGTAAGCGATCTCATCGAGTAAAGTCACCACGACCTGACCCAGTAAGTTATGAACTGTTAGAGTGACATTTACACTTTGCGGCAGTGAAAAAGCAATTCGTGTGGAAGGATTGAACGGATTCGGATAATTCTGATTTAGGACAAATTCCGATGGAAGTCCGGGATTCCCGGCTACACTCGTGATCAGGCCGGCCAGGTCTACCAGATCCAAAAACAAGGCGTCTCCTTCATTTTCCGTATCCAGCACATGCTCCCGAAAACCGATAAAAATATCTGAGCCTGAATCCACAAAGTCGGTTAACCCAAAACAATATTTTTTCCAATCATTGCTGCTCGTGTGCGTAAAAACAAGTGTTGTAACAAGGGTATCCGTACTATCCGCCGTGGTAAAAGCAATGGTATCGACCGCGGTTGAAAACCAGACATCTAAATTATCCCCAAAACTTGAAAAATATTTCAAATAAAATTTCAGGGAATCCCCGGTTTGCACATTTTGAATCTGGGGTGTAATTAGCCACTGGTCGGTCGGCTGCCCGGTGTTGAGAAGGCTGTCGGCATCCCCGGTCAGCCAGGAAGCCATCGCTACCGCGCCACCGCCGCCGGGCGCCCCAACGACTACCGGCGTCGGTGGGCCCTTAAAGCCGGGAATCGCCGAGCCAACAGTAATTCTCTGCCAGCCGGCGCCATTATTGTTGGTGATTTTACGCCAG
>SMXC01000237.1 GCA_004356825.1 Caldithrix sp.
ACCGACAACGATACCATCCGGATCATCGCCCCACCAATTTAGGGTAACCTTGCTGGTTATCGGATTTAATGGGTTGTTCGAGAAAATCGTGACAAAGGTTTTGGGTGGTTGGTTGAGACCCGGGTTGTCACTAAAATTCTCAGAACAAGCAATTAATACTACCAAAAGAAGAAAGATTAAAAGTCTTGTTGGGCTGTTTTTATTCAAAATTAGTTATTTCGGTCTGACAATAGTTAAATTAAAATCAAGCCCTCGTGGCAAGGAAACTCCACAAGGGCTTGACCAACAGTTATTTCAAAAACAACATTTTTTTCACTTTCACGAATTCTGCGGCCTTCATCTGGTAAATGTAAACGCCGCTGGAAACGGGTAGACCGCGATCGTCAACACCTTGCCACTGCACGCGGTATGCGCCGGCGGGTTGGATCGCGTCCACCAAAGTCCTAACCCGCTGTCCCAGAATGTTGTAAATGTGAATGGTGATCTCGCCTTGCTGGGCGAGCCGGTAACTGATGGTGGTTTCCGGATTAAAGGGGTTCGGATAGTTTTGCGCCAAATCGAAAGCCAGCGGGATGATTTCTTCGTCCTCGACTGATACGGCGAGGCCCGGGACGTCATCGTTGTTTCTGGGCGCAATTTTCCAGTTGCCGAACGAAAAGTAATGAACACCGGTAAGTGTCTCATGTATAGCGCCTAACGGAAAACTGGTGTCGGCGGGGGTGGTTACAATGTTAGAAGGTGTCTGGCCGGCGAAAGAGCCCCCCGAGTTTATCGAGAGATCATCGACTCGAACACCACCTGAACCATCATCCACAACAAATTCACCGAAGCCGGCAAAACCGTCTGGTCGAGCATTGGTGACAGTGACATTTTGAACCTGTACCAACATGCTTTCCCAGTTTTCGGCTGTGGCGGAACCCGAAGCTAATTCGCCTGTTGTTAAAACAACCGGGTCGGGTACCGCATTACCTGTGCTATTCACGGTGACGTTCGTCACTGTAAAAATCTGGGTCACGCCAAACCGTTCTCGCACGGTACCGGTTACGGTCACTTCGTCCCCGATGCCAACTTCACCAACATTATCATCGATATAAATACCGTTCCAGGCACTCGTACCTGATTGCAGATAGTAAAAAGAGAAATCCGTACTGTCCGATGTCACAATGCCCGTTACGGTCACTTCCAGATTATTATAGCCTGAGTTACCATTAGAAAAGCGCGTATTCTGGACATCGTATATGGTCAACCCGGCATCTCGTACGGTGTAGAAGAACATCGAGCTGGTCGTGTCTGCCGGTACCATGTTGTTTAGCCCGGCGGCATCCGTCGCGGTGATGAAATATTCAACTGTCGACCCGTCTGCCTGTGCCGGGATGCTCGCGGTGAAAGCGCTGCCGCTGGCCATGGTGACCTGCGTGAACGGACCGCTGCTGCCGACACGATAGTTCACTTCTGCACTTGCCACCGTAGAGGAGAGACTGGTTATGTCAGTGCTTACAACGACATCTTCGGTTGAAGTGGGAGCGGCCGGGGTGCGGGCGACATTTTCAATGGCCGGTGGGGTTGCAGCTATCTCAATGTCGTCCAGGCTTTGTGGGTTGATGGTAACAAAGCCGCCTGATGAGCCGCCACGGATGAATCCAACTACATTTATGACAGTACCTGCGGGCAAATCCGGCCAGATACCGCCGTTATTGGTTACGGCGTTAGCTACATTGGCGAAATAGTCGTCGATAATGAGATTTCCACTGGCATCGCCGACAACCATGGTGTTGCCCCCGGCGGTTCCGTCGTTATTGACGACCGTAACATTTTCGAAGCGGGCACGGACGCCCTCCCAGCGTTCAGACAGCTGCGGGTCGGCCGAGTTACCGGCGCCGGTCAGCCCGAGGTCGCCGGGCGTTAGTACAATAGGAGGTGGCAGCGGTCGTCCGGCAGCGACGAATTCTATTGGCGTCACCGGATCTGTGATCATCACAAACTGGGTAATGCTCGGAGTATTGATACCCGTGGGGAATTCGCTCATGACACCCGTTATGCGTATTAGGTCGCCCGGCATCGCCGCGTTAATGAGCGTGTTTTCAACACCAGGAGTGATTGTATCGTTTTGAATGACAAAAAAGCCGCTCCACGGTCCGCCGCGTTCATCCTGAATAAAGCCACCCCAGCGATTGCCCAAAAAGACTTCACGGGAACCCTGCATCATGATTCCCGTTATGGATAGCGTATCTCCCAGGAATGGCGAATCGTCGTTTGCCATGGCGCCGATGTCGCTTGCACGAACGAAGTTGACATCCGCGATGGTCAGGCTATCCGCGGGCGCTTTGTCGGTTAGAGCGCGGCGTCCCGGTGTCGGCGCCTCGTTGCCGATGCTCCAGATGCCGCCCTTCCATGAGGTGTCTTCACTGGTCTCGTTATGGCCAGTCATGCCGTTGCCGCCGGTCCAGACTTCGACATCTTCGACGTCTAAACGGCGTTGTGCGGATAAGTCGTCGCCGTGGGGGTTGTTTGCACCATCGTTATCAGCATCCACAATCGTCTGATCGGCAATCGGCGTGTCGTCGGCATAGGCTGTGGAGTCGGTGTCTGCATCCGGACCGTCTATCCGAACGCCTGTCTTGTCGACGGCTTCTGCTTTGTCTCCCCAGACCACGTAGTCGACATCCATTACGAGATCGCTTACTCCATCCCAGTAATAAAGAATAATCACCTCTCCAGAGTTGGATAGACCGCCTTGACCGCTAATACTTCCAGCGGTAGCTTCTAACATGTCGGGAATTCCGTCTGCAGTCCCGCCATCCTCATACAGTTCATAGGTCGGGTCTACTCCCCAGGTTGCAGCAAAATTGTCACTTCCGTTCAGAGCTACAGTTTGGTGCTCGCCTGGCCCGATGATGGCACCGGCGGGGAATTGCGCATGGAAGTCGCCAAACGATCCACCACCACCGCCACCTTCAACGATTTTGTAATAATAGGTGCCGCCGCCTGCAAAGGTCGCATCGGTCAGATAGTAGGGGGTCAAATCAATCGGGGTTGACGTCGGATTGTAAATCTCGATAAACTCGCCGGCGGTTGGATCTACGGAAAACTCGCTGATAAGCAAATGATCTTGCGCAAACAGATTTGTTACAAGCAAGATGCCTGAAAGAATTAGTAGTAATAACAATTTTTTCATAACTTTTCTCCCTTCAAAAAAGTTTAGTACCTTTTATTAATTTAGGTCACCTTTACAATGGACTTCCGCATCACCTCCTTTTTCCAAGTGGGTGTCTACAATTAAATTTTGTTATTCATTTGTTTGTCCGCGGTGCAACTCAGGTTACTATTTAATAACCAGGAATTTTCCGCGTTGAATCTCACCTGTGTTATTATCTTGCACAGTATAGAAATATAGCCCGCTTGCAAGCGCCTGGTCATCCCGTGTAACTAAATCCCAGGCGTGTTCCCCGCCTGCAAAGATGCGTTGTTCATTCAGGGGCTTATTTGAATTCACGCGGGAAAATCTATCAAACCATTGAATTTCTTCACCTGCGTAGGTGGTGCTGTGATGTTCAAATTTATCTACCAAATCACCAGCCAGTGTGTAAATTCTTACTTCACTTTCAGCCGGCAAGTTGAAAAAATAGATTTTGCGTTCCCGCTCCAGGTTGCCGTCCCAGGCTCCCGTTGAGCGGTAGGGATTCGGGTAGACACCAACTTTAATTTTGGCTCCCGCAACTTCTGAGATTTGTTCTTCCATGGTTGGCGAGCCCGGGAATGCGCGTACGGCGTTGGCCAGACGGCTGCTTTCCAGGCTCCCTAAATTGATTTCCGGATCGCCGCTGTCGAATGCCGTCACCCCGTAAGCGTACTGCCAACCATTTAACAGATTGTCGTTTTCGAATTTGTAACGATAGAAAATGGTCTCTTCTATGCCAGTTATTTGGTTGACGAAAGTTGCGCCAAAAGTAACGGCTTCATCCAGACGGACAAAGTCGAATCCGGTATCAAAGCCTACACCGTTCACCGAATCGAATTCAGCGATCAGAGTGAAGGAAGAAAAAAGGTCTTTGCCTGGTAAGTCTTCCGCCAATTGTGTGCGGTAAATCTTGTACCCTTCGAAATCCATCTTACCGCTTATAAAATCCACGGATTCTTCTGCGGAATCGTCCCAATAAAGTGTGATCTTTCGATCGCCCGCAACGACTTTGAGACGAGGTGGATTTGGAGGTGTAGGTAAGATGTAACGATCGATTCTGCCATCGCGGTTGAGGTCTTCACCCGGATCCAATTCATTGTTGCCGTTTCGATCTTCACCGTTATAAGCCGTCTGGGCCCAGAACGCATTGGTGTACAAATCCTGCCGGCTTTGCTCGGTGTCCAAATCGTTCGGGTCATTACCGAATTTGCTGGCGCAGATTATAGCGAAAACAACGTTGATCGAGGAGTCCGGATCGATTTTCTTAAAGGGACCGGTCGTCATTAAGGTCATGAAATTACCGGGCGAGCCTTTAATTCTGCTGTTGAATGTGGCGGTATTAAGGGGCTCCGCTTGCTTTTGATAACTGTCTATATCTGTCGTTGGTGAAAACAGCACAGGGTCCATCGTGTTTCGGAATAGCCACGCGTTGTAGGTCGCGCCTGATTGGTAAACATCGTCGTCGGCCTGTGGCGTTGCGCCCAATTGTTTTAATCCAACATACAGGCCGTTTTCGGTAAAGCCGGGATCGCCGTTAAAATCGTATGAGTAGGCCATTCTGAGTGAGTCAACGAAGCCATTGCCAACATTCTGATAAAAGGGGGCTCCCACGCGCGGGGGTGTAATATTAGTATTGCGTACGACCAAATCAGCCCACAATGAAATGTAGACATCATTTAACCTCTCTCTGCCGCTGTTCTTAATCGTGTAGTTGAAAAGCACAAACGCATCGGCGAAGGGAAAATTCCAGGCATAGGTCTCCAAATGCACCGAAAGGTTTATCGGGAGATGTTGCGGAATCAGGATGGTGGTGCCGGGTACCACGGTATTTGAATCCGTAAAGTCGGCGATGAAATCCTGGTGACTCACCGCCTCGGGATCGAAAAAGGGATTGTCGAGGATGCTCGACCGTTCTCGAACCACATCGCCGGGGTCATCTGAATTAGTAAATTCAAATCCAGCCGCTACATCTCGAAGCGAGGGGATGTCTCTGGCACCCGTTGTTACGAAAATGGTACCATTGTCTCGCCGGCCGCCGACCCACAATCCACCTACGAAGAGATGTTCGATACCTGACCCCCTTGGATACTCACAGGATGGTTGGTCAACCGGAGATTGAACTGCAAATCCGTCACCGAAGGTGCCATAGTTAGATACAGTCAAGCCAATGCTTCCCACTGTTGTGAATTTTGTGGCATCATCAACGAAGCGCTTATCCAGGATGACTTGTGTTTGAGCTATGACTAGGCTGGCATAAAAGAAAAGAGAAAAAGTGAGGGAGACAAATTTAAAATTTGCAGGCATTGCATCTCTTTTAGTTAATCGTGTCAGGAACGATCTACACGGCGTGCTTTTTATAATGACACTGTGAAATGAGGAATCAATCTAAAAAACAAAAGTGAAATTGTCAAGAATTAATTTAGTAAGTATTAAGAATCCTTAATAAAATAAATCCGGCTGTTTAAGGAATGAGGCAAAAAGATTAATTAAAAAATCCAGTTCCTTTGCAATAAAATTTTTCAACGTGTGAACTCTTTATTTTAGTTGATTCAAGATATTTTGTAATTCAAAAACCTGTATTCTAAAATTACCTTGATCCGCGATGGCGAGATAGCGACCGTCCCGACTCACAGCGAGGCCGTCCGGAGATAGAAACCGGCCCGGGGTCAAACCTTTCTCGCCAAAAAATCCGATGACTGGCGTATCATCTTTAGTCAAATCAAAAATAATGACCTGACCCGACTCCTCGTTGAGTGCGAAAAGTTTGTCCTGATAAATTGCCAACCCTTCAACATCCCGCCCGAAGAGATCAGGATGACCGATGGTTTGGCCGGTGAATCGTCCGGTGTTTTTTTCATAGACTTTGATGATTTGATTACCTTCATCAGCAATCAGGAGCTTGTTGTTATGAATAACCATCGATTCCGGATCGAGAAGAATGTAATTGTTTTTTTCTTTCACTTGAAACTTGAAAGTCATGTCCTGGCTGCCATTCTTGAGAAATTTGTATACCCGCCGCGTTCCCGTATCAGTCACATAGATGTTGTCAAGTTCATCGACCGTAATTCCCTGAATACTGGTGTAACTGGTTCCGTTGTCTGAATCCGGTTTGACGAGAATTGAGGCAAGATTGATGGTGCGTTCTGTTAAACACGTTCCTTTTGCATCAAAAATCTGGATTCGACGATTGCCCTGGTCGACCACTAAAATTTCATCTTTCGAATTGCAAACAATTCCCTGAACTTCGTTGTAAATTCTTCGTCCACTGGGAAGAACAGCGGCAAGGCTGTTATCAAATTGGCAGTCGCCAGTACCGGGTTCGCCAATCGTGACAATGGATAGACTGCGTTCTGAAATCGAGTAAATTTTGAACCTGCCGTTTTGTGTATCCCCGGCGAGCAGGCGGCCGTCCCGGGTAAAAGCCACCGCATCAGGTTCATTGAATTGCTCGATCATGCTGCCCTGTGTGCCTCCCAGGATCAGGTAAGGTTTTATAACTCCGAGATCCTTTGCCAGCGCCAGATTGGTTAGCAAAAAGATTACTAAAACAATCAGTACGATTATTTTTCTTCTGGCATACGAATAAGTATTTCTGATAGAAGTCACATTACGATTGAATTTATGCATTTCATTCTCCCCAAAGAAAATATTATTTAACACCGCTTTAAAATTTAGCCACTGATGAAGACAGCGCGACGAAGCAGAAACCGGGATACTTTGGAGCCACGGATGTACACCGATTCGACACGGACAAATGCATTTGGAAAAAAACTAAACCAGGGCACGCCATTTGAAATTGTAGAAATTTGCAGGTGTCAAGAAGTAAAATTTTTAAGGTTCCATTTATTAAATCCGTGCTTTATCCGTGCGAATCGGTGGAGAGCTTCGATCCAGTGTGTATCTATTTTGGTGAACCAAAACTTCGCTGACGACACACAATTATGCAGATTTACAGTACGGATTTCATATTTATTTTTTTTATTTTATGAATAATCTGTGGGGATCGGTGTCTATCCGTGGCTAAACTTTTTATTAACAACAGGGAAAATATAAATTGATCTTATATGGAATTAATTACAAAAAAGTTACCAATCTTAACGAGCGAAATCAAGAAAAAACCAAAAAATATCAGGTTGAATTTCTTAAATTAAATTGTTATTCTCTTTTCAAGCCAAATTGATAAAAAACGTTTTCTTTTTATACTATGCTAAACTCCAAAGATGAAAAAGCCGGATTCACATTAAGGGCAGCGGTAATCGCCGTCGCACTTTCTTTATTTCTGCTGGCGAGTTCTTCCTATATCGCCCTCAAGATCGGTGCGCTGCCCTGGCCGATTATTTTCTCAGTCATCGTATCCGGCGGCATTATTAAACTTTTGACTAGATCACAACGGCTCAATATTCACGAAATTAACGTGGCTCAGGCGGGGGCAAGCATCGGCGGCTTGATTGCCGCCGGAATTGTTTTCACCGTCCCGGGAATCATTTACCTCAATCAAACCCGAAACCTTGACATCGCCTGGCCTAATCCCTATTTGCTGGGGTTGCTGACCGCCATCGCGGGTTTGTTGGGTGTTCTCCTCTCTGTGCCATTGAAATATACATTTGTTGATGAAGAGCAATTGCCCTATCCTGCCGGAACGGCCGGAGCTGAACTTCTGAAACTGGGCCAAACCGGCGGCCGGCAATTATTTTTTATTTTAATGTGCGGCGCTGCCGCTGCCCTGTTTGCCCTGGTGCGCGATATCTATTTCCCGGCCGGATTTGCTCTTACCGGACTAACTTTTTTGGGTATTTATGTCGCGATTATACCCTTACCCTTAGCTGTTAGTGGCGGCTATATTCTGGGCAAACGTACCGGCCTGGCCTGGTTTGCGGGCGCAGTCATGGGCTGGCTCATTATCATTCCTTTACTAACCCAAAAAGGCTTTGCATTTGAGCCGGCCAAGGGAATTGTTCAGAATTTGGGGATGGGGATTGTTCTGGGAGCCGGGATCGGATTTTTCGTCAGTTACATTATCCCGCGAATTAGAAGAATATTCGCACCGATGCTAAAGTCAAGGGGAATCTATTTTCGCCTTTTGCCCATGATCGTTTTTTTGAGTCTGGCTGGCTTGCTTTTCATCGGCGTTCCTTTTTGGGCCTCAACGATTGCGGTACTCGGTGTATTCATTATGGTGGCGGTCGCCGCCAGAATGACCGGGGAAACCAATATTGATCCGCTGGAGCAGTTTGGCATTTTTATCGGACTGGTGATAGCTTTCGTTTATAATTCCGCTTCTCAGGAATTGAGTATGTTCGCGTTGTTTATGATAGTTACCTTCGTCAGTGTCGCCTGCGCAGTTGCCGGAGACGTCGGCCATGATTACAAATCCGCCGCTATTATCGGCACAAAATTTTCAGACATTGTGAAAGTTGATATCATTGCCGTGATTTTTGCAGGAGCTGCCGCGCCTTTTGTCCTTCAAACGATTCGGAGCGGATTCGCGGATCAGCTTTTTACCCCGGCGATGCCGGCGCCGCAAGCGCAGCTGGTTGCCAGCAGCATTTTTGGCTTTGAATATCCACTTATGTTTGCAGCGGGGTTCGTGCTCGCCTTTCTGGGCGAAATCAGCAATCGTTTTTTACCCGATAAATTCAAAAACCGGGTGCCGCTTATGCCCGCTGGAATCGGGCTGTTTTTGGGTTTAGGATTAGCCATCCCCCTTGCCGTCGGCTCTCTTATCAGAGCTTACATAGATCGCCGCCGGCCAGATTTATATCAATCCGGATTGTTGATCGCGGCGGGAGTGATGGGGGGAGAAGG
>SMXC01000238.1 GCA_004356825.1 Caldithrix sp.
TCGAGGAAGAATCGAAACGCCTCAAGGGATTGTGTAGGCTCTGCAGGTCTATTGTTTGCATTTATCTCAATTTTTAACAGCGTTACCAGTTGAGAGGATATAATTGCCGCCAATTCATTGAGTTTTTTCGGTTCACCTTCCAGTCGCTTCGTTTCGCGGAGCAACTCTTCTTCATCTATTTGTAGTACCGTGGCTCTCGTACTTATTTTGTTTCCCATTTTGATTAGACTACCTGTGACGATGCTTGTTACTTTTGCCGCCCGGGCAATTTTTTTCAAGTCATCTTTGCTGAGATTTGTTAGGTTTTCGATTCCCAGATTTCGCATAATTGCGGCGCCTTGGCGGGAACCAGAGACCCGCAAAGAATTGTATTGAGCTAAATTTGTATTGATAAGCTCGGTAATAGCACTGCCTAACCAATTCCAGCTTTCTTCACTTCCTTCAAAGGTAAAAGGCAAAACCATAATTGAATTATCTGTCCCTGGTGTTGGAGGGCCTGATCTGAAAACCATGAATAGGGAAAAAATTAAACCGAGCATTAGAATGCTTCCGGCCAAAGCCCAGGTCCGCTTGCGTGCAGAGGATATTGCAATTTTGGGCCGCAAAGATGTTTTTACCGAATCACCATCTTGAATGGCCTTGAAATCTGTTTCAATCTCAGTTGCGGATTGGTAGCGCTCCGGCTCTTCCTTCGCTAGAGCCTTTAGAACTACATCCTCCAGTGCATGCGGGATTTCCGGCCTTTGGTTTCTGATTGGCAGTGGATTCTCATGCATGATCGCATAACTCACTGCTGCCCCGTATTCGCCGGCGAAAGGTCGGTCACCTGTGGTCATTTCGTAAAGCATGATGCCGAACGAAAAAATGTCTGTGAGATGATCTAATGGTTTTCCTTGAACCTGTTCAGGAGACATATAGGCCGCGGTTCCAAGAATTGTATCCTGCCGGGTTAACTCCGTCATGTTAATTCCCTTGGACAATCCAAAGTCGAGGATCTTAACCTGACCGTTTTTGGTAACCATAATATTGGCAGGTTTGATGTCCCGGTGAACAACGCCGGCTTTATGTGCTTCAGCCAATCCCCGGGCAATTTGGATTGCAAATGAATAAACATCCGCTAAAGGCAGGGGACCTTCAGATATGAGATCCAGTAAGGTCTCACCTTCGTAAAATCCCATACAAATAAAAATGGAGTCCTCGAATTCATCGATCTCATGTACGACGGCGATGTTCGGGTGATCTAAAGATGAGACGGTTTTTGCTTCATTGATGAATCTTTGGCGGGATTCTTTGTCGGTAAGGAGGTCTTTATTGAGAAATTTTATAGCAACCAACCGATCCAGTTTAAGATCTTTGGCTTTATAAACCGACCCCATGCCACCGCTGCCAAGCTTCTCAAGGATTTCGTAATGTGAAATTTGTTGACCAATCATATCGTCTGGTTGGCCCCTCCCGCTTAAGTAACAGTTAATTTCAGAAGTTTTTTCTTATCGAGTATTACAGCCGAATTGTTTCGTTGTTTTAATTAATTGAGGATAGTTTCACGAGTGAGCTGAAAAATAATACTAATAAAACCAGCTGAAGTCAAGGAAAACTTTGAAATTAAGCTTGATTTGACCAGGGGTGATTTCAAAGAAAAGACCTCTGGTCAAAATTTAATAAAAGTTCTTGCTTCCCGAATCGAGAGGGAAAAATGGGTGGGATGCGGCGGCAGTCAAGGCGTTTAGACGAGTAGAATGGCAGCCCGCCATCAAAGATGGCAAACCGGTCGAGACTGGTTTCTATTCCGGTGATTTTAAGTTGGGTAAGGTGTTTAGCCCCGAAACCTTTTCAAAACCACACTCGCATTTGTCCCGCCAAACCCGAATGAGTTAGACAGGGTGATTTCTATTTTTGCTTGCCGAGGCTCATTGGGCACATAATCGAGGTCGCATTCCGGGTCGGGTGTTTCATAATTGATCGTGGGTGGCAGTATTTGGTGTTCGATTGCTTTAATACAGTAGATCGCCTCGATAGCCCCGGCAGCTCCCAAAAGGTGTCCTGTCATTGACTTGGTCGAACTTATAGGCAATTTATAAGCGCAGTTTCCAAAAACCTCCTTGACAGCCTTCGTTTCTGTTACGTCGTTTAAAGGGGTTGAGGTGCCGTGCGCATTGATGTAGTCCACATCTTCCGGTTGAATACCTGAATTCTTGAGCGCATTTTTCATGCATAATTTGGGACCTAAACCCTGCGGGTCCGGAGCTGTAACATGAAAGGCGTCCGTGCTCATGCCAAAACCAATCACTTCCGCGTAAATGTTAACCCCGCGATTTTTTGCCAAATCAAGGTCTTCTAAAATCAGAACGCCGGCGCCTTCGCTGGAGACAAAGCCGTCCCGGTTTAAGTCAAAAGGCCGGCTGGCTTTTTCCGGTTCGTTGTTACGCAAAGAGAGGGCTCTGGCTTTCGCAAAACCCGACATGGCGACACGAACGAGGGTCGCTTCAGAACCGCCGACAATCATGGCGTCTGCATCACCTCGCATAATGGTGTAGTACCCATCGGCGATGGCGTGCACCCCGGTTGAGCATGCAGAAACAATTCCATAGCTGGGACCATGTATTTTGTATTTTATCGCGACTTGCCCGGATGCTAAATTTATTAAAGCCGAGGGGATAAGAAACGGTGAAATACGGTTGATACTTCCATTATGGGCTTTTAAAGTATTCTGTTCGATGGTGGTTATTCCACCCTGACCCGAACCGATAATTACCCCGATGCGCTCCGAATTGGATTCGTCAATCATGAGATGAGAATCCTGCATGGCTTCTTTAGTAGCTGCCATGGTGAATTGTATGAACGGATCCATCTTTTTGATTTCTTTTTTATCGATGTAATTTTCCGGATTAAAATTCTTTACTTCGCCGGCGATTTTTACCGGGAGGTTTGTTATGTCAAATTTGGTGAGCACGCCAATGCCCGAGCGGCATTCTAAAATACTGCGCCAGTTTTCTTTGACTGTAAGGCCAATGGGGGTAACCATGCCCATGCCGGTGACTACAACGCGTCGATTCTTTTCACCCATCTATCTATTCATCCTCTCCTTGAATTTACTGTAATAGCTCCTGATGAAATCAGGAATCCAAAACTTTAAATAAGCGTTTGGCCTTTGGCTATTGATTTAATTAAAATTTATGTCGTGCCCCGACTTCTTCGGGAGTACCTGTTGGATATTTAAAATTACGATTGAATTTTTCAATAATAGAACCGAATCCGGAGAAAAAAAACCGCATTTTTTTCTATCGGTCGCCGCCGATGATGTCACCCAGGATTCCCGAAATCGAGCCACCTCTTTTGACTTCGCCGGTACTTGAACGAGTAGCAGACGCAACCCGGTCAGCCAGCCTTGAAAAAGGAAGTGTTCTGTAAATAAACGGTTCCGGGACCGGTTAGTTTCGCAAAAAAAATAAACCTTCGCCTCCCAAAAAAGCGGTTTTAATGCCGCCGACAAATTGAATGTCATAATAAACGGATTGCTCAATCGCTAGCAGACAACCCGTGTCAACCCGTGTCAACCCGCAACGATTCCCCCCGCGCTCAGTTTCATTTCCAGAATCGCACCGACCGGCATGCACCAAGGCCAAACCGTTGCCTTGAAGCCTTTGCAAAATAAATCCCTCATTTCCCAAAAACCGGCGCCAAGCCGTTTTGTAAAAGCAACTGAAATATCGATGCCGTAAGCTGAGCACAACTAAGCATCCCTCTGACAAAGCATGGGACCTAATTTTACCAAATCCATTGGGATGATTTTACCGGGGTAGGGTGCGCCAAATGCAACCCGCTCCCGGCCCGAAGCGGTGTTTAGAAACGTCGTGATAAAAAATGACTCGCCGGTTAGAATTCTTTTCACCCCTTTTAGCAACCCGCCACCGGTACCCGTGTTCATTTGAATGCCCTCCGTCATGAACATCATTGACGCGGCTTCAGCTGGAACCATCTCATTGCCGTCGAGGGTAGATAATGACAGCTTGCATATCATCGCCTATTATTTCATAATCGATTAGATGTGCCATAAATTCCATTAATTTTTATTTTATGAGTTAATATCCTGAAACTGAATTTATATTTATGAAAGTTAAAAGTCAAGATTTTGTGATTATTTTTCCTTGATTTTAACTTTGGCCGAAGTTATTTTCAGAAGTTGTTAAACCTTGCAGATTTTGGCAACCGCAAGGATTCTATATATTGAAATGGAGGATCGTGAATGAACATCGAGACTTTGAGCCAGCTTTTCGATTACAATGTTTCTAATTTTAACAAACCTGACTTGCTGGTCTACCGCGGCCAGGACGATGAATACTACAATATTTCCAGCAACGAATTTAAATCAAGCGTTGTTAATTTTGCTTTAGGACTGCGAGAGCTCGGGATCAAGCAGGATACAAAAGTAGTTTTGCTGTCAGAAAACCGTCCTGAGTGGCACGTCGTCGATTTTGCCTGCCATTTACTGGGCGCGGTGGTGGTGCCAATTTTCCCAACCCTGATTCCGGAGCAGATCGAATACATTGTCAACAACAGCGAGGCCGAGTTGATTGTCGTTTCAAATAGCCAGCAAGCCGCTAAGATCGGCGAAATTAAAGATCAGATAAAAAAGGTAAAGAATGTCATCGCGTTTGAAGAAAATGCGGCAAAAGAAGACATCCTGTTTTTTGAAGTCCTACTGCAAAAAGGCAGGGAGCAGAATGACAGGGATTTCTACGACAAGGCGGTTAAGCTCGCCAAACCGGAAATGATTTCCAGTATTATTTATACTTCCGGAACAACCGGCATTCCCAAAGGGGTCATGCTCAGCCACCGAAATTTTGTCTCCAATGTTCTGGATGCCGTGGATATGATCGAAATTACTGCACAGGACAAATGCCTCTCTTTTTTGCCTTTATGTCATGCTTTTGAAAGAATGCTGGATTATGCTTACTTTTATGCCGGTGCAACCATTGTTTATTCGGCACATAATGATAATGTTGCCCTGGATTTAGAAAAGACCGGTCCGACAATTATGGCGGCGGTACCCCGTTTCTACGAAAAAGTCAAGGCGAAAATCGAAGCGAAGGCGGCCAGGGCTGGCGGTCTCAAGAAAAAAATCTTCGAATGGGCCATAAAAGTTGGCGGGGAGAAGGGAAAATATATCCTGCAAGACAAGAGCGGTGGTTTTATATTAAATTTAAAATATAGTCTCGCTGATAAACTTGTTCTTGCCAAAATACAGGCCAAAACCGGTGGCAACTTAAAGTATTTTATCTCTGGTGGTGCGCCATTGTCTGCCGAGGTGGCTCGATTCTTTTTTGCCGCGGGTTTGAGAATCCTGGAAGGGTACGGTTTGACCGAAACCTCGCCGGTTCTTGCCGTGAATCCCTACGAGAGGCCGAAATTTGGCACCGTCGGTAAGATTCTGCGCAGCGTGGAAATTAAAATAGCTGAAGACGGCGAAATACTGGCTAAAGGACCAAATATTATGATGGGATACTATAGGATGCCAGCCGAAACCGACGAAGTTATGATAGATGGCTGGTTTCATACCGGCGATATTGGTAAAATTGATGATGAAAATTATTTGTCGATCACCGACCGGAAAAAGCAGCTCATCGTAACCTCGGTCGGTAAAAAAGTAGCGCCGCAGCCCATTGAAAAAGAAATTGAAAATGCCAGGCACATTGAACAGGTACTGTTGATTGGCGAAAAGCGCAACTTTATCAGTGCCTTGATTGTGCCTGACTTTGAAAACCTGATAATGTTCGCAAAAGCGAATAAGCTAAACACCGAACAGCCAGAAGAATTGATTAAAGAACAGGCGGTGATCGATCTCATCCAGAAAGAAGTAGATGGACGCCAGAAACACGTTTCCAACTATGAGAAGATTCGCAAATTTACCCTGCTGCCGGAGGCCTTTACCATTGAATCCGGCCTTTTGACTCCGACCATGAAAATCAAGCGTAAAGTAGTGATGGAAGAGTTTGCAGATTTGATTGAGGCGATGTATACCGGGTAGAAACTGCCTGGGGATTTCCCTTGCCTTTAGATAAAGAATATTTTTATTTTGCTCCCAGAAAGTGGCCATTGTTCCTAATTTGTAGCCTTAAGAAAAATAATAGAGAGTGTCATCCAATCATAAGTCTAACCTTTATGGAAATAAATAGAATCTAAGGTAATGAATTGATCGGCAAAACGATCTCCCACTATAAAATCCTCGAAAAACTCGGCGAAGGTGGGCATGGGCGTCGTCTACAAAGCCGAGGATACCAAACTGCAGCGCATGGTCGCCCTGAAATTCCTGCCGCTGGACGTGGCCTCCGATGACGAACTGCGCCAACATTTCATCAATGAGGCACGAACGGCCAGCGCGCTCAACCATCCGAATATCTGTACGATTTATTCGGTGGAAGATGGCGACAGCCGTTTATCGCCATGGAATTTGTCGAGGGTAAAGAATTACGCGAATTCCTAATTCCAAATTCTCAATTGACAATTGTCTCACCTACGCCACCCAAATCGCACAGGGCTGCAGGCCGCCCACAAAAAAGGATCGTGCATCGCGACATCAAAGTTTGGCGATTTTTATTCAACTGTGACGGAGAACTTTCCCGATGTTGACAGTGCCAGCGCGGCGCTCCGATCAATGATTAAAGACTTCGCTACGCTTATAGACCAAAGCCCGTTCATGAGCCGGTGTTTGCGCAAGCCCCAGGGATATGCTGGTGATTACCAGATGATGAATTACGTGTATGATAACCAGATTTTCGACAGCCAGACTAACATGGGCAAACTCCTAAATTATTATCTGTTTTCCAATCCCGCATCAAATGCGGTCCGCAATCGGGCTAAAATCATCCAGGGTCTGATACAGCAACGTGCAAAAATACATACAAAACTCGAAATCACAAGCATCGCCTGCGGCCCGTCAAGAGAGGTGGCGGGAACACTTGCCCTTTTAAAAGATAATACTCATGTTAAGAATATCGTCTGGACACTGGTAGATCAGGATAAGGATGCCCTGGCTAACGCACGGACAAACATACCAAGCGACAAAAGACTGAAACTCAAGTTCATCAATGGCGGAGTGATAGATTTTTTGAAGAAATCAATCGACTTGGGTCAGCAGGATGTCCTGTATTCTCTAGGTCTTTTTGATTACCTTGAGGACAGAGTTGCGATCACTTTAATCAGTCGCCTTTATGCCTTCCTGAAGCCGGGCGGCCTCATGTTTATCGGTAATTTTGATGTCAGTAACCCGACAAGAGCCCTGATGGAGGGTCTTATGGAGTGGTTTCTAATTCACCGGACAGAAGAGGAGATGCTGAATCTGGGCAAGCAAGGCGCCCCTGACGCACGGCATTTTGTGATTGCGGAGCCGGAGGGAATTAATTTGATTTTGGTGACTTCCAAACCTATTGAAATAGGAAACAAGAATAACTAGCGATTGACCGAAAACTCCCGGATCTCTAGCCCGACGGCGTCTCGCCGAGGGTTTCTATGCTCAGACCCTTTGCACGGGAATGCTCGGCGGGACGCCGTCGCACATTCAAGTACACCTTTACCGGTGCACTTTCATTATGCCAATAACCACTAAGGAGTAATTCATGAGAACACTTCTCAAAACTAAATTCATCATATTTCTTGCGCTTGTTTGTTCCCTGCACGCAAATGACAAAAAACCTCTGACGCTCGAAGACATTTATGACTCAGACAAATTCCGGGGTAAAACCATTGAGAATATTCAGTGGCAGCCGGATGGCTCTGCTTTTACATTTACAAAACGGAATGAAGAAACCGAGCAGTTGGATATTTACACCCATGAAGTTAAGTCGGGTAAGGAAAGGCGTTTGCTCGCCGGTGCAGACCTGAAATATGAAAACGAAACTCTCAATATGAGCGGCTACAGTTGGACCTCGGACGGCAAATACTTGCTCATTACAGGCAAAATAACAGCCATTTGGCGGCATTCCAGGCAGGCGCCCTATTTCCTGTACGAAGTTAAAAACAAGAAACTCATTGCAATTGCCAACGGCGATGCGCATTTGCGCAATGTCAAACTTTCGCCGGACGGAAAGTGGGTCGGCTTTGTGCGCGACCACAATATTTTTATCAGCGACCTCAAGACCGGGAAAGAGCGCGCGATTACGGAAAACGGTACCGCCGATATTCTCAACGGTGAATTTGACTGGGTTTATGAAGAGGAATTTGGCCTGGCCGACGCCTGGCGCTGGTCACCGGACAGCAAAAAAATAGCTTTCTGGAACACCGATCAAAGCAGAGTAAAAGAGTTTCATCTGCTGGATCAAATGCCGCTTTACAACACAGTTTTTAAACTCAAATATCCCAAAGCCGGTGAACAAAACGCAGTTGTTAAAATTGGCGTGGCCGATCTTGAAACCGGTAAAACAGCCTGGTTGGATCTTGGCGAAGAAACCGATATTTATATTCCACGGATTTTTTGGACCAACTCGTCGCATAAGCTGGCAATGGTGCGCTTGAACCGCTTACAAAACCACCTGAATTTATTGATAGCTGACCTGAGTACCGGAAAGACCCGGGCAATCATCGAAGACAAAAATACGGCCTGGATAGACGTCCGCCATGATATTCAGTTTCTGAAAAGCAAGGACCAAATTATTGTGACCTCGGAGAAAAGCGGCTTCAAGCATGCTTATCTGTATGATTATGATGGCAATCTGGTTCAGCAGGTTACAAATGGAGATTGGGAGATCAGCTCCCTTGCCGGAGTGGATGAGAAAAATGATCTACTTTACTTTTATGGCAAAAAAGATTCACCTCTGGAGCACAACGTTTACCGGATAAATCTTAACGGCAAAAACTTGGAGAGAATTTCTAAAAGGGCGGGTTGGCACCGTGGCAACTTTTCTCCTGATTTTAAGCACGTGGTTGGATTCTTTTCAGATGTGAAAACCCCGACGCAAGTGATGTTACGCAAAGCAGATGGTTCTTTGCTGCGTTTTCTAGAGAAAAATGAAATAGCTGCTTTACAGGAACATGCACTGGTGCCGCCCGATTTTTTTTCTTTCAAGACCACAGATGGTACTAAGTTAAATGCATACATGATCAAGCCGGCCAACTTTGATGCCGCAAAAAAATATCCGGTGCTGGTTTTCGGTTATGGCGGTCCCGGTTCACAAATGGTGGTGAATCGCTGGGGTGGAAGCCGCACACTCTGGCATCAATTGCTGACAGAAAAAGGATACATTATTTTTTGCGTCGATAACCGCGGCACCGGCGGCCGGGGCAAGGCTTTCAAGAATTTAGCCTACAAAGACTTGAGCAAATGGGCGGTGCATGACCAAATTGAAGGTGCAAAATATCTCGCAGCGCTGCCGTATGTCGACAGTTCACGAGTTGGATTCTGGGGCTGGAGTGGCGGCGGCTACCTCACGCTTATGATGATGATGCGCGCTGCAGATTATTTCAAGACCGGTGTTTCGGTTGCGCCGGTTTCTGACTTTCATTTCTACGACACCATTTGGACTGAACGTTACATGGGGTTGCCTCAGGAAAATGTCGAGGGTTATAAAGCGGCAAATGTTTTAAATTATATCGAGGGCTTAAAAGGAAACCTGCTCATTGTTCACGGCACCGGCGATGACAACGTACATGTACAAAATACCATGCAAGTGGTGGATGCCTTGCAAAACCGTGCTATTCAATTCGATATGATGATCTACCCGAACCGCAATCACCGAATTTCCGGTGGCAAGACCCAGTTGCATTTGTTTACAAAGATTACAAATTATTTACTGGAGAAGCTTTAGCGAACGGATTAGAAGTTAATAGAAAATTAAAATTAGCCACGGATTTACGCGGATTCTCACAGATTTTTTTTGGTCTTTTGCCGATATCAAGATCGTGAAGATCGATTTTGAAATATCATTCAAAGCCACAATAATGATCTTCTTTATCTTTCAACGTCTGCGGGTGTTTTATTAATTACGGATTTTTTTAATTTTGAATTTGTTAGAAATGATGCAATTTGGTAAAGTGTTTGACAGACTTACAATTTGCTATTAAATGTGAAAGCTGCTATATTTGCGTAGCAAACCTTACAGGTTTAAATGGAGGATGAGTCAAGATTTTGCTTTTAACCTTTCACGGGTTTCTTTATTTGAAATCTTCAATCCGCCAACTTTGTTACTAAGTTTAAAATAACGTCAGTTCGATGTAAGGAATAAAATGAGGATCAAGACCAAAAACGACCCGTCCAATGTCATTCCTGCGGATTGTAGCAGGCTGCTGCAAATAAGACTTAAGCCACGGATTGACACGGATTTCCACTGATTATCTGAATATTATTAAGGAAAGGTCGTTTTCGTCAAACAATCTGTGAGAATCCGTGTTCATCAGTGGCAAA
>SMXC01000239.1 GCA_004356825.1 Caldithrix sp.
AAATTTCCGTCAGTTGGAAAATATGTGCATTGGCGGACAGCGTCTTTTCCACGGATTTGACTTTATCTTCATCGATTAAGAAGACTTCGCAGGTTGCGGTTTCGTTCACTTTCAACACTCCTTTTCAAGCTGAACCTTAAACAAAAAACAAACGATTGAGCAATCATTCAATCGAAATATATTGAAATAACAGATTAGTGTCAAGTTTTATTTTGAGATTTATCAATGGGTAATAACTGTTGATAATTATATCTTTTTGTGTAATCTTTCAAGTATTGGAACAATATAATAGACAACTTTGAGTCGATGTCGGCTTGTAACCATTTAACTGCCTGGTTTTGGTAATATAAAAATTGCAGAGGCTTGAGCCGTCTGCAGGAAGCTCAGCTAGCCCGGTTCTACCACAAAACGAGAAAAAATGATCATTATAAAGGAGATATCGATGATGTTCACTTGGAAGTTAGTTACTGTATTGCTCTCGCTGGGGACCCTTCTTGGATGCTCCGGGTCGCCCACTTCGCCTATCATACCGCCCGAAGTCTCAGACGAGGTGCTGCAATTATTCGAGTATGATGACAGTGCGCCTTTGGAGATTCAACTTGTCAGGGAATTTCCAGTTGAGAGCTTCATGGTACAGGACATTACCTACGCCAGCCCCATGGGCGGACGCGTGCCTGCATTTCTGTTTCTGCCCGAGGGCGAAGGCCCTTTCCCCGGTCTCATCATCATGCATGGGCTGCCCAGCAATCGCCATGACATCACCGGCCGTGCGCAGCGCTACACGAGAATGGGCGCCGTGGTTCTTATCATCACTGCTCCCTGGGCACGTGTCGAGGCGGGTCCGCGGGACTTTCCTATCCAGTTCACCCCGCAGGACAGTGTCGAGCAGGTACAGTTGATTGTAGATTTGCGCCGCGGCGTCGACTTGTTAAGGGCGCACGAATTAGTGGACGGCGCCCGCATCGGCTTTGTTGGCGGCAGCTATGGCGGCGCAATTGGCGGACTTTTGGCCGGGGTTGAGCGCCGCATTGTTGCGTACGCATTGGTCGTGGGAGACGGCGGGGTCGTGACACACTTCCGCACAGGCGGTGACCTCGATCGCTTGCCGTCTGATCAGCGCAAGCGCTGGTTGAGAGCTATGGAACCCATCGAGCCCATTCGCTTCGTCGGACGAGCGGCGCCGGCGCCACTGCTTTTTCAGAATGGTTTGCGGGATGAATTTGTCAGTGTGCACGATGCAGAGAAATACCAAAACGCCGGCAGCGAACCGAAAACCATTCGGTGGTACGACTCTGGTCATGGGCTTTCTCCGGAAGCATCCGAATTTCAGGCAGAGTGGCTGGAAAAGTGGATCGGTATCGATGCAAGCTTGTGGAAGTGGTAAGTAAAGCGTTCAGGAATCTCTCTGCTTGAGATATTCCACGGCCCGGACGATTCCGAGGCATCAGAAATATTCTTTTTTTGAGGGAGATTAGCCCAGTAGAAAATTCCAACTGGACAGGCTTGCTCTACACAAAGCCCATCGACTCCATAGGGCAGGCGCTCGCGACTTTGCTGTTGCCTTTCGCTAATAATTGGAGTATCTTTAAAAAGCGAGGGGCACCTACACACCGCTCTGCTCATCGTCGATGTGCAGGAAAAAATAAACACGGTGATGATGCACGCGCGGGTCCCTTGACAAACTAAAACAGAAATCCGTGTGGCACGTGCCACACAAAAAAGCGCGTGGGTTCTAATCAAAGTATTGACATCGGCACCCGAGCGTTTTGCGTGCTTATATTAAAGTGAGACCCAGAATTAATTCCAAAATTAAAATTAATTAAGGAACACCCAAATTGGTGAAACCAAAAACATGGGCTCGATCATTGGCTCTGATAACATTTTTTTTCATGACAAGCATCTCCTCGTATGCGGAGGATCCGAATTTCGGGGAGCGGCAAGACCTGGGCTTAATTGCATACGACCCTATAAATGAAGCCTCAGGTATTGCCATGAGCCGAAAAAACCCAAATGTCCTTTGGACCCACAACGATTCGGGGGATCAAGCTCGGTTATTTGCCTTTAATTTACAGGGGAGTCATCTTGGTGTGTATAATATTGATGGAATTGTTAATCGTGACTGGGAAGATATTGCCGTCGGTCCCGGACCGGATGATAATGAAACCTATATTTATATCGGCGATATTGGGGATAACTCGGCGCAACATGATCTCAAGTTCATTTACCGTATTCCTGAGCCAATGGTAGATTCGAACCAGGCTCCGCTGGACACAGCAATTTCCCTTGCGGAAACCATCACTTTTCAATACCCTGATGGCAATCGAGATGCCGAGACCCTGATGGTTGATCCGCTTACAAAAGATATTTATATCATTTCAAAGAGAGAAAGCCAGGTGAGAGTATACCTTGCAGCTTATCCACAATCGACAACGCAAACCATCACACTCGAACAGGTGGCGACACTGAATTTAACGCTCACGGTTGGTGGAGACATCTCTCCCTCAGGACTTGAAATACTTATTAAGACATATACCACGATGAATTACTGGTGTCGTACGCCGGAACAAACATTGAGCCAGGCTTTCGAAAATGAGCCCGTCACCGTGCCGTATATTTCTGAGCTTCAAGGTGAGGCGGTAGGTTGGACATCCGACCAAATGGGATATTACACGATAAGTGAAGAGCCAGGAGGCATTCCAGCACACCTGTATTTCTACCCACGCCTGATTACATCCGTTGCTAATAATGAGGAAAATATTTCATCGTTGCCATTAACCCAAAATTACCCAAACCCCTTTAATCCCGTAACGAAAATAAGATTTTTTCTCTCGAATACTTCCAACGTGACATTAAAGATTTACGATGTTCTTGGCCATCACATTGAAACACTTGTGGATAATAGAATTACCGCGGGCCAACATGAAGTTGAGTGGAATGCAACTGGAATTGCGAGCGGAGTTTATCTGTATCAATTGCAAACTGACAGATTTATCGAATCAAAAAAACTACTCGTCTTAAAATAAGATCCCGATCTCTCAAGAAAATAACCGCATGAAACGCCATCCCCAAATCCTCGACCGCAAACATACCGCCTTGCTCATCGTCGATGTGCAGGAAAAAATAAATGCCGTGATGATGCACGGTAACCTTGTTGTCGACAGCATTCTCAAGCTCATCAAAGCTTGCCAAACTCTAAACGTGGCGATTTTCATCACTGAGCAGTACCCAAAAGGACTGGGACCGACCGAGCCGAAAATCCTGCAGGCTTTGCAAGGTCAATCGCCTTTACAAAAAATGACTTTTAGCTGCTGTGGGTCGCAAGAGTTCCTTGAGAAAATCAATGGTCAAAACATTAAGCAAGTGATAGTGACCGGTATCGAGTCGCATGTTTGTGTTCAGCAAACCGCTTTGGATTTGCTGGTGCAGGAAATACAAGTTCACATCCCAAAAGATGCGGTGTCTTCACGCAAAGAGCTGGACTACCAGACCGCCCTTGAAAGAATGTCAAATGCCGGCGTGGTGCTGACATCCGTAGAAGCTCTCCTTTTCGAATTGTTGCAGGAAGCTGGAACGCCTGAATTTAAAGAAGTTGTAAAATTAATTAACTGAAGAATAATTCATGAACCACAAAGACACAGAGAATAAAAAAATTATAAGGAAAAACATTTTCAAGATATTTTGTGTCACTGCAGAAATGATTAGGGTGGCTTGCATTAAATACCCCACATCTCTGTGCCTCCGTATCTGTGTGGTTGATGAATTATTCGTGGTTAAGTAAAACATATAGCATCTTTTTTCTTAATAAATGCTGACATTTTTAAACTCCGCAATTTTGTTTGGCCTCACCGCTGTCGCCATTCCTATCCTTATTCACCTATTCACTCGACAAAAAACCAAGACCATCCTTTTCAGTAGTCTTAAATTCTTAAAAGAACTTCAGAAGCAAAAAATCCGCCGGTTGAAAATCCGCCAAATTCTGCTCTTGATCCTGCGAACGCTTCTAATCCTAGTCCTCATTTTTGCTTTTGCACGGCCAACTTTGAGAAATTCCGGCTCCTCGTCTTTGCTTGCAGGCGCCCAACTCACCGCAGTAATAATATTTGACAATACCTTGAGTATGGGAAGAGAATTTGAGGGACAAAAACTTTTGGATGCGGCAAGAAAGCGAGCGTTAGAGGTGGCGGATTTATTAAGGGCCGGGGATGAAATGTATTTGCTTTACCCGCAGGATCCGCCAACTTTCGCGCATGATGGTCCAAGATATACCATTGAGAACATAAAAGATCTGATTGAGCAAACAGAGTTGTCTTATAAGAAGACTAACTACCAGGCAGCCCTTGTACTTGCAAATCAAATTATGGCGGCTTCTTCGAACATTAATAAAGAAGTTTATTTTATCTGTGACATGCAGAAAACCGGTTTAACTATTTCGGAGGTAAATGGGACAGGTTTAATAGGTGATGATGTCAGCTTGTTTGTTTTGCCGACCGCCATTTCAAGCGAAGAAAACCTTGGTGTCACGGATGTCTCTTTTGAAAATCAAATTTTAGAGCAAGGGAAAGTTGTCGAGATCAAAGCCACGATTAAAAACTATGGCGAAAATGCTGTCAACAACAAACTCGTGCACCTCTTCATCAATGGTAAACGCGTTGGCCAAAATGTTGTCGATCTGGAAACAAACTCCGCTGCAAATGTGGTTTTCCGTTTTGTACCCGAGCAACCCGGGTTCCAATCCGGATTCGTACTTTTGGAGGAGGACGACTTAATCGAAGATAACCGTAGATTTTTTACATTTACAATTCCCGAAGAAATCACGGTTGTCCTCTTAGGAAATGAGGCGCAGGATACTTATTATCTAAACCTGGCGCTGCGGCCGCAAAAAGAAGTTTCCTCATACCTTAATATTGAGCTAATTTTAGCCAGGGATTTTGCTGAATACAATTTGGACAACACCGAAGTTGTACTCGTGTCAAATGTTTCAAAATTTGATAATGCAGAAACATTAAAGCTACAAAAATTCGTCAGCGAGGGCGGCGGACTTATGATATTTTTGGGTGCCGATGTTGATCTCAGAAATTACAATGACGGATTACATAAAAGATTAAATCTGCCGCTTTTGACTCAATCGTCCGCTAAAGGGCGTGGCGAACAATTCCTTTCATTTGGGAAAATCGATTTCAGCCACCCGATTTTTAAAGGGGTGTTTGAAGATGAAAAGGCGGTGGAATCACCCCATGTTCGGTTTACTTTAAATGTCAGCTCGAAAGAACCTTTGGATAAGATAATCGAATACAATAACGGCGCGCCGTTTTTGTTCGAGTCGCAGCTGCAAAAGGGACGGATTATTTACATGACCACCGGCATTTCGCGAGATTGGTCGGACCTGATTTTCCGCGGGCTTTTTGTGCCGCTGGTAAACCGTTCGGTTAGTTATCTGGCCGGCGCTGCCTCCGTCGAAAGTGATAAAAATTTCGTTGGAAGTGAACTTGGTTTCACCTCTGAAAAATTAATTTTCGGGGCGCATTTAGCAATTAAAAAACCAGACGAGACTGAAGTTAAGATTAAACCCGAGGTATCGAATGGTAATTATTTTATCCGTTTCAGAAAGACCGAGCAACCCGGAATCTACACGCTTAACCAGAACAATGAAATCGCTACTCAGTGGGCCGTCAACATAGATCCGGTTGAATCTGAAAACGCTACATTTACGACCGAGGAATTAGCTGAAGCGATCCATGCGAAACAAGTTTATGAAATTAGTCAATCGAGTGATATTGCCGAAAAACTCAATGAAACCCGTTTCGGCAGGGAATTCTGGAAAATCCTGATTATGATTGCACTTTTAATTTTATTAATTGAAATGATGTTTTTCAGAGAAAAAGTAGCAGTTCCCAATAAGAAAACTAGACCAGTGAGTCCTAATTAACGTTCAAAAACTAATTCGATTTTATTTGATTTATAGGCTGAATAGTTATTCAAAATCATTGCAGATCAATTTGGTCACTATCAATGACAGTAAGTGACACAATGACGACTCATGACGCTCACAACCATGCTTGGGTCAATTCATATCTGCTTTATTCTATGATGCATATATTTAGGAATCGCAACACGAGGAGGAGTTAGGTTACTTGTACGAAATTAATTCTAGCGGTAAAGAAAAAAGCATTCTGGTTGGGGTCATCAAAAAAGGAACCGATCGCTGGGAAAAAGAAGATCATTTGGAAGAGCTTGCTTTGCTGGCTGATACTGCTGGCGCTGTTGTCACAGATAAAGTTATTCAGGAAAAAGGAAAAATAGATCCTGCTTTTTATGTCGGCCGGGGCAAGGCAGAGGAGCTTTCTGAATTAGCGCAAAAGCACCATGCCGACTTAATCATCTTTGACGATGACTTAAGTCCGGCGCAAATCCGCAATCTCGAGGGCCTTTCAGACAAGAAAATTCTAGATCGCAGCGGTTTGATTTTAGACATTTTTGCCGGCAGAGCGAAAACCCGCGAAGCCAAAACCCAGGTTGAATTAGCGCAGCTCAAATACTTGCTTCCAAGATTGACCCGGCAGTGGACCCACTTGTCGCGACAAGTCGGTGGGATCGGCACAAGGGGCCCGGGCGAAACCCAGCTCGAGGTTGACCGTCGTCTCATCGGCAAGAGAATCAGCAAACTTACGGCAGATTTGGTCAAGATTAAAAAGCAAAGAGATGTGCGGCGGCGTGGCCGTGAACTAACGATTAAAGCAGCTCTCGTCGGTTACACCAATGCCGGAAAATCAACTCTGCTCAACACGCTTACTGACTCGAAGGTTTTCGTTGAGGATCGGCTGTTTGCGACTTTAGATCCGACAATCCGCCGACTGAAAATCGATGATCATTCTGACTTGCTTCTCATTGATACGGTTGGCTTTATCAGAAAATTGCCACATAATTTGGTTGCCTCTTTTATGAGTACCCTAGAAGAAGCCATTGTCGCTGATCTTCTTTTGCACGTCGTTGATATCAGTCACCCTCTTGTTATTGAACAAATCTCTGTGGTAAAAGAAGTGTTGAATGAATTGGAAATTCTAAACACACCGACGATTTATGTCTTTAATAAAATTGACAAACTCGAGCAAAAAGGGCTGGTGCAAAGGTTTAAAAAGGAATATAAGCATGCGGTTTTTGTCTCGGCAACCAAAGGAATGTTTTTGGAAGATTTAAAAAAAGAAATGGTTAAAATGTCCAGTGAAGCAATTGTTGATTTGGAGTTGACACTTGACATCAGCGACTCCGAAACGGTGTCTAAAATCCATCGTTTATCCGAAGTTTTAGAATCTGATTATCAGGAAAATACAGTTACCTTAAACTTAAGAACGACTCCGGAAAACGCTCATAAAATAAAGTGGCTTTTGAAGGGGAAGAAGAAAAGCCAAGAGTAGAGTGGGAAAATTCTTGCATTGGCTTTTTGCACTTACTACTTTCAGGATTATGACTGGTGCATATTATAGACATCTAATTTCTTCCTTTGTGATCTTTTTTATCGTTCTCCTACCAACACTATCCTACTCTCAGGAATCCCGTCCCCGAATCCGTGAAACCAACCCTAACTACGACCAGGGCGACTGGGTCAGTTACTCTGTCGCCCGCTTTGTCACCTCGATCGCTGTCGGAACTGAATACGTCTACTTTGGCACAACTGAGTCTGGAATCACCCGCTACGATCAATTTCGAAATAGCTGGGATTTTCCCTGGACCACCAGCAACGGCCTGGCCGATAACGAAATTTTGGCCCTGGCATTCGATCAAACTACCGGGTATTTATGGTGTGCATCCCGCACTGCCGTCAGTTTTTATCATCCCACTGGCAAAAGATGGCATAATTCTTTTAATGACGAATTTGGTCTGCCCTTTTCGGATGAAATAGAGTCGATTGGGGTTGCGAAAAATAGAATCTTATTTCTAACCCGCGGCGGCAGACTATTTGAATCCAATAAATTCGGCGGCATTGTTCTCGTGGCAAATACTATTTTTGACAACCCCTTGCGGGATCAGAATGTACGCTGGTTTGGTAAAGCCGCGAGCCGTCTAAAGAATCTGCCGCACTTTTTTATGAGCAACGGTTATTTGTTTAATCCGGTGGGAATCATTGAGGACTTTAATTTTAGACGGGCTGAAATCAGTGCAGCTGTCCCGGATAATTGGGGCAATCTTTGGATTGGCACCCGGGGGCTTGGCGCCGGGAAAGGCGATCTTAATTCGATGCAATTGAGTATGCTCAATTACGGCATAGCAAAAAGAGGGGTGAATGCTTTAAATTTCCATAATGAAGTCCTATGGATTGCAAGCGCATCGCGGAGCAATCAAAGTCGGCAGAGTATTACAGCATGGGATCTGAATCGGGACACTTGGAAAATCTATGACCAACGAAGCATTTCAGGGCTAACCAGCGACGAAGTTAATTCAATTACTGTGGACGGTGACACTATTTGGTTTTCAACCGGCTATGGGTTGTCTCTTTATTCCACCAAAAGCGGCAATTGGAAGACGTACGATCGTTTTGACGGTCTTTCGGACAATATTATTTTTGATACCGTCACAGATGATTCAACCATCTGGGTTGGCACGGCCAATGGCATCGATCGGATAGAAAAAAATAGCCTGGGAAAAAAGGACAGCCTGAAAATTTCGCCTGTCAGTCCGGGCAATCTAACTATAGTTGAAGTCTATGATTTGGAATTGATGGAAAATCTCCTCTGGGCGGCGACGAATCAGGGCATCTATGTGTACGACACCTACAAACGCGAAGGTGGATTCAGCAATGAAATCGGCGGCCCGACGACGAATGTAATCAACTCAATTTCGCGCTATGAAAATGAAATTTGGTTTGGCAGTTTGGAAGGTATCGATGTTTTTGATGTAGAAAAGCAGGAGTGGCGAGGCGTACCCGAGGGAAGGTTTTTTCCAAGGACTCGAGTGAATAGAATTGTAGCAACTAAAAAAGCAGTCTGGGCCGGCACCGATCAGGGTGTGATGAAATACAACCGTAAGACCAAATCATGGCGCACGTTTACCATTGAAGACGGTTTGATCGATAACCATGTCAATGCCATTTTACTGGATGGCGATCATATCTGGTTTGGCACCGATCTCGGGCTCACCTGTTTTTTTTGGGATTCTCCAAACCGAATCGATTAGTGGTTGTGTCGGGTTGATTTAGGCTGATCTTTTCTTCGCGGTTAAGCTTTTTTCAACAAAACATTCAGCACAGTTAGCCTTCAAATAATTTTTCATAACTTCCAAAATATCAACGAAATATTTAAGATAAAGTACTCTTCAAAAATCGACCAATGTCAGTATAAATAAAGTTGTTGATGATTGAAGGTGAAAATATATGAAAAATGCCTTTTTTTACATAAGGTATGTTCTTTTACTTTTAGCAATCGTGTCGGTGATCGCACTCACTTGGAATATTCCCCAATGGCTGGTATCTCCCGCGGAAAGTTTGACCCCGCAGGAACTGTCTACTCTTCTTTTTGAAACCAGAAGATCTCTGATTCTAATAATCGCAGCAGTAGCAGGTCTATTCGGGCTTTACTTTATCTATCGCAGGATGATTGCTATAGAAAAGAATATACAAATTACAAATGAGGTGCGGATTGCAGACCGTTTCAGTCGCGCGGTTGAGCAATTAGGCACTTATAAACTTGAAATTCAGCTTGGTGGAATTTATACGCTGGAAAAAATTGCCGCCGAATCCGAAATAGATCACTGGATTATAATGGAGATTTTAACGGCCTATGTTCGGGAAAACTCACCGTTCAATCGGGCAGCTCTTTTTTCAGATGAACACCAAAATCATAACATCGCAAATGGCAGGGATTCCTTTAAACAAAAACGACTGGAAACTAACATACAGGCAATTCTATCTGTTATAGGACGCCGGAAATGGCTCAATGAAGAAATCGAACAGAATCATTTTCTCAATTTAAGAAATACAAATCTTAAATATGACGACTTAAGAAATGCTTGGTTAATCGGTGCAAATTTTCGAGGCACCAACCTGGAAAGAGCCAATCTGATAGGCGCCAACCTGGCAGGTGCATTTCTGGTAGAAGCCAATTTAAGAAATGCAAACTTACTCAACGCCAATCTCCAGGGGGCGGATTTACGAAAAGTAGACTTCGAAGGTGCAAGACTCACCGGCGTCAATTTTCAGGGCGTAGACTTTACCGGAGTCAACATAAAAGGTGCGGATTTAAGTGAATCATTCCTCAAGGAGGTTAATTTTAGCAATGGAAGATTAAACAAAATCAAATACGATGAAGAGACGCTTTCCCCAGCCTGGCTGAGCCAGGAAAAAAGGGACGAATTTGGAATGATATTTGAATTAAGGTAAATTTAATCTAAATAGTCTTAACAAGCGATAGCAACGCACTAATCTCCTATAAACCCTTCCTCGAATACTTTCCAGCTTTCATTTTATTTACCAAGAAAAATCTTGTATAATTAAAATTAATTTGTATCTTTACAAAACTTAATTGATAGTCCAAATTTTGAAAGGACAAATCAGATGCCAATTCAATTTCCAGACGTCATTGTGAGAACGGAAGGCAGATAACTCGCTTAGTCAGGTTTTCCAATTCAATTACCGGTGATTTATTTTAACACCGGGTAATTGCAGAGTCATCCTTACCAGAATTCTTATTCCACAATTCGCTTCCACCATCTTTGCGAATTATCTTTCCTTCTTTTAGTTTTAATTACCAAACAAATCTATCTCCCAGGACTAAAATATCCTGAGTACAGTTTTACATTCAAAATCGAGAGAATTATGAATGAGTAATTCAATAAGACCAAGTGGTTCAATTGGTTTCTAATGATTCAAAATCAGAGATAAATGGCAAGATAAGCAGCCTTTGGAAAGATATTCGTGAGGCGATTGCAGGTTCACAGCGGAATTTCACCGAAGGAAGTATCGGCAAGGCAATTCTGCTGCTCTCCATTCCAATGGTGCTGGAGATGTCCATGGAATCCGTCTTTGCGGTGGTCGATATTTTCTTTGTTGCTAAGCTGGGTCCTGATGCGATGACCACAGTTGGGGTTACCGAGTCTATGCTGACGCTTGTGTATGCAGTTGGTATTGGACTGGCCATGGCTACAACGGCCATGGTTGCACGCCGTATTGGTGAAAAAAATAAGGAGGGTGCATCCGTCGCGGCCGTTCAGGCGATTTTGGTTGGGCTTCTTGTTTCTCTACCTATTTCAGTGCTCGGTATTTTCTTTGCGCCCAACCTTTTGCAGCTCATGGGTGCTTCAGAAAGTATTATTGAGTCTGGCTCTATTTATACTTCAATAATGCTTGGCGGCAATATTGTGATTATGCTTCTGTTCATTATCAATTCTATATTTCGAGGTGCCGGGGATGCCGCTATCGCAATGCGGGTTTTGTGGCTGGGCAATCTTATTAACATTATTCTCGATCCCTGTCTTATTCTTGGATTAGGTCCATTCCCGGAATTGGGCATCAAAGGCGCCGCGATTGCGACGAACATTGGCAGAGGCACAGCTGTTTTATTCCAGATTTATTCGTTGTTGAATACCAAAGGTCGAATCACCATAGCCAGAAAGCAAATCAAAATCCAATTTGCGGTTATGAAGCGGCTCTTGCGACTTTCATTAGGCGGGGTCGGGCAATTCATTATTGCGACCTCGAGCTATATTGGTCTGGTTCGCATTATGATGCTTTTTGGCAGTGAGGTCGTTGCCGGTTACACCATTGCCATTCGTATTGTTATCTTTTCAATTTTGCCGTCATGGGGTATGAGCAATGCTGCAGCAACATTGATGGGTCAAAACCTTGGCGCTAGAAAACCCGAGCGCGCGGAAAAATCTGTCTGGATTGCCGGGCATGTAAACATGACTTTTCTTTCCTGCCTGGCGCTGATTTTTATTCTATTCCCTGAATTTCTGATTGGGATTTTTTCCAAGGACCCTAAGCTTATCGCCGTCGGCTCTCAATGCCTGCGCTATATTAGCTTCTGCTACCCGATTTACGCCTACGGTCTGGTGACGGTTTCGGCATTTAACGGAGCCGGGGACACGACCACACCAACGGTAATAAATTTTCTCTGCTTTTGGCTGTTTGAGCTTCCGATAGCGTATTTGCTTGCTTTGATCTTGGGGTTTGATGCCAGAGGGGTTTATTTAGCGATTACTCTTGCCGCCGGCCTGTTTGGCGTGATTGGAATAATTCTGTTCCGGCGCGGCACCTGGAAGACACGGGAGGTCTAACTATACAGATCTATTACGATTTCTTAATAAAGGAAGTGTATCATGAAGAAAATAGAAAATACCAAAGCGACCCGCCATTATAGACTCCATATCTGGCCGAGTTCAATTTTTTGAACCCACTAGTAAAGGAGAAAAGGATTTCCTTCCGAAACTCGCGTTAAGAAGGGAATCAGAATTTTAATTTAGTATTTTTCTAAAGTTGAAATACAAACAGATGTAAACTTTCCACCTTATTTAAAACTGGCCTATCTGCAGTGTTTTGTCAGTGATCTGCAGTGATCCGCCGGCAGTTTGAATGAATTGAATATCTTGGTTTCTAAAATCTAGAATATGGAAGCTTCACAAACCGGCAAAGTTCGTAAAGAAATTGTTAATACGCTCAAACTTGGTGCGCCTT
>SMXC01000013.1 GCA_004356825.1 Caldithrix sp.
AATGCAGGTAAGTTAACCTGAGTTCAATATAAGAAATCAAAGACCAAAAACTTACATATACCGTCATTCCGGCAATCTTTAACAGGCTGTTGCAAATAGGACTTAAGCCACGGATTGACACGGATTTCCACTGATTATCTGAATATTCTTGAGGAAAGGTCGTTTTCGTCAAACAATCTGTGAGAATCCGTGTTCATCAGTGGCAAAAAGATGAATCTGCAACAGCCTGAATCTTTAAGCCGGAATCTAGTTGTAATGACGAAAAGATTCCTGCCTGCAATCCGCAGGAATGACATTGGACGGGTCGTTTTTGGTCTTTGATCCTCATTTTATTCCTTACGTCGAACTGACCGTTAACTTAGTAGCTTAAGTCCAAAATTATTACACGCTCTATCTATTTTTTGCCATTTAGAAGTTAGCATTGAACAAAGCGTTTTGTGAGCTTTTCAAGCTCTTAACTCTTCCATGTCTGCTATTATTTCATCCAGTTTTTTAAACACCCGCCCATATGCCAAATACAAGTCAAATTTGTAAATCGGTCCAGCTAACAATGACATTAAACCTGCAAATAAAATTATACCCAATACCCAAATTGCGGGAATTCCAAATATCAAAAAGTGATCTGGAGATTTCACCATTATCTCATTTAACATATTCTCTCCGTAATTGGAAAACCATATGCCAAAGGTGAATATTAGTACAAAAGCGGGATACAAAAATCGATACATTTTCGTATAGCCAGAAATTACTTCTTTCAACCAAGTGTCAACTGCCTTAATGTATTGATAGCTGCTCAAGCCTTTATCTATTTCTTTCATCTTACCCCCTTGCTTTTTTCCATAGATAACGACCCAGGTAAGTAACAAAAACATGGCCGCACCCGCATAAGCCGCTCCTGCGAAAATGGAGCCAACCAAAATTGAGAACGCACCTATCATGATGGCGACCAGATTAATTTCCCCCATTCGCATTAATTTGTCGATGGTGTGTTTTGATTTTTGATTGTATAAATTATTCAGTTTTGGCGCTACTAATGCATCGCTTTTCAAAAAACCTTCTTTCCAAATTGTTTCAATTGATTTTTCCATGGTTAATTTTCCTTTCTATTTAATATTTTTTTTAATCGTTCTTTAATTCTTTTTATGCGCACACCAATATTGTTGGGATTGGTACCCATAATATTAGCAATTTCATGATATGACTTTTCTTCCAGATATAGCAAAATGACTCCTCTGTCTACTTCTGATAATTGCCTGATGGCATCATATAGCTGGTTAAGAGATTCGTCTTCAAATGCATGGCTATCTTCTATTGCTTCTTCTGGCAAAGCATCAGAAACGAAATGCTTGCTATTGTTTTTCTTTTTCTTTAGCAAAGTCAAACAGACATTCAAGGACAATCTATATATCCAGGTAGACCACTCAGATTGCTCACGGAAGTTGTCTCTGCTTTTCCAAATCTGTAAACATACCTCTTGATAGTAATCTTCGAAATCTTCCTGAGTATTGGTATAAGCCCTACATATCTTTATGATTATTGCTGCAAAGGGTAAAATTGATGATGTATAAAAATCGCTACTCACGATACTCCTATATTTTTTTACTTTAGTGGCCTGAAGTCAGAAATTATTACAGGGGATTGACTATTTTTTGAAATTAGTTTTAGGGGATATAGGTGTAACTCGTGTCGTTGAATATAATCTATTAGGGTTCGGGCGGACGAACCCAACGTACCCGGCTTCTATCGCTTCTTCATATCTTGTGCGTTGACGGAAGAATGGGTTTTTGAACAGGCATCGTCATCCCGTTTGGTGGAGAAATTGTTTTAAAGATAGTTCATAGTTTTTGCGGAATCAAGAAGAAATGCAATTCGGTAACTGTATAAACCCGCGGCCTAACTAAGGCACGGTTGAGATTGGATTCAGAGCCGATAATGAACGATCTCCTTGCATCTTTCAAAAAACATATTTATCATGCAAGCGGCCAGAATACCTCAAAAGTGCAGCGGCATTGTTGTTTCGAATCTTCGAAAAAAACAATCCAGAAAGGAACGACACTATGTTTATAATTCGGCGAATTGCTGCCATCATTTACGCAATTCCTCTTATCCTTACCGGGTGCGGCGGCGAAAATTTTCCCTTCAATCCCATAGCGCCTACAGGCCGTCCCTTGAGCGACGTCCCGCCCGCACAAAGGTTTGACTTCTATGCGAGCGCGCCCGACGTCACCATCGATGCTTCAAAAACCTACACGGCCATTATTCATACCCGCCGTGGTGATATTGTTATTGAGCTGGACGCGCAAAATGCACCCCTGCATACCAACAATTTCGTTTTCGTCTCAGAGCAGGGCTTCTATGACGGACTTAAATTTCACCGTGTTGAATCTGGTTTTGTGATCCAGGGTGGTGACCCTATCGGAAATGGAGCGGGCGGTCCCGGCTACAATCTCCCGGCGGAAATTGGTTTGCCACACGGCGAGGGAGTCATTGCGGCAGCTCGACTCAGCGACGCCGCCAATCCCGAACGCCTGTCCAGCGGCAGTCAGTATTATATTACGCTCGCCCCGCAACCGGTACTGGATGGCCTCTATTCCGTGTTCGGCAGAGTAACCGCAGGCTTCGATGTTGTACAGAAAATAAAAAAGGACGATATGATGGTGTGGGTAGAAATACAAGTGCAATAGGGCTGGTCCAGAAGGAGCCGAAGAGTCCTGCAGAGAATTTGGAGAGCCGAAAAATGAGTTTTAGACATCACTTTGACGCTTCAGTCTTAAGAGAAAAGCTATCCCCACCGTGAAAAGCGTTAGATTAAGAGCGACCAGGAGCCAAATGTTGTTTCCTCCCGGGCTGTCGGCCATGTATTTGAAGGCATACTGGCCCCAATTATTAAGGGCGCCATGTGCCAGCGTGACCAGCCATATACTTCGGGTTCTAATCCACAGCCAGCCAATAACATTGCCGGCGCCAATGTGTCCAAGAGGATTCAGCAATAACAACGCAAGCATTGGCGTCCCTTCTATATGATGTATTCCGCCAAGGACAAAAGGAATATGCCATAAAGCTCAGATTATTGAACTCACCAGCACACCGGTTCTTAGATTAAAACGGTTCACCAATCGCGGCAGCATCCAGGCGCGCCAACCCATCTCTTCGAAAAAAGCAAAGATAGAGACCAAAATAATTCCTACAAATGCATTCTGAAATATCCGAAAAGCTAAACCGCCGGTCGTTAGAACTCCCCAGCTTCTCGCTTCAGGTGAGTGGTACAGGCCATCTTCGGCCGGCGTCAGCCACGACTGCCATGGCAATGTGTAATCATTTAGAAGGGCTAATACAGGCAGGCAAACCAGGTGAATTGCAAATGGTACAATGAACAGGGCGGCGGGAAGTCACTTTACGGGGAATCTTTTCCACCCGGCATCCGGTATAGGCGCTTTGAAAAAAACTTCATTATCAACACAGCAAGCGCCGGAAAAAACATGGCCGTCAGGCCGACACCGGCAAGATTGCTTTCTGCTCCACCAGTTGCTCCTACTATAATGGAGAGGAGTATGCTCTTAGAGCGAACGTGATGCCAAGAAATATCTGCAGCGGCCGTGGAGACTCTTTTGGGGTTCATGATTTTGATGTTGCCTCTTTCGCTATTGTACACGGTATGAGGGTTCTTATTCAGAAAATTTGTTTTCCTTGTTTAGTCAGGCAGGTTGTAGTTGGGGCGTTCAACTGAACGCCCCAACGGTGGTTAATTTGTGTTTTGCACTTTTTTGCTTTCTGCGGGACCTTATAGAACCACCCAAAATGGTCGCCGGAACCATGACTACCAGGTAGGTTATTTTATACCACAACAGGCTCTATTGCGATGGCTATGATCATTGAGATAATTGTAACCACCGCCATTAACCCAGAGAACAGGGCATTTAGTTTTGCAACGCCGGTTTTTTGCCTTTGAGGTTGTTGCAGCATGCGGTAACCATAGCGGGGAGAGTCTTGAGGTATTCAGGGCCTTGCGGATTGTCGTCCAGCGCTTTGCGAAGAGTGCTCACCGCAACAGTGAGAACTTCCTCATTAAACACGCCATTACGCCAGACTCCTTTCAGGATTTCCTCTTGGGCTAAATCTCGATCACTGTTTTTTTGCCAAAAAGACTAAAAGCTGTATCACAATGTGTTCAAGTTTTGTGTTGCATGTTTTGTGATGATTGCATTGGCATTTGGTTTGACAAGCCATTTCCCAAGCTGAAAGGCGTTTTGCAAGGGCATCTTTATGGTTGTTTTTTCCCAAAATGAATCGCTATTCCGCCAAATAAAAATTTTTGCCAATTGGCTGCGGGAAAACCGGCATTCTCCAGACGCTGCTTAAATTCCTCTGGAGAAAGAAAGGTCATGGTGGTCTCGCATAAATATTGGAACGGCGTGGATTTCCCGGCAGTTAATTTGCCGATTAAGGGCATAACGGTTTTCATGTGCACTCTGAATCCGGCCCTTAAGATTGAATTCTTCGGTTGACTCAGTTCCAGGATTGCGAACCGGCCGCCGGGTTTTAAGACCCGGTGCATTTCGCTCAAAACGTCGTCGAGGAAATGGAAGACATTGCGCATGGCAAAACCGCTGACGATACCGTCAAATGAATTGTCTTTAAAAGGAAGACGAGCCGCCGAACCCAGCTCAAAATTAATTTTCGATACCTGATGGTTTTCGGCGCTGAATTTGGCTTTGGCCTGAATCAGCATATTAAAGGCAATGTCAAAAACGTGCACTTGCCGAGCACCTGCCTGCACGGCCGAACGGGCCAAATCGCCGGTACCGGCAGCTAAATCTAAAACACGGCCGGTTTTTTGGTCATCTAATAATTCAATTGTTTTGCGCCGCCAGGCTTCATCCCGGAAAAAACTCACCCAGCGGTTAAAGCGGTCGTAATTAGGCGCGAGATTATCGAAAAGCTCCGTGACATATTGCTGACGCTGCCTTATGTCAACATCAGATTCTTTGAGATTAGCGAATTTCGGCTGCATTTATGAGATTAAGTTTGAAAAATTAATTTTATTTAGTATCTTTGCCAAGATACGGCGCTTTCTTTAAAAATTCAACTTTAAACGATTGAGTGACTCAATTGACAATAGCAGAATTAGTTTCCCGATTTCCCGAAATTCCTAAAGAGCTCCACAATGAGTCCATCCTCGCTGAATACGCCGCAGCATTTGGTGATTTACTGGGTGTGGCTCAGGATCCGAGTGCTTGTTCCGCTCAATATTCAGCCGCTAACCATTATTATCTCCGACTCATCGGACCAATGAAGATTTATATGTACGGTCTTGCCAGCAAGGAAAAAGTTCTGGGCCAGCTACAAGAGTTTCTCGACGAGTACGCTAAGAATCCTGACGGGTTTGCTGCCGGCCTTTTACCGGACGACACAGCAGAAAACGAGGTAAAGGGTCCGGGGTGTAGTTGATATTTAGTTGAT
>SMXC01000240.1 GCA_004356825.1 Caldithrix sp.
GCTGGTTTAACTGCCTGTGCTGATTTGTTCACCGAAGCGCCGGCAGACAATGAAATCTTCGATGGGCCCATAGATGGCTTAACGGCTGTGCAATTGAAAGGCTTTGCAGATGGTGATGAAGCCTTTGGACAGACTTTTAATGTCGAAACCGGTTTGGGTCCAGTCTTTAATCAAACCGCATGTATTTCTTGCCACCCGGCGGACGGCCGGGGGCATCCTTCTACCAATTTAACCCGGTTTGGTAAAATGCGGCCTGACGGTACTTTTGATTACATGCTGGAATTTGGCGGTCCTCAACTCCAGGATCGTTCCATTCCCGGTTATCCGGCTGAAATCTTGCCCGGCGATGCCACCGGTATTTCAGTCCGGGGCGGGCCAATCGCAGTTGGATTGGGACTGATTGAAGCCATTCCGGATCAAACAATTTTGGCTAACGAATCCCTTGACCCCGACGGCCCCGGCATAACAGGTCGAGCAAATTTTGTGGAGGTGCCCGATTATTTGGAATTTGGTGCTGACAAAGTGGTGCGAGATGGCAATAAATATCTCGGCCGTTTTGGGCGCAAGGCCACGGCGGTTAGTTTATTGCATCAAACCGTCAATGCTTATAAGAACGATATGGGCATCAGCACAGATTTCGATCCGGTCGATATTTTTAATCCAACAATCGGCAGTACAATCGGCGACAATGTCGCCGATCCGGAATTGTCGGCGGAAACGGTACAAAACGTGGTTATTTACTTGAAAACCTTGCGTCCCCCGGAACGTCGAAATGAAAACGATCCTGAGGTAGTTCAAGGGGAGCAATTATTTAGCACGATCGGTTGCGCAAGCTGCCACATCCAGGAAATGCAATCCGGCCCGAGCCTTATTGAACCGCTGAATTTTAAGGCTGTAAAGCTCTATTCCGATCTCCTTCTTCACGACATGGGGCCGGAATTAGCGGACAACTTTCCCGAAGGCGACGCAACCGGAACGGAGTGGCGTACGACACCGCTCTGGGGTTTAGGCATTGTGGAAAACGTGCTCGGCGGCACGCCATTCTATCTGCACGACGGCCGAACCTCTGATTTAACCGAGGTGATCGGGTTGCATAAGGGGGAGGCGCAAGGATCAAACGATCGCTTTTTTGCCTTGTCGGAATCTGGTCGTAGCGCACTCTTGGCTTTCTTGAAATCTCTTTAGATAAATCTCATGAGCTCTAGACGAGATTTTCTCAAAACTCTTGGGGCAGCTATTGTTACCACTGCCGGCGCTCCACTTTTGCTCAATGGTTGCGTGGGGCTGGCGACGGTACGCGCACAGGTAGATGAAAACCAGATTAAACTTAATAAAACGGAAATTCAAGCGTTAACCGTTCCAAACGGAATTTTACTTGTCAAAGCGCCGCAATTGCCGGGCCCGATTATTCTCCGTAATCTTCCGGAAGTAGGAATCGTCGCGGTCTCTTCCATTTGCAGTCACCGCGGCTGCGAAGTCCGAGCTATGCCGCATTCGCTGCAATGTCCCTGTCACGGTTCTGAATACGATGAATTGGGCGAGGTTTTGGAAGGACCGGCCACACGGCCGCTTAAAAGGTATGAAGTTATAGAGACACCTGACCTACTAATCATAAAGGTATCTTAAATGAAAAAGATTTTCATAACTATTCTAATCTTAATATCTTGCTCTGCAGTTGTAAGGGCGCAAATCGTCCAACAAGATTCAATAAAACGAACACCGAATGTCATCGGCGGCATCTATGACCGTCCGTATATTTATCGGCTCGGCGGGAACATCGCCATTGGCGGCTACGCTGAGATGAATTCGAATTTCGAGCGTGAAGAAGGCATTGAAGAAGGGTTCTCTTTTGAAGCGCGACGGTTTAATTTATTTATCTATTCCTCAATTTCCGATCAAGTTAAGTTGACTTCTGAGTTGGAATTTGAGCACGGCACGGAAGAAATTGCATTGGAAACCGCGCTGGTGGATGTATTGTTTCACACTGCTGTAAATCTGCGCGCCGGTATTTTACTTTCGCCAATCGGCCGCTTTAACATCGCTCATGACAGCCCGCGCTATGATATTATCGAGCGACCGCTTGTGTCTACTGAAATCATTCCGTCCACTCTTTCTGAGGTTGGACTTGGATTTTTTGGCGCTCTTTATCCGACGCAATTCGACCGAATCACCTACGAACTATATGCCGTCAACGGACTCAGTGACGGCGTTGTTGGCGGTACTGGCGAAGGCACACGAATCTCAGCAGGAAAATCCGCGGAAGCTTTTGAGGAAGACAACAATGGCTCGCCCGCGTTTACCGGTCGGCTGGCCATCAACCCGCGGTTTGGTGGGGAACTGGGACTCTCTTTTCATACCGGCAATTATAACAGCTACAAAGCCGAAGGCGAAATCATCGACGCTAGCCGTCGTTTGACACTCTTGGCTGTTGATTGGGAATATAGCCGACGTAAATTCTACCTGCGCGGAGAGGGAGCAATTGCTAAGATTGATGTACAGGAAAGCTTAAAAGAAATATTTGCGGATAAGCAAAGAGGTTTTTATGCAGAAATTGGCTACACTTTCATACGGAGACCGATTTTAAATCAGCCGGACGCAAGCCTCACTTTTGTAACACGCTTCGATTATGTGGATTTGAATGATGGCAAAAGAGTCTCAACCGGTGAAAATATTGGAGATTCTCTGCGCCGCCTGACGACCGGGCTTTCTTTCCGACCGACAGCAGATACATCCATCCGTCTAAGTTATGCCCGCAATTGGGGGTACGACCCATTTAATAACCTGACGAACAGCATGAATATTCAGTTCGGGATCGCGACTTATTTCTAGTAAGCTTAAACCTTCCAGGTTTTGATAGGCGAAGGTTTCTACCCAAAAAAAATCGCTTGACATTCGCCTCTCTTTTGAGTAGTATATATGGTTTAAGTAAGTTACAAAACATTCACCTATGGAGGAAATGGAGATGAAAAAACTAATAGCTTTACTGTTATGTTGCGGAGTTTGCTTTTTAATGTCATGCCAGCAGCAAACCACAGTAGATGATGTCGTCAACATGATGACGGAAGCCTCTGGCGGCGCTGCTAAACTGGCTGAAACAATGGATCAGGTCAGCACCTGGGAATTTACCATGCACGTTATGCCCCCAGGAATACCTGACGGCATGGAATCTCCTATGACGATGCCATTGACCATTACTGCAAAAAAACCGAATAAGCTGCGTTTTGACACGTATGGTGGACCAGAGGGTAGTGTTGTGCATTCAGATTGTTTCGATGGCACAACGGGTTGGGCAATGGAAATGGGCCAAAAGACTGACATGCCTGAGGCCCAACTCCACGAATATGAAACATTGGCCGCTACCTGGATTGACGGTTTCTTAAACTACCAGGACAAAGGATTCACTTTAGAGCTGCTTGACGACGAGATGGTAGATGAACAAAATTATATGCTGCTTCAGGTTACTGATAAACATGGCAGCGTGCAAAAATACTACATCAACCCCGAATCACATTATATAGAAAGACAGGCCGGTGAAATGGCCAATATGGCTGGCGGGAAAGAACAGATGACCATGACATTCAAGGATTATAAAATGGTTGACGGTGTCGCCATGTGTCATCATGTCTCCCAATACAATGCAGATGGTGGAATGATCTGGGAAGCAACATTGAAAGAAGTCAAGCACAACACCGGCGTGGAAGATGCAGCCTTTATGTCTGAGCCAATGTCTATGAAGTAATAAATTAAAAATCCTCATTAATTTCTTATTAAAAGGCGATGAGTTAACCCATCGCCTTTTTTTGTTGTTCTATTCTTATAGATACTTTTAATTTTTAGACATACATTAAAATCTCCTTGACTTTTCGAGGAATTAATTTATAAATTCTTGTTGAATGGTTTTGTTGAATAAAACAATTATTTCTTCTATTACCTGAATTTGTCAGTATTTGTCCTATATTCATAAATATTTAGGACTAGAAATTTCACAGGAGAATAAATGGCGCAGACTATGGATCAAGTGGAACTTGCAAAACACGGAATCAAAAATGTTAGTAATATATACCGGAATTTAACGACTCCGGTACTCTATGAACATGCGATCAGAAGAAAAGAAGGCCACTTATCCCACTTTGGACCCTTTGTGGTTAGCACGGGCCAACACACCGGCCGGGCACCCAATGATAAGTTCATTGTAAAAGAACCAACTAGCGAAGAAAATATATGGTGGGGTAAAGTCAATGTTTCCTTTGACAGGGACAAGTTTGAGAGCCTCCATCAGCGAGTCTTAGCACACTACGAAGGCAAAGATATTTTCGTGCAAGACTGTTATGCCGGCGCGGACCCTGAATATAGGATGTCCGTGCGAGTCGTAACTGAAACCGCGTGGCATAATATTTTTAGCCGGAATATGTTTATTAAGGTCCCTTCTGAGGAATTGGCAGAATTCAAGCCGGATTTCACCATTTTAAACGCGCCTAATTTTAAAGCAAACCCGGAGAGAGATGGGACAAACTCGGAAGTTTTCGTCATTTTAAATTTTGAAAAAAAGCTTGTGCTCATCGGCGGAACCAGTTATGCTGGAGAGATTAAAAAATCTGTTTTCACTATTATGAATTACGTTTTGCCCCTTGATGGTCATGGCAAAGGTACTCCTATTTTGTCAATGCACTGTTCGGCAAATGTAGGTGACAAAGAAGATGTCGCGGTCTTTTTTGGACTTTCCGGGACCGGTAAGACTACATTATCCGCAGATCCGAATCGTGGCCTTATCGGTGACGATGAACACGGCTGGAGCGACAGGGGAGTTTTTAATTTCGAAGGCGGCTGTTATGCAAAAACTATTCGATTATCGCAACAAGCTGAACCGGAAATTTATCAGTGCACTCGTACATTTGGGACCATTTTAGAAAACGTTGTTTACGATTCCGATTCCCGACTCCTCGATTTAGATGATGCGTCATTGACCGAGAATACCCGTGCCGGCTATCCGCTCACCCATATCCCGAATGCTGTCCTTCCAAGTGTTGCCGGACACCCCAAAAATATTATTATGCTAACTGCAGATGCATTTGGCGTGTTGCCGCCCATAGCGAAGCTAACCCAGGACCAGGCTATGTACCACTTTCTGTCCGGTTACACTGCAAAAGTGGCGGGCACGGAAAAAGGCCTGGGCAACGAACCCCAGGCAGCCTTCAGCGCCTGTTTTGGCGCTCCGTTTATGGCCTTGCATCCAACTGTTTATGCGAAATTACTTGGCGAAAATATGAGCAAACATGACGCCGATTGCTGGTTGGTAAACACAGGCTGGAGTGGGGGGCCTTATGGCGTCGGCAGCCGAATGAAAATTGCTTATACAAGAGCCATGGTGACCGCCGCTTTAGATGGCTCGCTCGTGAATATTCCAACTGAGGAAGACCCTATATTTGGTGTTCATATTCCGACTTCATGTCCCAATGTTCCCTTGCAGGTGCTTAAGCCAAGAAACACCTGGCAAGACAAAGCGTCGTATGATGAACATGCCAAAAAACTCGCCGAAATGTTTAAGAAAAACTTTGAACAGTTTGATAAGCATGTCTCGCCGGAGGTCAAAGGAGCAGGCCCTAAATAGTCATGCGCAGGAAAATCAAGTTCAGGGACGCGATTAAAGTATCGGACCAGGCCGTTGAAGAAATTGTAGCCTGGCTAAAGGGATTCAATGAAACAGATGCGGTCAGGAATGTGGAAGCCGATCCGAAGTTTCAGAAAATTGATGTAGATTTAATTTGGGCTACAAAAAAGCACGAGTACAAAGTAGAAATTAAAGGAGATCAGTGGCATAAAACCGGCAACTTCTTCTTTGAAACGCACAGCAACAAGGAGAAAAATACCCCGGGATGCTTTCTTTATACAGAGGCTGATTTTGTTTTTTACTATTTTATTGTACCTAAAACTTTATACTGCTTGCCAATGCCTCGCACCCGTGAGTGGTTTCAATCTAAGATGCATAAGTTTAAGGAAAGTTCGACTACAACACCTGTAAACGGCGAGCAATATACCACAGTTGGCCGGTTGGTTCCTATTGAGCAAGTCATGAAACAGGTTCCCGGCGTGCGGAAAGTTCAACTTAATAAGTAAATTCAAACTTTAGTATACTTTTTTTAACTGAAATTTATTAGACTCGTCTGCGCTACCGCATTGGGGCATCTATGCCACTCTTATTTAACTTTTTTGTGTTTTATCCAATTCCCGGCGAACTGCAGAAGCCAGAGCCTTTAAAGTGATTGGTTTCATCACTAAGGCACCAGCGCCAAGGCGCAGTGCCTCTTCAACTCTGTGGGATTTCGCATAACCGCTTAAAATGATCGCTTTTTGCTTTGGTTGAATTTCCAAGATTTGCCGATAGGTTTCAGTTCCGTCAATCCCATCCATCACCATGTCGAGAAGAAGCAATTCCTGCCGATGTTTTTTCAAATAAGTAACAGCCTGCTCGCCGTTCGGGGCTGAATGAACCCGGTAACCTAAACGTTTAAGAAGCTTAGTAGCAACTTTTCTTTGCATAGGGTCGTCGTCAACCACAAGTATTTTTTCATTTCCTCCCTTTGCTTTTTCAACTGTCTTAACTATTTCTTCATCCCTTGCCACCGGGAAATAAAGAGAAAATATGGTACCCTCACCCAAGGTGCTTTTGACTGCTATGTACCCTTTATGGTCTTCTACAATACCATGTACTACGCTTAAACCAAGACCTGAGCCTCTGTTTTTGTCCATTTTTTTAGTTGTAAAAAAGGGATCAAAGATTTTGTCAAGAATTTCGGGTTTTATTCCTGTGCCCGTATCCGAGACTTTAAGCATAACATATTCTCCAACCTTAACGGTCTTATATCCCTTTAAAGGCTTATCTAAATAAATGTTTTCTGTCACAACACTGATAGTTCCGCTGCCCTGCAAAGCTTCTCCAGCATTAGCAATCAAATTATTTAAGATACGGCTTAATTGGGCGCCGCCGCCTTTAATCAAAAATAAATCTTTTGCGAATGTTTCGCGAAGCGTGCATTCATGTACTATTTTTTGGGATACAACTGTTTCCTGTATTAACTCATTTAAATTTATGAGTTCCATTTCATAGTAACCCCGTCGTCCTAAGGCTAAAAGCTGCTGGTTAATTTCGGCAACTTTATTAGCCGCATATTCCATTTCTGCCAATATTTTCAAAGCTGAATGATCCTCAGAAAAGTAGTCACGAAGTAGGATAGGATAAGCAGCCAGGGGGCTAAGCAGGTTGTTGAAGTCGTGAGCAATCTGCCCAGCCACCCGACCTGCTGTTTCCAATCTTTGCGCTCTTGACAAGTCATTCTCTAACCGTTTGCGTTCAGTGATATCGTGTCCCACAGAGATCACGGTTCCATTTGGCAGCAGAAAATTTGCCCATAACTGAATGCGCGTCGAACCGTCTTTTGTTGACACACAATATTCTCGAAAAGTGCCATCAGTTATTTTAATCGTTTTGGCTGCTTGATTGCGTACATTGGGGTCTGGATAAAAGAGCGCGAGTCGATCATCACAGGCATTTATCTCTTCTTTTGTCCAACCTAAAGTTTTCTTGCATTCCTTATTCCAAAGCAAACATTTTCCTTCCTGGTCAAAGGAATCGATCATCACGGGTGCATTCTCACAAATCGTTCTGAATTGTTCTTCACTTTGTTGAAGCTTTTCTTCAGCTCCCTTGCGTGCGGTAATATTCTGTGCAGCCTGTTTGCGTTCAGTGATGTCCTCAGCAATGCCGGTTACGTAAGAAAATTTTCCGGTATTATCTCTAATTGGAAAACCTCGATCCCAGATCCATCGAGTTGAGCCATCAGGCCGTACAATTCTGTACTCTTCGCTAGTTTGTTCACCCTTGATTTGTTTCCTCAATGCCGCCAAAACCCGACCACGATCCTCGGGATGAATTGCCTTCAAAAATGACTTGGGCCGGGCATATAAACTCTCGCATGAATGCCCCCATATTTTTTCGTACGCAGGACTAATATAGAGAATATGTTTTCCGGGTTCAGCTATCCAGAATACCTCGTGGATATTTTCTGTCATGAGACGAAATCGTTCTTCGCTTTCACTTAAATATTTTAAGCGCCTTTTCAGCCTGTGTTCTGATTTATTAAGTTCGGTAATTTTTCCACGCAAACTGGCTAATTCACTGATAAGCTGCTCTTTGCTTTTGCCCTGGTCTTCCAAATTAGTCTCCTCAAGTAGTTTGCTGCTGGTTCAGAATCAAGAAAAGCGCAACTAAACCCCTGACATTAAACGGTTTAATTGCGCCTTCGACCTGCAACCTCTTGTATTGTACGGCAAGATAGCTCTCCAAATAATTTTAAAACAAGATTAAGCAAGCGTATGATTCATCGAATTCTTTACAAGCTGTTCCGGGCTAGTTTTTGGATTTAAACGCGCCTTTAGCTCAGGTCCCAATCCAGAACGTCAAGCCAGTTCAAAACCAATTAATATCCCCTAAAATAAAATCAAATGACACTTAGATTTCGTTTTAAAAAAAGAATAGGTATCCTCAATAATGAAGGTTAGTACGGTGCGGGATTTAAATGCTGAGCCAGTTTGGAGATATGACCACTTTCGTAAGATCGGTGAAAAAAGATAGTAAAGATTGCTTTGCGATGCAACTAATGTGTAAAAAAATTCATATCTTTCTAATTCTTTGATGGGATTTCTTTGTCAAGTTCTTTGCGAATAACAGTAGCAAGTAAGTGCGGCCTGATGGGTTTTGGGACAAACGCTCCGGCCCCCAATCGCAGGGCCTCATCAACCCGATGTGACATGGCATATCCGGACAGAACAATTGCCCGCAATCCCGATTTGAATTCTATGATTTGACGATATGTCTCCGCGCCATCAATTCCGTCCATAACCATATCCAGGATCACTAAATCGGGAATATGCTTTCTTACATATTCGACTGCTTCTTCTCCACTTGACACAACTTGCACCTGATAGCCCAAGCGCTTGAGAAGCTGACTTGACACTGTTCTTTGGACAGGATCATCGTCGACAAAAAGGATGTGCTCACCCTGCCCTTTGGGGATGCCATTTTTAACGACGGATTCAGCCGGGATTTCTCTCGAAATTGGGAAGTAAAGAAAAAAACTTGTCCCCTGTCCCTGTTCGCTGGTGAAGGTAATATAGCCATTGTGATCTTCGACAACTCCATGGACGATACTCAGACCCAGGCCGGAACCTCTGAGCTTATCCATCTTTTTTGTGGTAAAGAACGGATCAAATATTTTATTGACTATCGTTGCATCAATGCCGGTACCCGTATCACAAATCTCAACTTTTACATATTCACCACGTTTTATTGTTTGACTACCTTTTAGAGGTTCATCCAAGTAAACGTTTTCGGTTTTAATAGTCAGCGCGCCCAGGTCGTTCATTGCTTCTTTCGCGTTTATAATTAAATTCATTAAAACACGAGTAAGTTGGGCCGCGCCCCCTTTAATTAAAAACAAATCATTGGTTAGTTCCAGGTTCAAAATTAAATCTTTTGGAAGAGTCTTTAAGATAGTTAATTTGGAGATCAGTTGATTTAGATCAATCTGCTCAGTCGTATAGTGACCTCTTCTTCCCAGAGCAAGTAACTGCTGATTTATTTCTGCAATTTTTGTGGCGGCTGATTCCATTTCGGAAAGAAATTCGGAAACATCGCGACCCTTGGCAAGGTCATCATGAATCAGAGTTGGGTAAGCTGTCAACGGTGCAAGCAGATTGTTGAAATCGTGGGCGATTTGCCCGGCGATACGGCCGGCCGTTTCCAATCGTTGAGCGCGCGCAAGCTCCTCTTGCACTCTTTTTTGTTCCGTAATGTCTCGGATGACCATCTGAACAGCCGGCTTGCTTCTATAGACAATTGGAATAGCTACTAATTCAACCTCAATCTGTTTGCCGTCCAACCTGACAATAGTTTCTTCAATAATTGAAACTTTATTGCCTTGGAGCAGAGTTTCTTTAATTCGTTTTTTTACAGCCTTGCGGCGTTCCGGCTTAATAAAGGAAAGAACCGATTTCCCGATGACTTCATCTATGTGCGCCGCACCGGCAAGAGTCTTGGCAGCATCGTTTAAATAGACCCATCTTCCTATGCTGTGAACTGCGATTGGCACCGGCGAGTACTTGATGAGACGCCGGAATCGTTCTTCACTTTCCCGAAGCGCCTTTTCTGCTTTTTTTTGTTCGGTAACATTTCGGGCTACACCCCGCACAGCAATTGAATGACCGTTCTGTGTTACAAGTGAATTTCTATATTCAAAAACAAATTCTTGGTTTTCTTTACTATTCAAATGTATCAGTCCGCGAGATTCGCCTGTCTGCTTAATTTCATTTAAGTATTCATTTATTTTGTTTTCATAATTTTTGTCAAAAATCTCACTGAAAGACTTGCCAATTAAATCTTTTTTATTAAAGCCGAGTAATGTCGTTAATGCATCATTTATTCGAAGGATATTGCCATCGAGGGAGTGAACAAAGACGACATCAGAGACATTATTAAAAAGATCGCTGTATTCTTGCTCACTTTTGCGTAGAACCGCCATCTTTTCCATCTGGGCGGAAATATGTCGACGTTGGTTTTGAACGATAATTATGACGATGCCAACACCGAGGATCAAAAAAACTATCGTGCTGGCGACAACAGCCCACCATAATTCAGGCGAGGATGCAAACAAAGAAACCCTCCCGCATAAAGCAA
>SMXC01000241.1 GCA_004356825.1 Caldithrix sp.
ACGGCGGCTTCGATTTGGGCATTTCAATAACCGGCCTTCTGCTTGGATTTATCGCCGAAAAATTCGGTATTCGAAGCATGTTCATCGTGTGCAGCTTCATCACATTCCTTGCGCTCGTTATTTTTTCTACAATTATCGAAAAGAATCCCGCACAGTCTTTGCGGTCCGCATTTTCTCTTCGAAAAGCAACGCAATCCGGTTAGCATTTATTCTACCGCCCTGCTCTCTTCCAATCATCTATTTCTCCTGAAAAGTTTAAATTAAATCATTTCATATTTTTAACACTGCAAACCTGGTTTATTCTAATGTCAAACTGTTAACAACGATTTAAGTTAGGTACAAAAAGAACGATAAACTAATGTAACATAAATAGCCATTTTTGATTGACCTTCTCAAACAGTTTTGAAAAAAATCAACTCATTTATTTTGCATAGATTAAGCAAATTACTAACTGGCGTGTTTGTATTAGCCTTGCTTGGGGCACCTCATTCTGCCGGCAAAGAGTCACTGTATATTTTCTTGCCAACGGAAGTCCGGCCAAAAGTTTTACAGGACAAACTATCTCAGGCATGCCCAAACCTTAAAATCACCGCCTTTGGTCGAATAAAAGACTTCAAAGTGAAAATCGCCCAAGAGCCGCCCACCGCCATTCTGACTATTACACCCGTATTGAAGCTGTTTGACGACTATTCTACGAAATTTTCAGGTCTTCTTAATGGTTCCAAGTTTCAGAAATATGTTCTGCTATCCGTGGAACAACCCATCGAACTGAACGGCTTATCTGATAAAACAATTGGTGTTGTCGATTTTCTGGGGCGAAAAGGAATGAAAGTCCTCTATGCTCGTCTATTCAGACCAGCACCTAAATTGAAGCGAGTCACAAAATTGGAAGATCTGCTAACTTTATTAAACTTCAAAATGGTGGATGCTATTTTACTTCCTGCAAGCAAAGTAGCAAGCTTTCGCGAGAAATCTAAGCTCAATTTTGTCATAACCAAGTTAGAAAACATAAAGTTAGGGTTAACGGCTCTAGCTGTGAACCGTAAAGAAAAGGCAACAGCAGTTATTGAAGCTATTAAAAAACTTGACAAAGAGAATAAAGCGCTCCTGGGAGTGGAAGCATGGGTAAAATGAAACAAGCGTCTCGAAAAAAGACTATGAGATTGTTTGCGAATCTCTCGTACTTCATCATTTTTTTAACGACGGTAGGGTATGCTCAAGAAGGAATTTTAATCATCAGAAATTCCGGCAAAGCATTTGAGGAGACCGTCCAAGGTTTGAAAGATGATATCGACGCGGACCTCAGTATTAAAGAAATAATTCTTCAAAACGAAGCGCCGATGCGCGACTTCTCAAAAGCCCTCATAACGAATCAGCCGGCTATTCTTGTTCTTATGGACAATCTGGCAATTAACACATACAAAAGATTACTCCAGGAGCCAACAAACTCATTTCAGGAAATCCCGAGCGTCTCATTGATGGCGATTTATCTCGATAAAGTTATAGAGGGCCTGACTAATGCAACCGGTATTCGGTATGAAATCCCAGCGGTAGTAAGCGGAGTTAACCTGCGTTCGATTAGCTCGAAATCAATCAAGAAAATCGGAGTTGTTTATCGGGAAATAATGTCGGATTTTTTCGAAGAAAATGTGGAACTTTGTAAACAGGAAGAACTTGAGCTGGTCGGAGTGCGCTTATCCAATAGCCTCAAAGGAAAAACCGACCAAATTCGAAAGGCACTGAAAAAATTATCAGTAAACGAAAAAGTGGATGCACTCTGGATTCTTAATGATAACGTGCTGCTGAATCATAATTTGCTCAAGGAAGTTTGGTTGCCTGAACTACCGAAATACAAAATACCAAAAATTGTTGGAGTGGAAATTTTAGTCAGTTCAAGATTGGATTTCGGAACATTTGCCGTTTTACCTGATCATTACGCTTTAGGACAACAAGCTGCTGGACTCATTTACGATATCCTGGAAAACGGAGATAGCCCTTCCCCGCGACCCATCGAACAACCACTTTCTGTAGTCAAAATTTTAAATATGAAGCAAGCTAAAAAAGTCTTGAAACTTGATAAAAGCAAACTCGCCAATATTGACAAAATCATAGAATAATCATGAATTTTATGTTGCTAACAAAACTTAGCATATAGGCAGTGAGTTGAAATTTATCAGTATCAGTGACAAACTCATTTCCCTAGCCAAAAAGATTTTGGGCTGGTCAACACTAGCGTTCCTTCTGGCGTGCATTGGAATTAGTATCTTCAGCGCTCAGAGATCATTTACCCACTTGAGAAAAGCGCACCGCCAGAATCTTATTGGTAAAGGCCTGATCCTTGTTACAAACAACAGTCAAGCGATGCGTGGACTTGCTGAAGACAATGCGTTTTTGGCAATTCAGGAGCTGGTCACTGCAACGGTGCGCGAGGACGATGATGTCGCCTACGGCATCTATATGGACAATGCTCGTCGGCCATGGGTTATTATGGATGCTGGTAGTGTTGACCCCACCCTCATTATTGAGACTTTAGAAGATTCTACTGCCATTTGGGCCTCGCTGGTTAATGAAACAAGTTTCAAAACCATTCAAACTGATAGTGTAGACATTCTTGAATTTGCGGCCCCGATTATCAGCGAGGAAGATAGGCTGGGCACCATTCGATATGGCATCTCCACGAAATCAATGGAAGTTGCACTGAAAAACGCTACCCGGGCCAAGTTCATCGACCTATGCACTTTCATCATGCTGTTGGTTCTTATAGGAGCCATCATACTTTGGTTGGGTATCAGAGCAGCGCAAAAACAGGCGAAAAGTATCACAACCCCTCTCGACGAGTTGACTAAAGCGGCTAACTCAATGTCCGACGGAAATTATTCCTCAATAATAGCCTTTACCGCAAACGATGAAATCAGTCTCCTTGCCCGTACATTTGAAACAATGCGTTTAAAAATAGAGCGACACACCGATGAATTAGAGTTGCAGGTCGCAGACCGAACAAAAGAATTGCAGCAAAAAAAGGAAGAATTAGATAAGCAAGCAGCAGAGTTGCGTCTTGTGAATAAAAGTTTGATTTCCGCAAAAGAAATAGCAGATGCCGCTAACAAAGCCAAAAGCGAATTTTTAGCAAATATGAGTCACGAAATTCGAACACCTATGAACGGTGTCATGGGAATGAACGACTTGCTATTGGAAACGAACTTAGACATTGAACAACTTGAGTTAGCTCAAAGTGTTAAAACGAGTGCCGCCTCGCTGCTGAAGGTAATAAATGAAATTCTCGACTTTTCTAAAATTGAGGCCGGGAAACTGAATATCGAACACACACTATTTAAACTTTCTGAGATACTTGAAGAAGTTGAAAACATTCTTTCTTCTAAAGTCCGTGAAAAAAATCTTAGACTAAACATTCATCTGGATTCGAGGATTACAGAAGTTCTCATCGGCGACTCAACACGGATTCGGCAGATCCTTCTTAATTTCGGCGGTAATGCGGTAAAATTCACTCACGAAGGTGAAATCAACGTTTCGTTAAAACTCAAAGAAGAATCGGAGACACGAATTACTGTTAAATTCAGTGTGCAAGACACCGGTATCGGCATTCCGGAAAATAAACAACACCTGCTCTTCGAGAGTTTTTCGCAAGCCGATAGTTCAACATCCAGGAAATACGGAGGCACGGGTCTTGGCTTAGCTATTTCTAAACAACTGGCTGAGCTAATGGGCGGTGAAATTGGTATGCAGAGTCAGGAAGGTAAAGGCTCGACTTTCTGGTTTACGACAAAACTTGAAAAAGTTGACCAGCATTTGGATAGTCCGGTTATAAAAGTTATTCCTCCTGAGGCATTGGTTGAATTACCTGAACTTAAAATTCTCGTCGCAGAGGACAACATTATTAATCAAAAGGTCATCAAGCGTCTTTTAGAGAAAAATGGTTTTGAAGTCGAAATAGCTGGAGATGGACTCAAAGCCGTAGAAATGGTAAATCAAAACTCATATGACCTTGTTCTTATGGATATGCAAATGCCAGAAATGGACGGCATTGAAGCGACAAAGAAGATCCGCGAAAATGAAAAAAACACTTGGCAGCATATCCCGATAATTGCACTAACAGCAAATGCAATGACGGGGGACAGAGAAAAATGTGAGGAAGCCGGAATGGATGGCTATGCTTCAAAACCGATCGACAAGAAAGCCTTGTTTGAGGAAATCAGAAAAAACTTAGTTAAAAAATCTACACCCTTAAGCGTGAATAATTTCATGCCGATTTAGATTTAATAAAGATAATGGAGTCTAAGAAAATGATTGAATCTGTTGTGCGCTCTGAAAGAAAAAAAAATGGTATCTTTTACTCAATCAGATACCTCGTTTTATATGCTTCTATCATTCCAAGTCTTCTGCTTGCTCAAGAATCCAACGATGCCTTACAAGGCTTATCGCTTGCGGATATTCTTAACATCGATGTTATTACCGTTTCTAAAAAAGAGCAGAAATCTTCCGACGCACCTGCGATGATTTACGTGGTCACAGAAAACAACATAAAAAATCGCGGTTATAGAAATTTACAAGATTTATTAGAAGACATCCCTGAAATTGAAATTCAAAAAAAGTCCACGTCTGAATTCAGCAATTACTTCACATTTAGAGGAATTTCAGGAAACGAAAAATTTGTCATTCTGTTGGATGGCGTGCGTATAAATTCTACTACAGGCACACCACACGTCGTTGGAGCAAACTATGCTTTAGTAAATGCTAAACAGGTGGAGGTTATCCTGGGGCCGGCCTCCGCTCTTTACGGTGTGGACGCTTTTAGCGGTATTGTCAACATTATTACCAGAACAGGAGATGAAGTTGATGGAGGAAATATAGCGGCCTCCTACGGTCAATTCAATACGACGAACAATTCATTTGTATTTGGCAAAAAGATTAGCCCAGAAGCGTCTTTTGTTGTTAGCGGCAATATCTACCGCACTGATGAACCAATGCTGCCAAATTACTATAAAGAAGATTTTTCCTGGTATCATAATCAATATAAAACCCAGGGAATGGTACGCCTGGCGCCTTTTTCACCGGACGTTATTTTCCCTGTCGGGATCAAGGAATATGCTACGCCAACAAATGCCTATTTTATCAATGCGGGGTTGGACTTCAGCGGTTTTCAATTTTCATACAGCCGGAATTTCGAATCTCATAACACTTCCGTGGGGGGGTTGCCCGACTTCAACATTTACACCGAGGATGCTACTTATAAAATCACTTTGCAGTCCATGCACGCGAAACACACTTTCGTAAACCCCGAGAACAAATGGGGGTTGCAGTCGTCTTTGTCCTACGGTAGTTATGAGTTGAATCCGAAAAGCAAGTTCGTCAATACATTTTCCGGATATCGCGATGCATTTAAATATGCAACAAGTAAATCCACCAAACTCGAAGAGCAATTTAATTACAATTTTTCAGAAAATCACTTTCTCATAGCGGGATTTTCTTATGAAGACATTTCCGCGCTGCCAAAATCAGGCGATCTGCCATTTGAGTTTGATGTCAATCAAGCTGCTGATGTTCAGGACATCTACTATATCGGTACGAACTTCTATGACAGAGACAGCACTGATTTGAAAATCTTGCAAGACTTTTTTTACCTTGAGTACAAAAATATCGGCTCCTATCTGCAATATCAGGGGAAAGTAATCAAGGCCTTAGAAGTCACTGTTGGCGGCCGTTTTGATCACAACACACGATATGGTTCGTCGTTTAACCCGCGGGTAGGTTTAGTTTTATCACCCTTCGAAAAAACGATCATGAAATGGCTTTATGGCGAGGCCTTTTTAGCTCCGTCTCCTTACAAAGCCTATCAGCATTACGGCGCTTTCATTACAGTAAATGAAAATGAGGATTTCACCGAAAACGAAAGTGAGATCACCGGATTGTTTGGACCTTTCTGGCATCTGCCAAACCCGGATTTAAAACCCGAAAAACTGAAATCCTATGAGCTTAGCGTCTCCCATTATCTCACGGATAATATTGTACTCTCGGGTAATGGCTATTATACCAAAATTTCGGACTTAATTGTTGTTCAGGGATTGCCAAATCAAGAATTTAAAGGCATTCCGGTTGGTTTTGCTGAAACACCTGTAAACAGCGGCCTGTCTACCTGTTTAGGTGGGACAGTTAAGATAGATGCTTTGCTAAAAATCGGCAAGGTGACAATGAATTCTTACGCGGCTTATTCTTATTCCGATGGCAAAATTGAGGATGATTCCGGAAATCTCCTCAGGGACAGCATACCATTTAACGCCAAACATACTGTTAAGGCGGGATTTGAGCTGACTTACAAGAACCTCAGTGTCTCTCCTCGTCTCATCAGCCGTTCAAGGAGTTATCATCCGATTCTAAAGAACGGCACCGGTGATTACATGAGCAATAATGCCTATACAGTGGTTAACCTATTTGCCAGATATGACAATATTTTTAGTGTCGATAAAATGAAGGCCGCTTTATTTGTACGAATAGAAAATTTGACTGATAAAAGATATTATAACATCTCGATTGAGGGCGGCTCATTTTTCCCTTTGACACCACAAGACCCCCTAAGATTAACTGCAGGTGTAGATATTGATTTCTGATATTGCTCATGCCGGGTAAGCATGGCAATTCCTACCACTCAAAAAAAGATTTACGGGTCTCTACAAAATTGTAATTCAATTTTGAAATTCGACCGGTAAATCTTACGCAACATGCACACTTTTTTACCTACTTACAATTCTCTCTCTCAACCAATGAGCCTGAGTTAGTTCTTTTGTAAAGAAAGCTTGTTTTGGCACCGTCTTTGTAAAGTAATTGAGTAAATAGTAAACGGCGAAAATAAATTCAAGGAAGGATCCCCCAATGCAGGCCTCATCAAAAAAACAAAGTAACTTTCTCGTAACCGCTTTTTTAATTTCGTTCGCTTATTTTCTTATTATCCTGTTAATGGATAAAGCGATCATCTAACTTAACATTGTCCACCTTTTTCTCCTCCAATGACGCCACAGGAAGTGGCGGCTATTTCCTTTCAATGGCAGAGTCCCGGCAACGGCGGCGCTGCCATTTTTTGTTCTTGCTTTAATGCCTGCCAAATTCTATCTTTCATTACTTCCCATAATTAATGGAAAACCTTAGCCACGCATTTACACGAATTGAACACGGATAAATGGATTGTTTTTGGATGATGGGGCTTGAAGAAACGAGGTGACATCCGTGTTTTATCGGTGTAAATCCGTGACCATAAATTAATAACTATGGCCACCTCAGAAGCAACTGAAAATTATTTCAAGCGACTTGCACATAAAAATATTCCGGCCAACTCTATCCGCACGTTTGGCAAAACCGGAATTGCAGTCAGCAGCATCGGTTTTGGCGGTTATCGCATCCATCGGGATTCGATTGAAAACGCTAAAGCGCTGCGCTACGCTTTGCTCAATGGTTTCAATCTGATCGACACTTCCAGCAATTACACCGACGGCGGCAGCGAAATGCTCATCGGCAATTTGCTGCAGGAAATGTTTGATCGGCAAGAGCTCAGCCGTGACGAGGTTGTGGTGGTTTCGAAAGTGGGTTATGTCCAGGGGCAAAACATGCAGCTTGCGCAGAAAAATGAAGCGAACGGCCGGCCTTTCCCTGAGATGGTTAAATATATGGAAGGGTGCTGGCACTGCATCCACCCGCAATTCCTGCAAGACCAGTTAAGCCGCTCCCTCGACAGACTTCAGTTGACCCATTTAGATGCTTACCTGCTGCACAACCCGGAATATTTTCTTTCTCATGCCAGGAAAAATAATACCGATCAGCAAACTGCCCAAGCAGAGTACTATCGCCGTGTCAAGGTGGCTTTCGAATGGATGGAAGAAAAAGTAGCCGAGGGGAAAATAAAGGCTTACGGAATTTCATCCAATACCTTTCCACTCCCGGCTGCAGATTTCGAATTTACTTCCCTGGAAAAGACCATTGAACTTGCCAATGATGTCGCGGCAGACAACACCTTTCAGGTCATTCAGTTTCCGTTTAACCTCTTCGAGACCGGCGCTTGCCTGGAAAAAAACCAAGCGGGTGGCTCTAAAACACTTTTGCAGATCGCCCAGGAAAACAAAATCGCAACGCTGGTCAACCGGCCGTTGAATGCCATGCACGACGGCGGGATGCTGCGGTTGGCGAGTTTCCGTGAAACAAAAACTGAAATAATCGAAAGAGAATTTGGTGAAAGGAAAAAGTCCATAAGTGAACTGGAAAAACGTTTTAAAAAAGAGTTTCTAGCCAAGATCCCCGATGAGCTCCCGAAAGAAAATTTCGAACGCGTGTTTTCGGTTTCGGAGCAGCTAAGCAATGCGCTCAATGCTTTCCAAAACTGGCAGCATTGGGACCAGGTCAAACAGAATAACGTCGTACCGCAAATTTTTTCGTACCTGCATTTTCTCAATGAAAAATGGCTTGATAATAGTAAATGGAAACAGTGGTCTGAATCGTACGTCCGAGATTTAGGCGATTTCCTCGACACCATTACCAAGCAATATGAAAATCAAGCGCAAGAACGCTCAAAGGAAATTTCCGGCGAGTTGGATAAACTCGCGCCTGACCTAAAAACTACGGAAACTCTGTCGCAAAAAAACTTGCAGGTTTTGACTTCAGTGCCCGGAATTAATTGTGTTTTGCTAGGCATGCGGAGAACCCGCTATGTTGAAGATGCCTTTGCTGCTTTAACACAACCGGCCATTTCGCAAGCCGAAAAACTACTGTCCGATTTTGATAAAAAATCATCCTAACTCTGCGGAAGCGCTATGTTCCCCAACTTTAAAATTGGTCCTGATGCATTAAAGCATTTCAAATCGGCTTATGAATTTCAGATGAAGGGTGAGTTGGAGAAAGCTGTCTTTTATTATAAAAAATCAATAGAGATCGAACAAACTGCCGAAGGGTACACCTTTCTTGGCTGGACCTACAGCTTTATGGGAAAATTAGACGCAGCCATCACTGAATGTCACAAAGCCATTGCCGCCGATCCGGATTTTGGCAACCCCTACAATGACATCGGCGCTTACTATTTGCAAATGGGAAAAATCGATGCAGCAATCCCCTGGTTAGAAAAAGCAACAAAGGCCAGGCGCTATGAAAATCCAGAATTCGCTTATTGTAATCTGGGAAAAATTCATGAGCTTAAAGGGCTTTGGCCGCGAGCAATGGAAGAATATAAAAAAGCCCTGACCATCCAAAAGGATTATCTGCCCGCACAGGTTGCGCTGCAAAGATTGGAATCTAATTTGAATTAAATGGCTGCGCAACGCGATCGTCCCGCTTGCGATTGTTAGCAAAACGCTTCGGGGATATATTACCGGGTGAGTTGGTCAGTCATCTAAAATTTCAATTGAAGACAATTGAGGTACAACTACCGAGGAACAGAGAAATGAAAAAAGGGACTTTCTTACTTTGTTTAGTGTTATTTGGAATTTGTATTATTGGCTGTGCCTCAGTTGAAGAGTTCATCAAGAAAAACATTCAACTACCGAAAGTTGCATTTTCGGGCGCAAAAATAAGCGGGCTTTCTTTTGATTCTTTGGACTTACTCTTCGATTTGGAAGTCACCAATCCGAATCCGGCGGGCATCCATTTATCTGAGTTAGACTATGACTTCCTGCTCAACGACAGTTCATTTCTCAAAGGAAAACAGGAGCATGGTTTGGAAATCAAAGCGAGAAGTACAGACATTGTACAAATTCCGCTTTCACTGAATTTTGTTGATATTTATAACACTTTTCAGGGCCTGAAGAATCAGGACAGCACGACTTATGAAATAAACGTCGGTTTGTCATTCAACATCCAAATCCCGGGCGTGCCAAAACGAATTCCGATCCGGAAGAGGGGAACTCTGCCGCTGCTTAAGCCGCCAAAAATCAGCGTGGCATCTCTCAAATTGAAGCAATTAAGCCTGACCGGAGCCGACTTGAGTTTGAATGTGAAGCTCATGAATCCCAACGCATTTGATTTTATTATTAAAGAGATGACCTACGACTTCGAAATAAATGGCGCGCAGTGGTTGAGCGGAAATTCACCAGACAATTTGCGGATTTCTGCGAAAGATGAAAGTCTCCTCAAGTTTCCCATTTCACTCAATTTTTTTCAAATCGGCCGCTCGGTGGTTCAGCTTCTCAACAATGATCAACCATTAGAATACCGCTTTAAAGGGGTAGTGAATCTGGATTCTTCCTTACCACTATTGGGCGCAGTACATTTACCTTTTGATCGCTCGGGCCGGATTCAAATAAAAAAATAAGTATCGATTAATTTTAATAATCATGAGAAGAAAAGTTTTGCGTCACATAAAAAACTGCCCTTGCATTATAGCGGGTGAGGGTATTACTAATTCCAAGGAATCTAAACTGGCGGTTCAATATGTTAAATCGGTGGGGCGGACTATTTAACCAGCGGTTGACCAAATCAACAGCAAATTCCTCATAGGTGTATTCTACACCCTCATTCCTCCAGGCATATCTGGTAGTTGTTTGCACTGATGCAACTCTCTTATTAAACACACCTTCCTGTGTTTTCATCAACGGGTGGATGGCGATATTCTCGCCCGCAATCCCGTTCCTTATTCCAAATCGTCTAATTCGCTGCATTGGAGTCCCGTTTTCTAAAACCGGGGAAGTATGGGAGAAATAGTTTAATTCAACCATTTCTTCGGTATGCAGCTCAGCGGCTTTCTGAAGCATTCGATTAAATCTAAGCTTCTTCACACCCAGACGCTGCCGATGACGGTTGGTCTCTTCAAAAATAGCCCAATCTAACAAAACCAGATCGACCGAATCAATCTTGATTGGTTTCGATAGAGCAATATCGAATTGTTCGGGTGGGTTTATATAGTACTTAGGAAGAACAATTTTGGAGCTGCAGGCGGTGAGAAAAGTCAGACAACAAATTGTGTGGTAAAAGATAATTCGCGGCAATCAAAACCTCCTCAACTGCAAAAAGGAAAGTCTAATTTATACCTCTGTTGGGTAATAATAGAATATGAAATTTCGTTAAAATTATTCCACAAAAAGGCATTTAATCAACAAAAGCCCGTCCGCCAGCAAAAAGGAAAGCCAGATGAATTTTAGATCAACTCAACCTCTTGCTATTTAACCGAAAACTCCCTAAATTCCTACCCGGTCAATTCCTAAAAAGAAGATATGCAAATCACCGAACCCACAACCATGATCACCGATTATCTGCTTGGACTTTTTACGATCGTCCTAGCCTTGCGGCTTTTCAAACGAAACGGAGGGCAGGCTGAGAATTCGATTCGTTTGTGGAGCGCTGCTTTGACTGCAACTGCAATTGCGGCATTTCTTGGCGGCACTTCCCACGGTTTCGCTTTGCATTTTAGCGATTTCGCAAAGGCCGCAATCTGGAAAACGACGGTTTATTCGATCGGGCTGGCCAGCTTTTTCATGCTGTCGGGAACTCTGTTTGCGACGGTAGCAAATCCCCTAAGAAAATTGTTGTTGGGCCTGATTCTTTTGAAGTTCCTGGTCTATGCCGGCTGGATGGTTTCACACGATGAGTTTAAATACGTCATATTTGACTACGCGCCGGCTATGTTCGGTGTCGTTCTCCTGCAGCTCTACACATACTCGAAGTGGAAACACAAAAGTGCCCCCTGGCTGATTTCCGGGGTGGTGATTTCTTTTGCGGCAGCCGGGGTGCAGATGAGCGGCTTTACCCTTCACCAGCACTTTAATCATAACGACTTGTATCATGTTATCCAGATGGGGGCTATTTATTTGCTTTATAGAGGCGCGGGTTTGCTCAAGGATCGGAGTTGAACGGAGGAGGAAAATGACAAAATCAAAACCCAGCTGGCTGTGTCTGGTTATCCTTTTGCACCTGTCTTTTTTTTCTTCCGTCAACGGACAAAACGCAAAAACTGTCACAGCTTTGATCGGTGGAACTTTGATTGACGGCTTTGGCAGCACACCGATTCGTAATAGCGTCATCATTGTAGAGGGAGAGCGTATTAAAGCCGTCGGACAGGTTGGCTTTTTGGAAATTCCGCAAGGCGCAAAGATTATCTCAACCGAAGGCATGAGCGTGTTACCCGGATTGTGGGACATGCATGTGCACTTAATGATCAACGGTCACACAGATTATACGCACTGGGACGAAAAGTACACGCCGCTCTTTGAAGCGGTGATCATGCCAGCCTCTGCCAAACAACTGCTGATGTCCGGTGTCACCAGCGCTCGCG
>SMXC01000242.1 GCA_004356825.1 Caldithrix sp.
GCCTGCCACAAGTACTTCGTAATCTTGTTTTAGGCTCCATTTAAACTGATCCCGAATCCCTTCCTCATCATCAATGATCAAAATTTTTTTCTTGTTTTTATCCATCAATCTATTTGTTATAACTCTCTGAATCTCTAATTAATTTGTCAGCAACGCATTCCATTTCAGATTAGCGGGCGAGGAAAATTCACTCCGGCTTAAATCCCCTTTGACGGGAAGCCCGACATAAAAAGTCGATCCTGACCCAACGGTACTCTGAACCCAAATCCGCCCGCCCAGCGTCTCGAGGATCTCCTTGCAATGATAGAGTCCAATCCCCAAGCCGTTATCTTTAGTGGTCCGAAACGGTCTGAAAAGGCTGTTATTGATAAAATCCTCCGTCATCCCACAGCCGTTATCTGCAATCGAAATTTCAATAAATGCATGCGGCAACCAATCCGACCGAATGTTGGCTGGCAGTGCACTCGCCTTGCCCTTTGAAGCTTTGAGCAAGATCTGTCCACCATTTGGCATCGCGTCTTTGGCATTGAGGGCCAGATTAACGATTACTTTCTTGAGCTGAGACAGATCCGACAACAATTTGGGAATTTTTTTAAATTCGAACTTTATTTTAAACTGTGAGTTTAAGTTCAGATCCTTCAACGATTTCCTAATCAACGCGCAGAGATCTATCTCTTCTAACAAAACCCGGCTGTGATTGGATTGCATCGAAATCCTTGAAAGCAAACCTTGCATGTTGTTCACGGAGCCCGAAAGTGTCTTGATTAAATCTTTGCGGAAATCAGGATTATCCATATTTTCCCGCGCATTTTCCGATAGCATGGAAAGAATCGAAACAGTATTTCTCAAATCATGAACCACAAACGAGGAAAATTTGTGAAAAGACTCTAATTCTTTAGATTCTCTCAGGTTTTCTTGCAACTTTAGATTTTGAATCGCCATCGCAGAGTGATTTGCCAACGTTTCCAACAATTCGAAATCCTCGTCAGTGTAATCTTTGCCTTTCTTTTCTCCTAAAACCATTATGCCAACAAGACCTGATTTTGTAATCAAAGGAACACAGACCGAGGCCTGCAATCTAGCAAATTGTTCTTCGATCTCTCTAAAAGGTTCGGGTAAAACTCTTTTAGTGGAAGTTCCGGATAACCTAATTGGTTCCCCAAATCTCCACAACCACTCAATGAACTCTCGCTGGAAATTGAGGTTTCTCGCATCAATAGCCCTTAAATTTTTTTTTTACTCACAGTAAAATTTGTAGAACCCTCTTGTACGAGTAAAATTGCCCCCTTTTCCACTCCAAGAAAATCGGTTGTCGTGTTCAAGAAGGCTTGATTCAAGCTATCAACGTCGAGATTAAACGAAATTTCAGCACTAAACCGGCTCCATATGTTACGGTAATCATAACTTCCCCTAAAAAATGTCCTGTCGACAAGCTTTCTAATCCCCCTTTTCCAGGAAAAAGAAGCCATTATTATGAAGAACAGAAAAACGGCAGCACTGACGGCGACTACAGAAAAGAAAACTTGCACATCCTGGCCAATCATAGAAATTAACTTTCCCAGGATACCAATAACAATAAGGTAGGCACCAACCCATAAAATCACAACAGAGGAGTATACCGTTTCCCTCTCGTTGTCGAACGTGATAAAATTCTTGAACCGAGAGAGTCGAGGCGTGATACAGCCCAAAAATATGCAAAGCGAAATCAATACCAACAGACCCGGGTTAAGCGTTTTGACCAGCAATCCCTGGCTGGCAACTACAATGAACAGAGCGAATATTCCCATAAAAATGATAGTGGGAATCCGCGACTGTTTAACACCTCGTAATACTCTCAGTTTTTGCTCGAAGATTGCCAGGATGAGCACGCTTGAAAGGATTAAATAAATCAAGAAAAACTGCCCTGCTGTGCTGAAGGTCATGACAGAGATCGCCGCACGGTCATTAATAAACAAGAATGGCCGGATTAGATTCAGCAGCAGAAATGCACAGCTTATAATCCACTGGGAAATTAAGGCCGGTCTATATTTCCCGAGACTCTCTTTGCCGTTGGATTTTCCCCAAAGCAACGCCAGGGTGGTACACAAGGGCGTCAAAACAACCAGAGAATAAATGACAAAATTTCCGCCGAGCATTTTGCTCTGTTGAAAGATATTTGTCGCAAGAATAACGGTACCCATTTGCAGCAAAACAATGCAAAGTGTACAAAAAAGGGTGATCTTTTGCAGCAACGACTTTTGCCGTTTAAATATTAAAACCACCGCCAGGATAGCGCAGGTTGATGCAGCTAAGATTGGAATAATTAATGCCAGATAATTCATTATATTCGTTTTTGAATACTCTCTATCCGGTGCTGTATCTTTTCGACGATGGGATGATCCGGAAATTCTTGCGAAAAGTTTTCATAAACGGCAATGGCTTTTTTGAAGTCATTTGATTTTTCATAGATTTGTCCTAAAAAAAGATACGAGCTAATGGCTGTTCTCGAGCCGGGATGAACTGTTCGCAACGATGTTGCCGCTTCAGCAGCCTCTGGCCATTTTTCCTGGACAGACAAGCAATGAATGATGAACTCCTGGGCAGTAGCCGCCAGAACTGTTTTCGGATGTTTTTTGATAAGACGCTGGTAATGCGCAATGGCTTCTTTAAAGGCTGTTTCCGCTAAATTTGCTTTGCCCTTTCGACGATAGTAATCAGCAATATAAACAGGAACATAAAGCCCTTGAATAGTTAAAGGATGATTTTCCTGCACCCAGCGATATTCCACAAGCGCTCTCTCCCAGGTACCTTCCGTTTCATAGGTCGACGCCAGGGTTAGTTGTGCAGCCGCGCATAAATTTGTTTCATTCGGATACTTTTCGATGATCCGGGTCAGCAGCTCTCTTGACTGTTTGTAATTGCGTTTCTTAACTAAAAGCCGGGCTTTTGCAAAATGAACATACCCTTTAATTTTATCCTCCCGATATTTTCTTAGCAATCCATCAAAAATTCTATTCGCAGTACTGAGGTCATTTAAGCCATCCATATAAGTATTACCCATGGATAATAAGATGCCGGGAATCTCTTCCCTATCCGGATAGTCTTTAGCGAGTTGATTCAGTGTATTGAGCATCGGGCGCCATTGCTGCTGGTCGGCATAAATCGAGGCGGTGTAATACGAGGCAATAAAGGCAGCTGGTGATTTAGGCCATTTTGCGATCACGGAGTTATAATAACTAAGCGCATCTTCATACAACGCTCTATTACTTATCCGAGGCTCATTGGTGCGCTTTAATCGCGCGACTTTCAGAGGTAAATTCAAAAGATTCTGATTGGGTTTTAATGGATCATCTATCTCCCCATAGTTGTTTAGCAGCGTTTGATATTCAAAAATCGCTTTATTAAGATTAAAAATTCTCTCATTGCTCCTGGCATTAGCAAAATGGACAATTGAGCCATATGTTTTATCATCCGGATATCTAGTTAAAAACCTTTCATAGACCGCGATGGCGGCGTGAATCTCACCTTGAAGCAACCAGAGTTCGGCAATGGCTAAGTAACTTTGCTTTTTTATATTTTCAATGGTCTCAGAATAACTCACCTCGGCAAACTTTGACAAAATTTGTTCGTAGGCAGCGATGGCAGCTTCATAATCGGATGGTGCGGCAATTCGCGGGTTGATCATCACCCTCTGGTATAATTTCCCCGCTTTGAACAACATTTTCTCTGCCTGGTATTGGCTTTTTGTCAAGCTCTGGGAAGAACAGCCAATAGCAAAAAAAACAAATACCGAAACAAAAATGTGGACAAAAGCATATCTCATGACATTTTTCATTCTTTTATACTCGTAATTTTAGATCGTTAACTTCTTTCTCTAACTGAAAGAAAATATCTTGTGACCGTTCCCACGAGAAAATAGTTGGCGAACACTGAGATTAAAATACTTAAAATTAAAACCGCTGCCACTATTTCCGGAGAAAATTGCGAGACTAAAAATTGCGTCTTGCCGGATAAAAGATCGACCGGCATTCGAATCAAATTCGGAATGCCGATCAATAGAATACTTATTAATGGATAATTCTTAAACATTGATAAACTCTTTACAACGGCTCTGCCAGGACCGGCATTTTCCAGAACAATTAATGCCGTAGTATATACGAAAAATGAGCCAACAATGATTGCAATAAACGAGGTGGTAAGTTGCAGGGGCAAATTCCCGGCTCCGGTGAAAAAATAAATTTTGTTCAATAGTGCCGGAACACCAAAAAATACTGCGAGCAACGCGCCTGTTTCAACAACCCAGATCACAAATAAAATTAGATAATGCGGCATTGTCCGGCCCAACCCTTTACCCAGCTTAACAGGCTTATTGTGATAACTCATAGTAAACAGATTCGTCGTTGCACCTACCAAAATCACACCTAGCACGCCACTGAGTAATAGGTTTACCCAGAAAAATAACGAAGGAAGAATCAGGAAATTATTCGGGTAATGCAAAGCAGGTTCGCCAAAAAACCTCTGAACGAGCGGTACCAGAAACGATGAAAATGGTGGGAAAGCAAAAAACATCAAGATGAAAACGAACGAAATTTGCAGCGCTGCATATGCTATAAAAAGCAAGAAGATTTGACCCTGTTTCAATGATGCTGCACAGTCTTTCCATGCTAGAAAATAATTGTTAAATTGCTTCGAAACCTTCATAAATGTTCGTCTTTCTTAAAAGTGTGATATTAATTAATTCTTCCCATAACTTCGTTACTGCCTGTGGACAGACCACCTTTGTCGAACACTAAGACGCGATAGTAATAATCTGTACTTTGCTGAATGTCAGAATCGTCATAAGATGTATCGGGCGAGCTATTAATGATTATGATAGGTGCTTGCAAAGTATCCACGGGAGTAGATTGCGATCGATAAACTCTATAAGAATCAAAATCATTTTCCGAATTTCGAGACCAGGACAAGCGTAGGGTTGAATCAATTTGTACAGGTTGTGCAAGCGTCACGGACTTCGGTGGCTCATTTGCTAACGTTGTGCCGCTAACTTCCTCGCTCGCAGTATCGAGTCCGCTCGTGTCAAAAACATACAAAACATAATAATAAGTCGTGTTCTCATCCAAGCCGCTATCAGTCAGACTGAGAGAAGATTGGACTCCGATAACAGAGACTAATGTTGAATTCTTCGTTACACCCGGAGTCAACGACCTGTATAATTTAAAACTGGCAAAATCTGGGTCACTATTCTGCGTCCAGGATATGCGCAATGAAGTGCTCGAACCCTCGATAGTTTCCGGCGTTAAAAGCGTCACGGACTTCGGTGGCTCATTTGCTAACGTTGTGCCGCTAACTTCCTCGCTCGCAGTATCGAGTCCGCTCGTGTCAAAAACATACAAAACATAATAATAAGTCGTGCTCTCATCCAAACCGCTATCAGTCAGACTGAGAGAAGATTGGGCTTCGATAACAGAGACTAAAGTTGAATTCTTCGTTACGCCGGGAGTCAATGATCTGTATAATTTATAACTTGCGAAATCCGGGTCATTATTCTGCGTCCAGGATAAGCGCAAAGAAGTGCTCGAACCCTCGATAGTTTCCGGCGTTAAAAGCGTCACGGACTTCGGCGGATTCTGAATTGTGACGAATCCTTCCGCCTGTCGAGATTGAGCAACGTTGCCTACTCTATCTGTAAATCTTCCGATAATTTTGACATTGGTTACCTCAAGATTTGAAGGAATCTGAAAATCTCGTTTGTAAATTCCATCATCTTCCACATCATCACCACTTGTACCGTTATCAAAAAGCGGGATATTCCTTTGTGAATTGCCAATATCTACAAAAGCGGTACCATCAGTCTCCCCGGCATTTAAAGTAAAGTGTATTATTTCACCTGTAGATTTAGGTTGTCCTCCACTATTTTCAGTAACTTCGATTATGACGGCTTTGGTGTCTAGAATAATAGTGTCTGTCGCCGGTTCGAATGATTTGTTGTCATCCGCATCTCTGAATTTAGCTGAAACAGTCTTTTCGCCATCATTTACAGCCAGGGTCCAGCGTTTCTGGGAAAAAAAAGGCTCCCATTGCACACCTGTAAATGAGGGTTCATTACTGATTTGCATGAAGGTTGTTTCCTGTGGGGCTATCAGCGTTAACTCGACCAGGCGGCTATTCGTAAATTCGTTACCTGAATTTATAAAAACACTAAAGATGGCTGGTGAAACAGGCCTGGAAATGGTTCTCGCGCTTTCAAAGCCATTCTTGACGGCGACGACGCCATAAGTATAAAGATTGCCGTTATTGACATTTACGTCTGTATAGGTCAAAGCCTCGGTTGAATCAATTTTCATGAACGTCGTATCTGTAGAAGATTGCCTATAAATATTGAAAATGTCGATTTCTGCCGCTTGCGGATGTGACCATTTCAAAACCGCAACACCGTCTCCAGGCGAGACCGTCAATGATGAGGGTTGACTGGGATAAACGCTTTGATCGAACTCAGTAAGCCCGATATCATCGCTGCAATAAATATTCACCAGAAAAGTGAATAAAAGAAGACCATATAACGTGGCGCGCAAGTTCATTTCTAAAATCCTAACTCCATATGGAACATAATCTTATTGTCTGAAAAATTAGTTGACAGATACTGACCTGCTCTACCAAATTTATTTTTAGGTGATTTTCCTTTAGAGAAAAAAAGCAATGAATCAAAAATATTATAAATCCAAAATCCGATCGTTGTGTAAATCATGGCACTTTTGTAGTCTTGCGCATCTTGGGTTTCCCTCTGTTCCTTCTTTGCAATTAAATGAGCAATTTTAGCCTCTTCAAAATTCATTTCTACCTTTTTAAATCTATCGTATGCTTGCTCAAACTCTCTTTTTTTATCATTGTAATTATCGACCGCAAACAAAGTAACTATACCCAAAGCAACCTGACCAGAACTCAGTAGAACACCCTTTAGAGCATTTTGACCATAAAACTGTCCCCACCCGGGTATGACGGTAGACCTCAGCATCGATTTGAACGATGTCTTCTTTTTGAGATAAATCGTTATACGATTAGCCCCTCGTTTAGCCAAATTAACATCACCACTAAATCCTTCGTAACCTTCTTTTCGTGCTTTAATTTTGTATTTTCCAAAGAATGAATAGGGTATGACAAACGGTGTTCTGCCGATAAAACTATACTTGCCGACAATTTCTATATAGGCGCCCTGTGGCTGGGAGTCTACGACCAACTTCTTAGAATTATTGCTATTCCTGTCATTTTGTGCATATAATTGTGAAAAGCTCGCTGAACTGCAGAATATTAAAATTGGCAATAACATCGTCAGCAATTTGAACTTCATTAATAAATATCCACGTTAACATCAGCATTATTGTCCCCACATAATGACCGAATTTGCTCTTGCAATCCTTGATTAATTATAATTAGAGAGCCGAATCGAACTTATAAAACCGTAAAATTGGTTTAACTGCTATTATCATGAGTTGAAACGATCTTTTTTACGGTGTCCCATATGATTTTGCAATCCTTTTTTATGCCGTTGCTCTCAATATACTGTAGATCATATTTAAGTTTCTCATTTACGCCTTCAATAGAACGATCATACCCACAACTAATCTGTGCCGGGCCGGTTAGCCCGGGTTTAGCATCAAATCTTCGCTTATACTGCGGTATTGTTGTCTCTAGTTGACTAGTAAATTCCGGCCTTTCAGGTCTGGGTCCCACCAAACTCATATCTCCCTTCAGAATATTGATAAACTGCGGGAATTCATCTAAATGATAAGGTCGCATGAACTTTCCAAGCTTTGTAACCCTGGGATCGTTATCAATCTCCCAGACCGGGCCGGTCGTTTTTTCGGCGTTTTGTTTCATACTTCTAAACTTGTATACCTTGAACGGTTTCCCCAGACAATCTGCTTTTCTTCTACTCATCTTTCTTCTTTCAACTTCTACAGATATCGAAACCGCCCGTCGTTCCCGCTTTCTGCAATTCTTGCCAATCCTGAATTGCTGATACAAAATGCTACCCTTTGAATCCAATTTGATCAGAACCGGCAAAATGATAAACACGAGCGAAGTCAGTATTAAAGCAGTCAGTGAGCCAATCAGATCAAAGCATCTTTTAATGATCTCTTGCAAAGCCTTAAAAAAATGTTTATGTGCAAGTAACTTTCGGGGAATAAAAAGTAGAACAAAAATCAGGATCCCAAGAAAGACGTGCGGTACAATATATTGGTAATATAAGCGTTTTAGGGGATTGGATCTCTTAACATTTCCAGACTGATTCCTCGTTGACGAAAAATAATTCATTTTAATTAGACCTTCATCAGTTATCCATAACTTAGAAAAGAAACTCTTGGATTTAAGCGTTGCAGAGTTGAGATTTATAGACATTGTACTTTCCCCTCGTAAATGATATGCTAGCCTGCATTATTCATAAAAATTTTACCACAGAGGCACTAAGCCTGTCCTGAGCGTGCCGAAGGAACGCAGAGAA
>SMXC01000243.1 GCA_004356825.1 Caldithrix sp.
AAGTCGGCCAGTACGTATTGATCGATTTGGATTTTGCGGTCCTTAATGCGATCTATTGTATCATTTAAATCAGCAATAGGTGCGCGCAGTTTTTCCATTTCTGTTTGCAAGCTATCCACAGTCGCGCGATGCCGGGTGATGCGATTTTCGACCTCGCTTTTCTTCCCCTCGGCCCTGTCCCAATCAATTTTGAGGGTTGCCACTTCCTGATCTAACTTATCCAAAGCAGGCCGGATTTGTTTTGCTTCATCATCATGCCCCTCATGTTCTGCATGTTTGTAATCGTACCAAACGGCATCGTATTCACTCTTTGCAAAACGATAGTTCTGCATAGCATCTGCGATTTCATTCTGAGCATCCTTTAATTCAGCCTGAACCTGTTGGTAGGCTTCACCCTGCAAATTTACCTGAGCTTCTTTGAGCTGCTGTTCGAAGGATTCATACAGAGCAGCTTGTTTCACTTCGAAATCAGCTTCGGCTGCACCGAGCTCTATTCTAACCTTGCTCTCTTCCAACGCGTTCAGTTCCATTTGGTAGCGCTGCCAGGGCGACCGTTCGTGGATCATGTCCCAGATAGCCCAGAAGGTAGATATAGCAAGCAAACTGGAAAGAATAAAATAGATAAGACCGTAGTCTCGTTCTTCAAGAGGAGTATCGGAGCGTTTAGGCAATTCTTCCTCCTTTGTTCGTTTAGTACCGCTGAATGTGAATAGAAATAATGACTTAATGACAGCGAAGCTAATGACAACTTTACGTCATTGAGTCATTAAGGCATTTGCCTTCGGCGTCATTAATAAGATGTGCCATATTCAAACTTATATATTGAACCAGGGCGTCACCCAAATATATTTGACATTAAATGTCCACCTGAGAATCATTTTTATGGGTAAGCTTATCATGCTTAGAAACAGAAATATTAAAATCCCGCATCTGACTGGCCCCATCTTTTTGAAAAATTCGGCATTTCTTTTCCAATAATAAAAAAGGGCCCCGAGGGAAAAATAGGCAGTTACAACAAATCCTCCGAAAAAGAATGCCGCCAGCGAGCTACGAATGCCAAAAAACTGGTGAAGATCGACATTGGTCATGGCAACAACTTTATGTGGGTCCCATCTATCCCAGGGCATAAAAAAGTTCCACCCCGGGCCGCGTAAAAATGTTCCGACGAAAGTCATCATGAGCCACAAAGCAAAAAAACCAAATACAAAAGTAGAGATGGCGAATTTTCTTTGCTGCCAGGTATAGTAACCGTTGCCTTTTGGATTTTTATCGATATAAGGAATGGCCATTAAGCCGACGATAATGAGCGTGGGGAAAACCACGCCGGCCAGCCAGGGATCGAAGTAAACCAGCATTTCCTGAAGTCCCAAAAAGTACCAGGGAGCTTTAGATGGATTTGGGGTTTTGGCGGGATTGGCGGGTTGCTCCAGCGGCGCATCAAGGGCGACAGACCAGACGGTCAAAATGACCATAATGAGAATTGCGCACAAAAATTCATTGCGTGTCAGCAGAGGCCAGGTGAAAATCCGATCTTTGCCTTCTTCTTGCAGTTCGCTATATTTTCCATCGGCGATTAAGCGATCGTTAGCCGTCGCCTGTTTGAATGCCAGCCAGGAGTAATAGGCAAACAAAGGTATCATCATTACAATGGGAACGTTGTCCGCTTTGCCGATAATAAGCCATAAGTTTTCCATGGATCCTCTGCTTTTCTAATTAGAAGATTGAGTTAATTAAGGATAAAAGGTATAAGGCTATATGGTGGACTTTCAATAAGTTATCTACATATACCGTATTCCTTATTTCCACATTTCTTAATTACAGCGGCCCTGAAATACCGCCATCCTTCCTGACCCGCCAAAAATGTACACCTATAAAGATAGCTAAAAACAGCGGAAAAAACACACAATGCAGCACATAAAATCTCAACAGGGTTGGCGGACCAACCTGCGTACCTCCCAGTAAAACAAATCTCATGTCATTATCGGGTTTCATTCCGAGCTCTGGCCCAAATGGACCTTCATGCCCAAGCAGAGGGGCGGCACGTGCCATGTTCGTACCAACTGTTACGGCCCAGATAGAAAGCTGATCCCAGGGAAGCAGATAGCCTGTGAAACTCAATAATAATGTGGTTGTCAGCAAAATAACCCCGACCACCCAGTTGAATTCCCGCGGCGGTTTATAAGAGCCGGTCAAAAAGACGCGAAACATGTGCAGCCAAACAGCGATGACCATTCCGTGGGCGGCCCAGCGATGCATGTTTCTCAAAAACATCCCGAAGGGTACGTCAAACTCGAGATACTTCATATCATTATAAGCATATTCTGCTGTTGGCCGGTAGTAGAACATCAAAAGGACACCGGTGACGGCGGTGACTAAAAAGAGCAGAAAGGTAATCCCACCCATACACCAGGTGAAGCGAATGTAAGCGCCGTGACGCGGAATCCGGGTCGGATGAAGATGCAGCCAGACATTATCCAAAACTTGCAAGTAGCGGTTACGCGGACTGTCCTCGTACCCATGACGAAACATCGACTTCCAGACCTGCGTTTTCAGCAGACTATTTTTCATCTTGTCGAAGAAAGCTGGCATCTTATCTCCTTAGTTTGTAGGTAGATAGGTTGTTAAGGGGGATTAAACGAAAAGAATATAAAGACATTTATATAAAATGTCAAGGGATTTTGTTTTGTCGAAGATTACTTTTTCATTTTTTTTGTGAGCCGACATTTTTTTTGTTAAAATAGATGCTCTGATGAAACAGCTCCGCTTTACTTTTGGTTTCTTTGCGGACTCCAGGTCCTGACTTTTTTGAAAATCAGCAAACCTTTTTAATGTATATTTTTGTTGCTGCAATAGTATGCGTATGACCAAAGAGAATATGGGATTTAAGCTTTTTTAGGCAAGTCGAGTTCAGAATCATGGCGAGGTCTTCATAGCTAAAGAGGCTTTACCACTTGTTAGAGTTTTTGTTCTTTATTGGGTTACGGACATGATGCAGCAATTTTCCACAACCCATTTTTTTGCATGCCCTAGCTCACCTGCTTCTGCAGCAAATGCTTCGGAATCAACCAGCGCTCCAGTCCTTCAAAAATCAATTCGACCAGAATGGCCAATATCGCCGCCGGAATGGCACCCCACATGATGATGATCGGATCGTTGAGAGTCACGCCGGTAAAAATATATTGTCCCAAACCTCCTGCGCCAATAAAAGCTGCCAGCGTGGCAGTACCGACACTGATCACCGCCGCGGTTCGAATGCCGGCGAGCATGTTGGGGGCTGCCAGGGGAAGTTCGATATGCCGCAATCGCTGCCAGCTTGTAAGTCCCATTCCCACGGATACTTTTTTTAAGACCGGATCAATTGTATTTAAGGCGGCAAAAGTGCTTCTTAAAATCGGCAGCAGCGCATAAAGGAACAAAGCGATTAAGGCGGGTACGATACCAATTCCAAAAGGGGCGATCATAAATGCCAGCAAGGCGATAGCAGGGATAGTTTGCAGCAGGCCGGTGAAATAAATAACCGGCTTGGAAATCTTTGGTAGTCGATAGATGGTAATTCCTAACGGAATCGCAACTGCCATGGCCGCCAGCAAAGCGAAAACGACCAACTTCAAATGGGTGACCGTTCGTTGGGCCAGCGTCTGCCATTTTCTCTCGGACACATTTGTACTGATATTTTTTAGCATATTTTTGCCTACAAGAAAACTTCGGGCTGCTTCAGCAAAACTTTTCCTGTCTAAAGCCACGCTTGCGTTTAACTCCTGCATTTCCTTGTTACTAATTATTCCGGTCAGCTCGTTCAAAATCGATTTCACTTCAATACTCACATCGCTGCGAATCAATGGGGCAGCCAAATAAGCCGGAAAGAAATGCTTGTCATCTTCGAGGCAAAAGAGATCATATTTTTGAATTTCCGCATCGGTTGAGTAAACATCCATAACGTCGATTTTATTTTGTTCAAGAGCGCGGTAGGACAAAGCATGTTCCATTCCAAGTGGATCGGCGCTGAGTCCATAAGTTTTTGCCAGCGGCCGCCAGCCATCGCCGCGTTCCAGAAATTCCTGGCTCAGGCCAAAGCGCAAATCCGGGTGTGAACGCAGATCAGACATGTTTCTGAGATTCTCCGATTTAGCAAACGCTGCCCTGACTGCGAAAGCATAAGTGTTATTAAATCCAAAGGAATCCAGCAGCTCCAAACTATGATTTTCCCGCAGTAACTTTTGCAATTCACTATAAGAGGGCGACTTTTGCAGTTTCAGAATAGCTTGTTCAATCGTGCCGGTGTATTCGGGATAGATATCAATTTCGGCGTTGGTCAGGCCTTGATAACAAATTATCGTGCCGCCTAAGCCAAAGCGGCGCTCTATCGAATAATCACGATCCTCTAAAAGCTGCGCCATGATTTCTGCCAGAATGTTGCTTTCGGGGAAATTCTTTGAGCCGATTTTGATGGTTTGGCTGTGGAGGGGTTGTGAGTAAAGAAGTGAAATTACCAAAAGGTAAAAAAGTCTGCAACAATAAGTAGTCATTCCTGCACAGGCGGGAATCCAGAAACGTAGCTGGTCCCTGGATTCCCGCCTGTGCGGGAATGACGAATTTGGAGGTCGTTTATGTCTGGTTTGAAGGGTCTCTGCCGGGACGCAAACTCGCTCATGATTAAAATTTTTTAACAGAACCCTAAGAAACATCATCTTCCAATTGCATGTGAACAAACTTTTTCACGAATTCTGAAGCGGGGGTTTCCAATATCTCTTTGCGGGTGCCGATTTGCTCGATTTTCGCTTCATTTAAAATAACAACCTGATCGGCCAATTTAAAAGCTTCCCGCAGATCATGAGTGACCAGTATGATCGTTCTCGCCTCTAATTTTTGCAGCTTGATAAACTCCGCGTGGATTTCACTGCGGGTCATCGGATCGAGAGCGCCAAAGGCTTCATCTAAAAGAAAAATTTTTGGATTGAGCATCATGGCGCGACAAAGGCCGACGCGCTGCTGCTCACCGCCGCTTAATTCATGCGGATATTTGGTGAAATAATCTTTCGGTAAATTTACTAAATCGACCAGCTCTTGGGCGCGTTTTGCAATTCGATCATCCTGCCAGTTTTCCAAAACCGCCAGCAAAGTAATATTTTTTTTAACCGTTAAATGCGGGAAAAGACCGGTACCTTGCACCGCGTAGCCCATTCGTTTACGGAGTTCGGGTAAATTATCGTAATTGATTTTTTTATCGAAAACAGAGACCTGGCCGTTGTCCGGCCGAATCAAACCGTTGATAAGTTGAAGGAGCGTGGACTTGCCGCTGCCGCTGGGTCCAATGACAGCAGTGGTTTTGTTCGGCTGGAAAGTAAGGGTGATATTTTCTAGAGCAATTTTTTCGCGGTAGGATTTGGAAACATTTTCGAAAGCGATAGAAGACATGATTTAACAGGTTTCATTGTACAAAAGAAAAAAAGTTTCAGGCAAAGACGCTAAGGCGCAGAGATAGCGCAATGAAATAAACTAGTTTTCCAGGCAAAACAAATTTCATTATCTTAAAACCTGCCTTATTCATGAATTCTGATGAGGTATGTTCGTAGTACAGCCTTTAGGCTGCCATGAGCACGCTAAAGCGTGAACTACAAACTATGTCATCTCTACTTTTGACAGGTTGCTATTGTTGTTTTGTCCCTAAAACGTAGGTTTATGAATAATGCAGGTAAAATTATCACACTTTTTTTTAAAAAACTTTGCGTCATCTTCGCGTCTTAGCGGCTTTGCGTGCGATGTTTTCTTTAGATTGGTTCAAAAAGATTTAGGCTAAACCAATTTTTCGAATCGTACCACGAGCGCTTCATTTCAAAGCCACTGGATTTTGCCATCTCCTTTATTTGCTCTTTGGAAAACTTGCAGGAATCTTCGGTGTAGATGGTCTCGCCTTTCTTAAATTCGAAAGTGTGATTCAGCTTGCCAATTTTTACCGACTGTCGGGTTGTACTTTCCAGGTGCATTTCGATGCGGCTCATTTTTTTGTTGAGAAACGCCATGTGCCGAAACTTGCCGATGTTAAAATTGCCGTCCAATTCTTTGTTGATGCGGACGAGCATGTTCAGGTTGAATTTAGCTGTGACGCCCTGCGAATCATTGTAAGCGGGTTCGAGGATCCGTGGATCCTTAATTAGATCAATGCCAATGAGAAAGCAATCCTGGCTGTTCATGGTGGCGCGAATTTCACGGAGAAATTCAATCCTGCCCTTTTCATTAAAATTTCCAATTGTGGAGCCTAAAAATGCGATCAGCTTTTTGGAGATGTTTTGCTGTTTCAGCGAGTTCAGCGCGGTGATATAATCGGAAGCCATTGCCGTGATTCTTAATTCCGGATAGTCTTTTAAAAGAGCCTTCGCGCTTTCTACCAAAATTCTTTTTGAGATGTCGATTGGGATATAGTGCAGCTTTTCATTGCGTCTTAAAAACGCTTCGAGCAGCAGGCGGGTTTTTGTAGAGCTGCCGCTACCCAGTTCAATAAACGCAAAATCTTTTTGAGCAAGAATGGCAATCTCTTCTGAATACTTTTCAATGATCGCTCTCTCGGTTCGGGTCGGATAATATTCGGGAAGGCGGGTGATTTTTTCAAAAAGCTCGGAGCCGGTTTCATCGTAGAAATATTTGGGCGGCAAAGTTTTTTGGGTTGAAGATAAGCCCTGCAAAACATCCTGAGCAAATGATTCAGAGGATTTGTCGCGGCGTGAGACTTTTACTTTCAGCCTCGAATCATCTATTATTGTTAATGTGTCAAACTCCGTCGTGAATCTCCTTTCCCCATGGATGTAAAATCCAACCCAACTTAAGGTTTTTCCTTGAGATATAAATGGCAGGTTTAGTAGCGCAGCTTCTTTTAAAGAAGGTAAAATGTTTCAAAGGTGCAACTTTTTAATAAAAAAATCCAAATCTCAATTATGGGATTTGGATTTTGCGTTTTTGGATTTTAGTGGAGACGGCGGGAATCGAACCCGCGTCCGAGAGACAGTCACCAAGAACTTCTACATGCTTAGTTTGTTGATTCAATCTCGCTTTTTGAGGTTCAGCAAACAAAACCCCGAAAAGCCAGCTCGAAAGATTCATCGGAGGACCTCGAGCAAGTCCTGGGATATAGCCACAAGATCGACGTTCAGCTCAAAATGTGTGGCGCACCCTGAGTGAACGAGCTACGCTAATAAATTAGGCAGCTAATGCATACGCATAATTGTCTGCGTTTAATTAGTGTTTCCAGTTGTTTAACGAGGACCTGAAAAAACCTCGGCATGCCATCCTCAGCTCCTCGACCCCCGTCGAAGCCAGGTCGTCCCCAAAAAGGCAATAAAAGAAAGTAAATTTTTTAACGAGAGTCAAGGGAAATCAGTTCCGCATTACCCCGCTATCTTATTAAATCGGTCAATTTCTTCAAAAGTATTAAAAACATTTAGTGAAAGCCTGATGGCATTCCGGTTTTCCGATTCAAAAGGCCGGAACACATAGCCGTGTTTTTCAAACATCTCCTTGAACAAAGCCCGGCTGCTTGTTTCTTTCAGTTCCACTGTGTACAAAGACGTTGCTAAATCCGCATCAAGGGGAGAACGCCAGCTAAATTTGGAGTTGTTTTTGAGGGTTTGATAGAAAGTGTCCCGCAGCGCTTTTCGCCTTTGTGCTGCGCCTTTGCTGTTCAGTTTGCTTTGAAAGTCGACCGCATTGCCCAGGGTGAGCGTTGCTGCTAGATTTCTGGTGCCATAATCTTCAAAAATACGGACAGAATTTTTCCATCTTTCCTGGCCCCAGGTAACCCACATCGGTTTTACGTCCGGTTGCACTTCTTTTCTAATATAAAGCACCCCGGTGCCCTTTGGCGCCTGCAGCCATTTGTGGGGACTGGCCGCATAGAAATCGACCCCCATTTCCTGAAGATTGACGTCCACCATTCCGACCGCCTGAGCGCCGTCGACTGCCACATACTGTACGCCTTTCTTTCTCGCCATTTTTGCAAGCTCTTTTACCGGATAACGAATTCCCACCAAATTATCGATATGCGGAAAGACAACCACCCGCGTCTTTTCCGAAATATTTTTTGCATAAATATCAACAATATCCTCTTTGGATAAATTCGGTACTTCCTGAATTGGAAACTCGAACTTCTTGACCGAAAAATCTTTTTCTTTGGCATGGTGAAACCAGCATTGGCCTGCACCGGCATGGTTCAGGGAGCTAAAGACGACTTCATCCCCTGCTTTTAAAGGAAGGCCGCTGGCAAGTAAATTAAAACCCTCGGTCGTGTTGTGCGTGAAGGCGAGTTCACCCGCACTGCATCCCAGGAATTCAGCCACTTTCTCACGCGTTTCTGCCAGCGCTTTTGCCCACGGTTCGCCCCACATATAAAACCAGGGATTTGACTCGCACAATTTTAGATAGCCGGTATGTGCTTCATGAATAGCCCTTGGAATCGTGCCGATCGAACCATGATTAAAATAGGTAATTTCATTATTCAGCAGATATTCAGTTCGCAGGTTTGCGAAATAATCATCTTTATTGTTCTGTTTTTCTAATCTCAATAAATTGTTGGCAAACACAGATTGGATTGAGGAGAGTGTTGTCAGGGCCGCTGCGGCCGTGATGCCGGAGCTTGTCTGTTTTAAAAAATCTCGTCTTTTCATAGGGATACCTTTAACCGACTGCTAATTTGTTTGATTGCCAATGCAATATAAGTGATTCGAGGTCCTGATAAAAATCTTGGAATCAGCCACCGCTGGAGATGAGATTGTGTAGCTGCCATCGAGTTCGTTGGTAGACAACAACTTGAATTCCGGTCCGGCCGCCAAAACGGTTGTAATGGCTTTTTCATTGGTAATATAAAGCTTGTTGTCCACTAAAACCGGGGAGGCACTCACGATTCCCTGGGCAGTGCGCTCGGGACCCCAGACGACTTCGCCCGTTTTGGCATCGAGGCAGATAACCAGGCCTCTGTCATCGACCATGTAGAAATACTTGCCGTCACAAACCGGGGTTGGTACGTCTGTGGCCGCCGGACCTTCCCATTTCCAGGTCGGTCGGCCGCTCGGGATGTCGCCGGCGCGAAAGGCAAGCAGCGGCTTTTTGCGTGTCGGCGCGTAAACCATGCCATCTATTGCAATAGGTGAGGCGCAGATACGATAATTGCGCCGCTTCTCGGGATTCAAGCCTCCGGCGCGCCAAATCTCCTGGCCCGTCTCAGGATCATGGCCGGTTACATAATCTCCGCCAAGAATAACAATCTGTGTTTTGCCGTCGTGTCGGAGCAGAGTCGGAGTAGTGTAAGCATCCGGTGACTCGGCCACGGCATCAGTGGGTCGTTCCTGCCGCCATTTCTCATTGCCGGTCAAAGGCATCAAAGGCAACCACGTAGGAAGGGTCGTCGGTTTTTTGTCCGTGTAAAACCTGCAGAATAAGCTTTCCCTCATAGTATAAAGGAGAGGAGGCGTACCCCCATCATGCCGAAAGCGCCGTAGTCATCTTGCAAGTTTCGCTGCCAGATTTTCTTGCCATTTAGGTCGAATGCCGTGACGGTTCCGTTACCGGTAACAACCCAAACATGCTTTCCATCTGTGACCGGAGATGGGGATGTGTTGTTGTGTTTGCGCCAAATCTTGTTACCTTCGTC
>SMXC01000014.1 GCA_004356825.1 Caldithrix sp.
ACCTTCATTTGCCGGACTCACCAGGGCCAGCAATTTTCCATAAAAGACCTCAGGCCTGGCCTTATATTGGACATACGAAAAAATTCGCTGGCTTTTTCGCAAGTTCGATATGGTTTCCTCCATCACAGGTATGTATTTTGGCTTTCCTGTGGTCCCGCTGGTCTCGTTATACATAACAGGCATGTTGGCGTGGATGACGGGTTCCCCGGTCTTCTCCTGTTCCTCGAAGTAAGGGCGCAACTGCTCATAATCATGTACCGGGACAAACTCCTTGAACTGCGCGTAATTCTTAATCTTTTCAAAAGAATGTTCTTTTCCGAAACGGGTATTCCTGTTCTGTTGCAGAATTTCATGCAGCAGGTTTTCCTGAACTTTCCAGGGTTCGCGAGCGCTGCGCACATACGGTGCATAATACCGAAAGCGAATATGAATCATCCGCAGCTTTAAGAACCAATTCATCGCGATATCCCTATACTTGAGAAGGGGAAGGGCTTGCTTATCAATGTTGCCGGCAAATGGAGTCCTCAGCTGGGATTTAAAATCCAGCGGGTAGTCTTTATTAAACAAACCAAGTTTATCGACTAAACGGTCCCTCGGGAAGAAATATGTCCCGAAAAGGATATCCCAAATGATGATATTATTGCCATAATTGGCATTTGATTCTTCAATCAAGCGCGAATGGTGCCAGCGGTGCAGCTCTGCGCTGCTGATGATGTAATTCAGAAATCCAAATCGCAGCTCGATATTACAGTGTTGAAAGAAGCCATTTACAGCGTAAAAAACGAAATAGAGTGCCACTACCTCTTCCCGCACACCCAAAACAATGAAGGGCAGGACATCGACGAGGAATTGTAAGCTTTTTTCGATCGGATGGAATCGACCGACATTTAACCAGTAAAGCTTTTTGGGCGAATGGTGAACCGCGTGAAGTCTCCATAAGGTATTATTTTCATGCGAAAACTTGTGCAGCCAATAGCGAAAAAAATCAGCAATTAATACCATGAGAACTGCTTGTACGCCAATTGGCCAGGCATGGGGCCAGAATCCAGTCAATCCTAAACTATAGTAAGCTATTATTTTTATGATAGAAATGGCAACCAGAAAAGCCAGTAACTTCGGCAGAATCATCTGCACGGTTACCATAAATAACATATCGTTGCCAACATCGTTCTTATTGGCTATCCAACTTTTGATATGCGGGTTATAAAGTTCCAGGAAAGTAATCGAGCCTGCACCGAGCATGATTGGTAGGTAGGTACAGGCAAGTAAAGCAAACCCCAGGCCTCTGAAGCTCATAAACAGGCCGATACAAACAAGCATGACCACCGGATAAGCGGTCCATGTCAAGGCATTTTTGATCGTTAAAGCAGGCATGTCGTCAAGCGAGTATTTAACCTGAATAATTCAAGCGCAGAGGTCGCGGAGAACGCAGAGATTAAATAATAAGTAAGTGCAAAAAATTAAACAAACACTTTTTTCTAAATCTTAACCCCAAAATCTTTACTAAACGTTACAAAACAACTCCCCGTCCTCTGCGTCTCAGCGGTTCATGAATTAACCAGACAAATTGACTAATTTGTGTTGAGCCATTTTATGATGATGCCAACCAACAAGAAGTAAGTACAGGGCCAAAACATAATGAAATGCGGTTGATAGATAATTGCTGAACCAGCGGGATTCTGTATAAAGCGTTAACCCAAGCGTCATACGCAATACCATCGCAAAAAAGTAAATACTCCCGATAATTAAGATGAAAACACCGGTTCTTTTTGACGGCCGCACTTGTTTCCGGGAGAATCTCAACGCGGTTTTCGCCATGAAGAACAGAATCACTATCTGAAAAAAAGCCAGCAGGCCATACGGCATAGTGCCACTGTGCCAATCTTCAAAAGCCGGGAGAAAAGTAGTGTCGACTACCGACGCAGTCAGTTGGGCGAGAACTCGCAGGCAAAAGAGCGCAGATAGAAACCATAAGATAGCACTAATTTTTTTTAAGTCCATAGTTTTCGCGATTCAATCGCTATTTATATTCTTATCAAACGGCATCTTCAATAGGAAGAGAATATTTTCATCTGGCGTACCGTCAAGAAAATCTAAGCCATACCTTACTTTTTTGGGGTCATCGTAGACCATTGTTCCAAAAATACGATCCCAAATTGAGAAGATATTGCCAAAGTTGGAGTCAGTCCAGGGGATCTCAAAGTGATGATGAAATTTGTGCATATTGGGCGTTATAAAAATCCAACTTAGGGACTTATCCAACCAGTTTGGCATCGTTATATTTGCATGGGTGGTGTAGGTAAAGAAGATGGAAAATATTCTATACGTGAGGTAAAATGCGATGGGGGCGCCAATAAGAATTATAGCGACCAGGGCAAATAATTCGCGCAGAATATAGTCACCTGGATGATGACGAGTGCCGGTGGTAGCATCCACTTTTGTATCGCTATGATGAACCATATGAAGCCTCCACATCCATTTTATCCTATGCATAAGATAATGGACGAAATACTGTGCTACCAGCTCCAATAGTAAAAGCGTGATGAGCAATTCAGCCCAGATAGGCAGACCAATAATAAACAATATCCCAATTTCATTCTGCTGGACCCACTCAAACACGCCCACGGTAGCAATTCCGAAAATAAGGTTGATGATTCCTACGCCCAAAAAAAATATTAAATTAGCCCCACCATGTTTCCATTTTTGGTAATCAAAATGAAATAGTGGATAGTTACCCTCCAGTAACCAACAAAAGATTAAAGTACCTAAAACATAAACAAATTTTTGCCATACAGGCATTTGCTCGAAGAAAATTAAGAAGGTATCCATGATTAACTCCCACTAATGTAAAGTACGCCTTAAAGTATTAGCAATTTTCACCTGCGAATTTTATCCTCTGTGATGGTTCAGTACATGTTTATGACAGCTTGAATATCCTCCTCGGTGGCATCCTCAGTACGCGCATCGAGAAGAATGGTCTTTGCTTGGAACAACCGTTTCCCTTCCGAAATAAGCTTTTTCTTTAGATTGTCATACCAATCTGGGTTCATCAGGTAGAGAACCGGGTCGTTCAGGCGCTGACTCTTTCGTTTGGCATCATACTCTATATTGAGGGTTGAAAGCTCTTCATCTAACTTTTTTAGCAGCTGTTTGCCTTGTTCCTCTGTCAAACCAGCGGAAATCGCCACTTTGAAAACATAGCGCGCTTTTTTGTGATCAGCTTCAGCTTTGAAATGGTCAATTCGCAGGCTTAAGGCGTGAGAGGCCGTGGCGAAAGCATACATGACTTGATTGACACTGAGTTTCTCACCAGTAATGCTGGTCATTCCACGGCCCTTGCGCCGGAAGACGATCACTGGCGTCTTGTTGTAGAAGTCGACCACTTCCACCACATCGTTGATGTCGTAACGGTAAAGCCCGCCAGTGGTAGTGAAGAAAATGTAATACTGCTTATCCTGCTCGACTTCATCAACGCCCAAAAAATTCCAGGTCCTGCTGTCGTCAGGATTTTCTTCGACCTCGTCCTCCGGCACAAACTCGTAGACATTTGTTGCAACTGTGAGAATGCCGCCGGCACCTTCGTCTGAGAGCGGGATGCTGCCCCGCGCTTCGGACGAAAGATAACCCCAATCTCGTATAGGCGGCATGCCTTTCGTGTCTGGATCAAACCAGTCTGTAAAGCGCTCCAGGTAGCTGCCCACCGTGCCTCCCTTCCAGCAGCCGATGAGGGCCAGGTTAGGCCAATAATCGACGGGGAGCAGCTTGCCATCGCGGCGGCTTCGCATCTGTTCGAGCTCTCTAGCCCGCTTGGGATCAGCCTTGAGTTCCAGTTCTAGGGTTGCCCTGATTTCGGAGTCGATGTCGAGATTTTGCTTCAGTGTGCCATCGGCGATATCCTTAATCAGATCTTCTGCGTACTCATTTGCTTTTTCGCACATCTTCACGATGGAAGACGGGTTCGCCGTGCCGATCCAGGTCACGTTACAACCGACGCCAAAGCGCATGACCGAATAGTACTTGGCCTCATAGTCTGTGACCTCGAAAACGTCGTACGGGATGGCGTAAGTCCTGCGTACCACACTTGGCATGTTCTTGTAAATCATACCGCTGGTCGAGCCATAGGGGATACCGGCCTCAGTATGGCCCTCGACTGCTGGCGAAACCATACTAATGATCTTGCCGTCCAAGAGATTAGGATGGGCTTTGATGGCGTGGTAGGTCCAAGTGCGCATCTGGTCAGAATGATCGCGGCCCTGACAGGTCGGTGTGATCGGAACGTACTTAGGCTTGCCCGATGTACCGGAAGTCTGGGCAAACAACACCGGAGCTTCGGCTGTCAGGATGTTTTTCTCGCCTCTGACCATCCTTTCCATACGCTCCATTATGTCGTTATAGTTCACTACTGGCACTGCCCTCTGATAATCCTTGAGATTCTTGAGGGAGCCAAAGTTGTGCTCTTTACCGTACTCTGTATCGCTGTTTTTTTCGAGGATCCCCATCAACTTGCGATGTTGCGTGCCGACCGGATCATGTGTCGCCGCCTCAAAGCGCTTGGCAGCAGCCTTTCCGATTTGGCGAATGAGCTGTTTGGCTAAGAAAGACATTTTTACCCTCCAAGTAACTGAGTTCTTCCGAGTTGCTCAATCCTCCCTTGATTGAGGAGAACTTCGCGACCAAACGCTTATCTAGCAGCCATGATATCATGCCCGCCATACGGTAAAACCATCGCGAAAAAGTAAATCCTCCCAATAATTGAATACCACTTTGTGCGAGGCACAAACGCGTCCTATCACATCGGCAAGCCCATTTTCTTCAATAGCTTGGTGTACCTGGCGTCTTTAATCATTTGTTCAGGACATGGCCAGATCTTCATGTAAACTACCCACCAGGATCGCTCTTCAAAAGCTTTATCAAAATACTGAAATGCGGCATCCAATTCGTTCAAGCCCACGTGCACCCAACCGAAATATGCGGGTTGAACATATTCGTTTCTTGCTCTGTTTTTTAACTCCTTTATAATCTTTTTCGCTTTCGTTTTCTTGCCGGAGATTCCAAAGGCATATCCTAAAACGGCGGCGGCCGCAAAATTGCCCGACAAAGTTAGCGCGGTTTGTAAAGATTCAATGGCTAAACCAAAATCAAGTTTTTCTAATAAGGCTAAGCCAAGCCAGACATGTGCCGGGTAAAAGTTTGAATCTAACTCAAGAACTTTTTGATATTCCTGAACTGCTAAATCGTATTCTTTGACATAATAGTGAAGTCGGCCGACATCCGTGCTAATCTGCAAAGATAAGGGATCAATTCCCTGAGCCTTGCGAATTTCTCTTAGTGAATCGTCGAATTTGCCAAGAATCCGGAGTTGACCGGCATACCATTGATGGGCGGTTGCGTAATTAGGGTTCAGCGCAATTGAATGTTGGAATGTTTTTTCTGCCTTGGCCCAATTCCATTCGTATGACGATTCTACGGCACCCAGCGCGTTGTGGGCTTCTGCCATATCCGGATCGATTTCCATTGCTTTGAGTGCAGCAGCCTTGGCTTTTGGCCAAACATCCTTTGCTGGCAGATATCCGTAGATTCCGATAAGGGCATAGGAATCTGAAAGGCCACTATATGCTAACGCATAAGCAGGGTCCTTTTCTATAGCTTGCTCGTAGAAATAGATGCTTTGCTTGAAATTGTCTGCAGTTCGTTTGTTCCAGTGATAACGTCCCTTTAGAAATAATTGATATGCTTCGTTGTCAACTTTATACTGTTTGGATAGGTGTTTCTTTTCTTTTCTAGTCAGTTTTAGTTTGAGTTTTGTTGAAATATCTTTTACAACTTCTTCTTGAATTTTAACCACATTAGTAAATTTTCTGGTATATTGCTCTCCCCAGATCTGGCTACTATCGCTGCCCTCAACCAATTCAACTCCAATTGAAACGTTGTTAGCCCGTTGATTTACCCAACCCAATAATAATTTATTCACCTTCAGTTCACGGGCAACTTTTTGAATCTCAATATGCTGGCCTTCATAATGAAATACAGATGTCCTTGAAATGACCTTCAAATTAGAAATTTGAGACAGGCTGGTAATTAAACTTTCTGTTAGACCTTCACTTAAGTAGTCAACCTCCTCCTTTCCAGAAGTATTGCTAAATGGCATGACGGCAAGAGACTCGACCTTTTCAAGACGGTACCCTGAATCTTTCCGGGCCGTTAAGCTGAGTGCCTTTAGATCGACTAACATCTCATCCATATGCTGGTAACGTTCCTTCTCGCTCTTGTTCAAGGCCTTATCTATAATTCGTTCCAACTCCGTCGGAACTCCACTCCTTAGTGCCGTAACTGGCTCAGGAGTCTCATTGACAATAGAATACACCATTATTTGATCAAATTCGCCCTTGAAGGGTTTTTGGCCCGCCACCATCTCATAGAATACTACCCCAAATGTGAAGATGTCACTCCGATGGTCCACTTGATTGCCACGTATCTGTTCTGGTGACATATAGTCCAGAGTGCCCAGGGCTGCCCCGGCGTCAGTGAGCTTTTTCCGGTCCGCTAATTTGGCTATACCGAAATCAATAATCTTGACCTCAGCACGGTCCGTAATGATAACATTGGCAGGCTTGATATCTCGGTGGGTAATTTTAGCCTCGTGCGCTATGGCCAAGCCTTCTGATATTTGTATGGCAATGTCGATGGCCTCGTCTATCTTAAGCGGTCCGCGCTCAATTTTCTTTTCAAGCGTCTCTCCCTGATAATAGGCCATGCAAATGAACATTTGGTCCCGACCTTCTATCGAGATTTCGTCGATTTCGTGAATATTGCAGATATTGGGATGCTCCAGGGCTGAGGCCGCCTGCGCCTCGTGGACAAAACGTTCCTTGGCATTCTTGTCGCGCGTCAGCTCAGGAGGTAAGAATTTAAGAGCTACGATCCGCTTCAGCTTAAGATCCTCAGCTTTGTAAATGACACCCATACCGCCTTCGGCAAGTTTTTTGAGGATTTTGTAGTGCGATATTGTTTTGCCTATCATGACCAGAGGTTCTTTATGGCCTTGGGAGTTAAGTTTTTATTCGAAGCTAAGAAATTGGAAAGTAAAGCTGTCATCGCATCTTCTTTTAGTTTACACAGTATCTTTTTATGCGGGGACTTTTTTAAAAAACGTCAAAAGTTTATAAAAAGCAACAAGAATGTGAAACGTGAGACGAAAATGTGAGTTAGGAACGGCAGAGTCGGGATACCGAGCAATCACCTACTTCTTCCATAAATTGCACAAAGTGCAAATCATTCGTTTTCAATTAGTGGCAATCGAACGAGGGGTGGAGGATCCATCGGCGCCTACAGGTGCATATCAAAGAGTGCCGGTTGACACCACAGGACGCCTGACCGTGCTGCCACAGGCCATTCCCGCAACAAGAAAAAAACAGGCTCGAACTGGAGAATGCTGCGCGTACCAGCGCTGCGGAGCGTCTGCGGGTAGCTTCTGTCGGTGTTTGATCCACGCCAGACCGCATTTTCCGGGGTTGCTTTTAACCGTAACGCAATCATCGCTGGCGGCGAACCGATTACACACGAGCTTCGTCAGGCCGCTCTTTTCTGCTGTTGATGAAGATCTTGGCAAGGAGGGAATTCTAGACCTTAAAACCGGAAATCCGAGCGGGAAGTTCATAGCCCAGCTTTCATGGGAACGCGAGGAAATTCTGCCCACCCCAGGTGTAATCGTTAAAGGTTGCTTAGACGATTGCCAGACTTGCGAGCCTGAGCTGCAAAAAGAAATCGCTCTGGACCTGGGAAAAAAGCAACTTGAAAATTCTCTATTGAAGAAACAAATCGAGTTGCTGGAGAAATCGCAAGAGTACCGGTGCTGCCCCAAAGGCGAGGAAGAAACTGAGGAGCCGGTTAGCGAATAACCTATCTCTGCTGCAGATCAAGCACAAGCAGGCGAAGAGGATTCACTCGCTTGGTCTGCTTATTTATATGAATTATCACACACTCTGGTGTTGTACGCTAAGTACAACATGCTTGACTCTCCTACTTAGATTAACATAATCTGCCTTTTCTGGGGACGGTTGGTGTAGATGTCTTCCAGCTTCTCATAGCACCGCTGTCCGAGTAGCGAATTAGCATAGCGACTATCTATGCAATGCCGTGTGTTTTTTTGTACTCCAGCCAATTTTTTTTCAGGGCAATAAAGGCTGCCAGGTCAGGTTGAACGAGAAAAGGGTTGGTCTGTCGTTCGTGCAAGATCGTAGACTCTGGTGCAACACCAACATTATGACCGGGAAAGACGCGTGTTGAATCCGGTAAGGTCAGGAGCTTGTTATGGAGAGAATCGTATTGTTTGCGCGCATTATCGCCAAAATCAGTGCCGCCGATCTTGCCGATGAACAGGGTGTCACCTGTGAAGACAGCATCGCCTGCATATAAACAGATAGAGTCATCCGTATGTCCGGGTGTGTGAATAATATGAATCGTGAGATTGCCCAACGGAAATTCGGCACCTTCCGCGACAGTTATTCCCGTCTTCGGCTCTTTTTCTCCAAACAGGATTGCCCGGACTCCGGTCAGCGCGAAGGTTTCTTTATTGCCGTTGGTGTGATCCGAGTCACCGTGTGTGTTAAACACATACTCGATGTTATAGCCCTTCCCATTCGCGAAATCTGCAATGACTTTTGGCGAATAGGAGGGGTCAATAATGGCGGCAGAATTCGAGGATTCATCGGCAATGAGGTAACCGAAATTCCGGTCTCCGCCCGTCAAGAATTGTCTGATGAACATAAGACGTCCTTTTAGTTCGGGTTTGGTCTGTCAAGCGCAATTCGCAAATTCGTGGTTGCATCATCACCGTGTGATTCCGGAACTATTCACACATCATCAATTTAGCGGGACGGTGGCACGTTCAATGCGAAGGTACCTGGCTATAATAGTGCAGCGAATTAAACCTTGCCGGCCGGCCAATTTAAAATTGATGTGCGAGAAACGCGATCGCTATGCCTAAAATGGCGCCGACAATGACATCCCTCACATGGTGCCGCATTGCAACGACTCGACTGTATGCAACAATTGCCGCCAGTATAAACCAAAGCAAGATATCCAAATTTTGCTAAGGTCATCCGGGAACGCGGCTGCGGTAAACATCCACATCGCTCCAAAAAAAAGAATTTGAGGTATATGCAGATGGAAATGCTAAACCATCTCCTCCGGGTCGGGTGCCCCAACTTGTAGAATTGAATATAAACTTCAGCAGGTAAACTAAGGCGATTTAAGCAACCAGAGCTATCAACCAGAGAAGAGCGAGTTTTGGCGAACCCTATTTTGCTATAAACCAGCAAGGGAATAGTGTGAGAAGATATGCTAAAGCGTCGCCAACTCCTTCAAGTCCTCTTTTGTGAATTTTCATTAAGTTCATTCTGAATTTCCTTAAGTGTTTTCGTTATCGGTTCCAGTTTCGATAGCGTTTCCTGTTGCGTCGCACTGCGCTGTGCCGGCGCCAATTGAAGTTCAGGTCAAATTATGGTTTTGTCAAAAAAAGAAAACTATCTGCCAATGTCAAGTAATTGCAGCGGTTTTTTTGGTGCGAATCCGCCCAAAAAATTGACCTTTCTAAATGCCACTTTTTCACTTGACAAACTTCATTATTATTGGGATATTATCTGGTCAAGTTCCCGCCACTTGTAATGATTGCTTCCTGCTTCAGGCGTTGATGTCAGTAGCTGAAGTACCCTCATTTCCGGTTAAATAATAGTATCAAAGAGGTTAGAGAAAAATGTATAAACTAAATAAAAAAGGTTTGCAAAATACAAACCTTTGCTTAATTATGAGCATTGGGAGGGTCTATGTCTAAGAACCTCACAACCCAACTGGCTTTTACAGAGCTGGAATTGAGCAAACCCGTGTTACGCGCATTGGATGATGTCGGGTATGAAACGCCTACACCGATCCAGGCTCAGACCATTCCCCATATTCTCGCAGGCAAAGATGTGCTTGGCCAGGCTCAAACCGGTACCGGTAAAACCGCTGCTTTCGCCTTGCCACTGTTGTCCCACATTAATATCAAGAAAGTGAAACCTCAGGTTTTGGTTTTGGCGCCAACACGTGAGCTGGCAATTCAGGTTGCGGAGGCCTTTCAAAGATATGCCGCACATATGAAGGGATTTCATGTGATTCCAATTTATGGCGGCCAGGACATCGGCGGCCAATTCCGACGGCTCAAGCGCGGGGTACACGTTGTTGTTGGAACGCCCGGCAGAGTTATTGATCATATCCGGCGTGGTACCCTTAAACTGGATTCCATCAGTTGTGCCGTATTGGATGAAGCTGACGAAATGCTGCGCATGGGCTTTATTGATGATGTGAAATGGATTCTGGATCAAACGCCCCCGGGACGCCAGATAGCCCTGTTTTCTGCCACGCTTCCGAGCGCGATTAAAGAGATTGCAAAAAAATATCTCGAAGAACCGCAAGAGATTAGAATCAAAGTACGCACAACTACGGCGGAGACCATCAATCAGCGGTACTGGATGGTGAGCGGGCTGCACAAACTCGATGCCCTGACACGAATTCTTGAGGCGGTCACATTTGACGCAGTGCTGATTTTTGTCCGCACCAGAATAGCAACCAAACAGCTGTCCGATAAGCTGGAGGCCCGGGGGTATGCCGCGGCGCCGCTGAGTGGAGATATCCCGCAGAAACAACGCGAAACAACGGTCGGGAGATTGAAATCGGGGAGGCTGAATATTCTGGTAGCAACTGATGTGGCAGCCCGCGGCCTGGATATTGACCGCATCAGTCATGTGATTAATTATGACGTTCCTTACGATACAGAATCTTATGTACATCGCATTGGGCGCACCGGCCGGGCAGGGAAAACCGGTGAAGCCATTCTGTTTATATCGCCACGGGAACTGCGGCTGTTGCGCTCTATTGAAAGGGCAACACGGCAGAAAATTGAGATGATGCAACTGCCGTCCACAGAAGAGATAAATGACAAAAGAATTGCCGATTTCAAACAGCGCATTACAGACACCCTGGCGGCGGAGGATTTGGGGTTTTATCATCAAATGCTGGAGCAGTACCGACAGGAGCATAATGTACCCGCACTTGAAATCGCGGCGGCTCTGGCCAGACTTGTACAGAAAGATACGCCGCTTCTGATAAAAAAAGCCCCTAAACCGAAACCGGTTGATTCCGAAAGTAAGCCCGACCGGGACCGAAGCACAAAACGGCCGCAAGGGTCAAGCCTTAAAAGAGCCGCTTTAACAGATGAAGAGCAAATGGAGTCATTCCGTATAGAAGTTGGGTCTGCTCATGGTGCAAAACCCGGCAATATTGTTGGCGCTATCGCCAATGAAGCAGGTATCGACGGTGAATTTATCGGCCGGATCAAAATTTATGAAGACTTCAGTACTGTGGATCTTCCCGAAGGCATGCCGCGTGATGTTTTCCGCGGATTGAAAAAGGTTTGGGTAGCAGGGCAGCAGTTAAAAATAACAAGGCTGGAGGAAAGCCCGAAAACGACGGGCAAAAAAAAGAGATTTTCTAAAGTAAAGACTAAGAGATCCGACAGCCATTCAAAAAAGCATAGAAAGTAAGGTGGAGCTTAACCGAGCTAATCATATCCGGAAAAATGGTATGAATTTATATGACTCGCTAGCCAAAGCCGGAGCAAGGCAACGACAGTACGGCGCGTCAGGACTAATATGCTTGCATTTTCTACCCCGCTCCTCCACCCGAGCCGCCTGCTCCAGCCCCAGCTCCCGCACTAGCGCCGCCACCGGTTCCGGTAGCTGAGCTGAAACTGCTGCTGCCCACGCTCACCATCGAAGATATAGCCTCGCCAAAGGCAGGGCCGAAATGATCGCCTGCAGCGCTGCCATGATAAAGGTACCAAGGAAATATATTGGCTTGCTGCTCACCGGGTACCAATCCAACCAGCTCTTTGATGCGTTTTGAAGTGAGCCCAAGCACCATACCATAGATCAAGTAGGGGGCGAGATTGTCCACCAGACTGGATCTGTCTGCCTCGACGAATTTGTATTTTCGCAGGTATCGGCGCAGCGCCTGCCACTGGGCATACTGGTCCGCGTACGGCCGGGCTATTCTATGCGTGGCCAGGGTTATAATGAGTAAAATCAAGCCTGCTACGAAAGGGGTGATCGCCCCGGGTCCTGCGAGAAAAATTGCAATGGCTCCGAACAGGATCAGCACAAGGGCAGGTATCAAACCCTGGAGCATCTTTCTTCTGCTCTCCACATCAAAAAATCCTTGTTCCTTTGCCAGAACGGAGATGCTTTTTCTCCATTTGCTGAACCATTTTATTGTTTTGCCTCGCGACTTTGCAATTTCCTCCATTGAGATTCGATTTTCTCCCGCGCCTAACTTTTCGAAGAGAAAGTCAAGCACCTCTTTTTCAAAGGGCTGAACCATTCCGGATTTTGTCTTCAGGGCGTTACGATCCAACTGGAGAATATATTCCGTCTTTTCTTTTTTCCCAAAAAAAGATTTTTTTAGAGTCTTTTTTTCTTCAATGGTTAGAATTCCCCGCCGGGCCAGATCGAAAATGGTAGCCAGCAGAGCGCCGCCTGAGACCGAGCGGTGGTTCACAAAGTAACTTATCAAAGCCGGCGGCAGATCTGTCGGGATGTCTGAGTAGAATTTGGCACGAACCGTGGTGGGATAGGCCTTGCCATATTGTTTAAAGATTCGCATCCAGAAAAACAGACCAGCAATGGATAGGACAGCAAAAATGATGGACCACCTCAACCAGCGTTCATTGCGCGCAGCCAATTCCTGCCGTGCCCTGATTCTCGCTTCGTTTGCTTCCTTAGCCCACCGCGTCTCTTCTTCAGTAATAAGACTTAGTTGTGGAATATTTCTGGTCATAGAAAGATTGGACACCAGTCGGGAAGGAAACAGGATTCTACCTTCCCAGTACCGATGTCTCGGTAAATTCGACACATCGAGTTGGACAGTATTAGCATCTTTTATGAACACATTTCCCTGCAGCGGGCCATGCGCCCAGGCGTGGATTTCGTCGCGCTCGGCCCCCTCCGGCAGCTTGACGGTTACACTCACCTCTGTTGTCTTGCGATCCCAGTCTGCGCCGATGAACATGTAGTAAAGCTCCGCGACATCGGGATAGACTCTGAGCAGGTCCGTAACCCGGTAGGAAAGAACAAAGGTCCGGGTCTCGTTTGAGGCACGGTAGAACCATTTCACGTAGAATTCATCTCTGCTCTTTTGTATCTGATAGGTGCCGGGTTCTTTAGACTGGCCGGGTCGGTAAGCCGTGTCGTCGTCGCGAAGGCTGAAGTCCTCGATGGCGGCGAATCCCTTGATTGGCAGTCGATAATCTGCCCATTTGAATCGGCCCTTGAAGCGATAGGTTCTCGTCTCCTGAATGAGCATGCTGCCATCGAGATTGACCTGGGCCAGGATTGCCACTCTTTCGATTCGGTAGGATTTTGACTGAGCCGGGCTAAAAAACAGGAAAAGGTGGGCCAGCCCGATGAGAGTGATCAAATGAATTTTCTGCACGATTTATCTCCAAAGTAAGTTGTGAAAATCTCGCCATTTGATACACCGTGTATCGCTTCTTATTCATTTAACCGTTTCACCTTTTGCGCTATCCGGTGTACACGCTTCGCGGAACCGTGGCTAGTTTTGCCAGCGTTGCGATTCTTAATTTTCGCTAACCCACATGCCACCCCGTACGGGGTTTTGTGGCTTCAATATTTTTGGAGGCTTTTCCCCTTTTCCCTGCTCAATGCTGTGACCTTCTGATTCAAGTAAAGCTATCTGTCTTTCGGCGCCACCGGGGTATTTTATATTAATCGCCCCGTCTGGTTTTAAGACTCTCCAATAGGGTGTTACTTTGTCCTCTTTGACGGATCTTTCTTCTTCCGCAGCCAAGGCAATAAATTTTAAGTAGACTCCTGTCGGGATTGCAGCAGTTACCTGTACTTTTTCTCTTTAGCCAATGTCTCTCTGATAATGTCGTTGGTCAGCAACTCACCCTTTTGGGTTTTGTTTATGAGTCGTTCAATATCCAATGCATTTGGAATCAGTATTTTCCCTTTACCTAACCCGGCAAAGCCGGAACCAAACAGGACAGAGATAAAAGCGCACGCAAAGTCGCAGAGACCATTAGACTATCAATGCGTTTTAAATTTGTATTAATAGTTTTTTCCTAATTTCAATGTACCCGTAAAAGGATGGTATTCATAGAATTGTTCCTGGTTTTGAAGAAAATCTTTGTTTTTTTCTTCTCTGCGATTTCTTTGCGCCTTCGCGTTTTTGCGTGATATTTTGCTTTGTGGGATTTGAATTTTCTTTTCTTGCCAAAACATGGCAGAAAATTACTTGTCAGTTATTAATTTTGTTTTCCCATTCAGGAGTAATCTCATGAATCTTTTCTTCAAACTCATTTACTTTTTCCCGCCAGGTTTTCTTTTTTTTTGCCATGCGTCTACATTTGAAGTCAGAGCTGAAAGTTCGAATAAACGCTTGTGCTTTAATAGCGTTTATATATTATTGAATGCTGGATTTACTTTTTTTAAGCAAACTTTTCAGTGGTACTCCAAATAGTATAGCGTTAAAAAAAGCGAGTCCAGGTAATAAAATCCCCAACCAATATAATCTATCCGGTAATGGCATGGGGTCAACTATTTGATAGATAAAACTGAATATCCAGAATAGTAGGATGATAATTGATAGAATGGTTATTGTTTGTATACTGTCTTTTCTTTTAACTAAAAAAAACAGTAGGAATGTCGCCAAAGTAAGCAGATTGAAGCAAAAATAATTGTGAATTGAATAAAGAGACCAGTTAATTGTTGGACTTTGTTCAAGAAGATACTTCCCCCAATTAAACTGAAACGGAATAAAAAAATGATATATTGCCATTAATAGGGTTTGAATTGTACCGAATTTAAGAAAGAACTTTTCTTTGTTGCTCATAATTTCCCCTTATGTGATAGCAAAGGTTTTTAGTTTACCCAGTCCTTTTTACGAGGGAGATGGATTAAATAATGTTAAAAGTTAATAAAAAGCAACAAAAAAAATGTGAAACAGGAAACGAGGAACGGGAAACGAGGAACGGGAAACATGAGACGTGATAATTTTCTTCTTGCATTTTCTTAATATTCAGTTAAATTGCAGTTCAAAATCTATACCGATATAGCGAATAATTTTTTAAAAGTATTTTTTCCAAAGTCGTCTTAACAAAAAAGCTCAGTAAATCCCAAGATGTCTCCATGAAACGATTCTTAAGCGGCACTGTCCCTCGGTTTACACTTACTTTTTTCTGTCTCTGGTTAGCCTCTCTGAAACTCATCGCACAGGAAAATGCAAGAAAAGTTATTCGAAATATCGAAATTGAAAGACATGATGTCTTTACCGATTTAAACCGTAAGCCGCGTTTCATTTACAGCTGGGCAAACCAGCTGCATATCGTTACCAGGGAAAACGTGATTCGTCAGGAGCTGCTGTTCAAATCGGGCGATGAATATGATGCGGAAATCCTGGAAGAAAGCGAAAGAAAGCTGCGCAGCTTATCTTATTTCGGCGAAGTAACAGTTGTGGTGAAAACAGAAGGGGAGGCGTTTGTAGATGTTTTAGTCACCACACAGGATCAGTGGTCAACCATTGTTGCATACGTATTTGAAGGGGGAGGAGGGCGGACAACTTTCGGCGGCGGCATCGAAGAGTTTAACTTCCTGGGATTGGGAAAGCGGATTTTTAGCGAAATTACCCACGAAGTTTCGGAGGGGACACAAATCCAATTGAGGTATACCGATCCGCAGTTATTTTCTTCAAGATGGACTGCACGGGGAAATTTTATTACCGGGCCCTTCCTCAAAGATTATTCAGTCCGGATTATCAGGCCATTTTATGCCTTGGATACAAAATGGGCCTATGGTTTCACTGGCTTTGCCAGAGATCAAACCAGGCGTTTTTTTGCCAACAGCCGTGAGTTTGACCGTTTTCGGGAAGAGAAAGAGGAGTTTCAGGTTTTTGGCGCCAGGGCCTTTGGCAGCAGGTTCCACAAGAGGAGGGTACAGCTAGGTTACCGCTTTTCAACAAAGGATATCACGGCTGTACCGGATAGAATGGTTGTTCCTCTTCCGGATGATGAGGTAAGTCACGCCTTGATTTTAACAGCCACTTTTGAGAACCTCTCATTTGTCGAGGAGACGCAAATCGATAAATTTGTCCGCGTCGAAGATTTGGCTCTGGGGAACATCACTCAGGTCAGTTTGGGGCGCACCGGGATTCCTTTTCCAAATGGCGTCAAACGATTTGAACTCAGGGTGATCAGGAGTGAAGCGCATCAGATTTTTGACAGGCAATATTTGTTTCTAACCCTTGGCGTTCAAACACTCTTTGAAAAAAACACCATCGCTTCATTCAGGCTGCGTTATTATAATAAGTTTGCCAGACGACAGACTCTGGGAATTAATATTGAGTTTGATTACGCGGATAGCTTGGAGGACAGCCAGCTGTTATTAGGAGGAGATTCCGGTTTGAGAGGATATCCTGCAAGGGCATTTACGGGGGACAAAAGGTTGCTGCTAAATGTCGAGGATCGAATCTTTAGTTCGGTAAATATTCTTACCGTACAGCTTGGCGGCGTTTTATTTTTTGATGCCGGAAACGTCTGGAGTGAAGAAACGTCCATCAACCTGAATGATTTGAACTACAGCGCAGGGTTCGGACTCAGGTTAGGCTATGTAAAATCTCCCGACTCCAGGGTTGGGAGAATTGATTTTGGTTGGGCCCTCAATGGCGGCGGTTTCGGCATTGTCGTGGGCGTCGATCAGATTTTTTCGGTTAATTAATTGCCCTGAAATGAAAACCAGGCATTTGAAGTTAAGTGATTAAACCCAACTATTTTCAAAGGTATCAGTAATGCGTGATAAGGATTTTAGTTTAGCTGCGATTCTAGTTTTTTCCCTTTGTTTTTATCTGGGTGCAGGGTTTGTCAGCCTGGCTTTTGCTCAGGAAAAGCAGGATGAAGAGGTACCGGCGGAACAACTTCCGGTCGAAGAACGGGACACCGGGGATAGTTTTATCGAGAATTTAGGCGAATTACCCGGTGATATTATTCTCCTGCCTTTGAGATTGTTTTTTGAAGGCGTAGGTTTCGTAGCGAGAGTCATCGACTATAATGCGATACTACTCCGGGTGACGGACTGGCTAACGAGTGAGAATGAGAAAAGAAGAGTCAGGCTGATTTTTACCCCCGTTGCCGGTGGGGGTTTGATTTTCATCCAGGATGATTTGTTCAAAAAAGGGATGAACTTTCGGGCGTCGGGAAGTTTCGGACTCAGAACCCGACGAAATTTTTACGGCGGTTTGCGAGACCCGCAATTCTTCAGTTCAAAGTTTGGCATTGAAGCGGCAGGGTTCTATTCCCG
>SMXC01000244.1 GCA_004356825.1 Caldithrix sp.
AAAAATATCACGCAAAGGCGCAAAGATAACGCAGAGAAGAAAAAAAGAAAGATTTTCTTCAAAACCAGGAACAATTCTATGAATACCATCCTTTTACGGGTACATTGAAATTAGGATAAAGACATACTGAATCCCGCAAAAAAATACTTTGCGTATCCTTTCCGTCTCTGCGACTTTGCGTGCGCTTTTATCTCTGTCCTGTTTGGTTCCGGCTTCGCAGGGTTAGGGATTTAAAGATAAACAAAGCCGGGCCTTTAATTTAAATCAGAATCATTAGACAAACGTACTTGTAGATGGTTTATAAACTACTTCACCATCCCTGATGAAAGGTTGGATTTTAACCACGCTAACTCACAGGACGCGGGTGAACTGTGCACAGAAGTTTTAGAAAAAATATTAACTCCGCCGAGCCACAAAATTTTAAAATCACCGTAGCGCCCCGCGTTCCGGTGCAGTTTGAGGTTTGTATCCAAATTAATATAGATTCTCCAAAATTGGATTTCTCACGTGATGGATATTCAGCAAATTTGGAGAAATCAGACATAACGATACTCAAGTTGGATCAACCAAGCCAGCCCCGATCAATCGCAAGGCTGTCAAGCTCGGGATAAAAAAGTAGTCGCCGCCCCGGGTTTCAACAAACCGGGGGATTGCCTGGCAGAAAAATGGTGGCCGGTCTCCGTTTGGATCAGCTTCAATCACCATACGGCCATCCCCTTCTCCACTTTCTTTAGATTGATGGTTGCCCAAAAGCGGATCCTTGTCATTGGCTAGTTTGAAGTCGTTACCGTAGTTAATCCATTGCTGTTGAACAAACTCAAATTGCCGCTTAATGTTGGCATTCAAAGCCATAAATATGATACCATGATTACCATCATTACTGGAGGGATCCTTAACATCGCCATAGGGTAGACCTCTCCTGGCAATCCTTCGACGATTGACCAAGGCCCCATGGGTGTTAAATGCTTCCTTACCAAATTCCAAACTACCTCGTGGATTGACGCGCCGGATGTGTGAACCGACTGGACACTTGCTGCCTGGAATGTCTTTGTCAAAATCAAAAGCAACTAATTTTTGCTTCAGGGCTAAATATTCTGCTCGTGCCGCTTCTTTGTTTTCAGCAGAAGCAGTGTAAGAGTTGGAGCGAGCCTGGATGAATTGTGCAATAAATTCATTAGCCGAATCTTCGGTTGAAAAATCCACAAGAGGTGCTCCATTTCTCCAACGCCCAGCAAATTTTGCTGCCAATTCTTCTTTCCCGCCCGAATAACGGGCACCTTCTTTTTCAAGATATGCATTGAAAAGACCGACGTTCTGATGAAGTTTCCGGAACACCATGAAGGTGCCATTACGTGACAATAGGGGAGGAATTGGTGCTGTCGGGTATTCGTCAGATTCATCTTTATGACCAAGCAAGAATTCGCCAGTTTCCAAAGGTTCCCATCCTGCTTTTGTAGTGGCATCTTCTCTGGTTCGTTTGCCTCCGCCAACCACGCTAATCGCGCTCGCGCCGGATCCCCAAAAGTAGGGATCACTGATGCCATCTGTATACCCAAAATGTTCTTTTGATGTTGGGATATCACCATTATAAATCGCAGACCCATCCTGATAAGGTAGCTCAACCCCATCATCACCTTTGTGGCCATCCAATTGTTCCACGCCGTCGAGAAGGCACTTGCCGATTTCTTGATAGCGGCCTTCAATATCTTCGATTGTTTCAGCGTTAATCGAAATAAGAATGTGAATCTGCTCAACCAACTGCCAGACTGGATCCCAATTGTCTGGTGCACTTGCACCATCATCCCCTAGAATATCGACCCGGTCCTTCATCCCCATAGAGAACTCATCAGGAAAACTATGGAGCGAGACTTCGGGAATATCTAACTTTTTAAGCCCTTCATATGTGAAAGCAATATTAGTCGTTACTTTGGGTTTAGGATTGCCCTTTTCTGTTGAACTTGAAGATACCCATGGGACAGACGTTGTAATCAAGGGAATGAGATCCGTGACAAACTGGCGTCCTGCATCTGAATCTGTAACCCGATAGAGTATATAACGAGCTTTTGGAAAACCAAAACGGCCATAGCCTTTGATAATATTTCCTTGAATATCATGCAAATCTAGATTCGTTTTCATTATCATTCCTCTCCATTAAACCTCATTATGCGTAACTGCCGACTCAAGGGTGCTTGCCCCACACCTCCAGGTTGGCCCATTGAGATTGGTTGGTTGAACACGTTCAATAAATTCTTTAAAAGCTGATTGCAGGTCTTCCGGTTTCTTTCCCTGATTTGCGTACACGAATTTCGAGAGTTCCTGTTTCAGATAGAGCGACTTTAGTTGTTCGTGTAATGGGTCATCTGTTGAGCCATTGAAAAACAGCGTTGTCTTGACCTGGCATTTCTTGATATAGTCGATAAAACTATCAGCGTCATTGACCTTTGAAAAGCCAACACAGAATCTCCAAATGTCTTTAACATCTTGCTGGGCTGATTGCCACATCCCGCGTAAATACGTATCTAAATCGCCATGAAAATTGGATGTAAACACCAAGTATTTAGATCGTAGGTGTTCATAATTGGCGGGTTTACCTTCGAAGAAAACATCGTTAAGCACAAAGAACCGACACAAATAGGTATTAGGGACTTTTGCCAAGGGACTCTTTTCATGTATTGGCAGTTTTTCTAATCGGTCCCGTGTGAGTGCTGAAAAGGATTGTTTGCCGAGTGCCTCGTTTACAATCGGGCACAGGGTGGTCAAACCATAGGCTTTTCCGCTTTTATTGGCCATGAGCATCCTCCTTGAGATGAAAGTATTATTCAGTTTTCCTTAGCATGATTTTTACGGCGATTGGTGATAGCAGCCTCTGCCAGGCTCACAATCGGTGTAGGCGCCATTTGGCAGAGGTCGTGTTGCAAATTAATAAGCAAGCGGTTATATCGTTTTTGAAACTCGGCTGGTGTGGCCTTTTCCGTGTCTTTAATAAACACATGTAGAGCATTCTTAACTTTCTTGGCCGATTTGACATCATTTGATGTGGCCATTGGGTAAGCGCTATAATAGTGATTTGTCCAAATCTGATTATCTGATATGTATTCATGAAATGGGTTGATAGGGACTGACTTAGGGTATTTGACGTCTTTAAACCAGAATAAATTTAACCCGGTTGGAATCGCCATTGAAAAGGAATCCACATATTGCGCCCAACTGCCATTAAAATTGCTGAAGAAGAACATATAGGAATACTTGATGTCTTCTTTAGGCTGGGAAGAGTCCAATCTGGGGAATTCACCAGGTTTAACAATTGTCCAACGCGCATAGTGGATAAGAGACAGAGTTAATAGTCCTCCTAAAAAGCGCGCGTTGTCACCAATGGCAAAAATCACTTTGTTGATCCACCTGAGATACCATTTGATAGGTGTGATAACGTTCATGGCATAAGCTTTTCCAGCAATATTAGACATAGCCTCTCCTTGGTTTAAGTTTAATGTGATTGAATAGATTTGTGCGTCTTAAGCTCATTCAAAAACTGATAAAAACCAGTTTGGCAGATTCAAGTGATAACTGTCGATGGTCCTGTTTCTCACTCTTTTCCACTTGCCTACAAGTATTTTTCAGGTTAAGCCGTTTCATTGGTTTCTTCAAATGGCGAAAAGTCCACGGGCTCTTGCCGTTTGGTGCCATTCTTTTCATGACGGAATTTAGAGATAGCTTGGTAAATGACTTTGCGGGCTCGGTTAATCCCCCCCAGAGGAAGATGCTCAGGCAAGGCATGCCAAGGGTTAAAGGACAAACTGGTGCCATAGGCAAATTGCTCTGGTGAATCAAATTTCTGGCGAGGAATTCTAATCGTGGCAACCTTAATAAAGGGTGATTCAGTTTCACTCCAGCGTTTACCCGGATCTTCTATAGGCATGGATTTCGAGTCTTTCTGTAGCTGCACCATAAAGTCAAAGCTGATGTCTTTGTTATCCAAGTAATTTGATAAGGCACTGCGTAGATAATTATCGGCTGGATTTTTTGGTAACTCTCCAAAATCGTTGTCATTAGGTTTGGCAGAGTATTTCACCACCTTATCACCAAACCTATAGGGTGTTGTACTCCAATAACGGGCCGCTAAGGGATTGGGGTAATTCTTATTAGAGCGAAACAAGTTTAGCAGCGCTCTGGGATGGAACAAAAAAAACAGTAATACTCTCAATTTACTACTCACAAGTGCTGCAATTAGTTTTTCAAACTGTTCGACATTTTTGGTTACAAACATGGGTGTACTAATGAGGATGAAGTCATGTGTGGTGGCATGTTTTTCTTCTTCCAACAGCTTTTCCCCAGATACTCCCATTAACTTCATGGCCATACCGCGAATGTCTTTTACGTTGTCTACCTGAGGGTCAGAATTTTGATTGGAAAAACGTATCCAGGTTTTGTAGCTATGTGGCTGCTTGAAGATCCCTATTTTCAGTTGTGTTGGTAGATCGTCTTCCACGATAAACTGTGCTTTCACCAAACCATGCTGCTTAGGGTGAGCATCCCGCTGTATACTGGCGGGTGGTAGATAATCGCGGTTCATCTTTGCTTGGAGCATTTTCTCCAGACTAGCGATATCCTGTTGTTCATTCGTGGGTATGTGCTCCAAATCCTTCGTCATAGTATGTATCTTCCTACTCGCTTAAGAGCTATTTAATTTAACCCGTTGTGCGCATTAGCGCTAAAAGTCTCAATATTGGCAAGAACTTGCCAAAATGGTAGTGGATGTGTGGTGTTTGTCGCGACGGCATTCATTTGTCTTTTTTACTGAACTTTAATTTCTTAAAAGCAAATGATCTTTCTACCTTTGCTTCCCATACAAAAATCTATAACCATTAATCGTCGCAGGTATTGCACCACTGTCATGGCGAAACCTTTTATCTCTTCTCCCAGAAAGTGGAGATTCTCTGCATCAAAATTCTTCCACTCTTCGATCCATTGACCTGCTCCTCTGCGTACTTAACCCAAATCATGCTCTACCTAAGCGATATAGACTTTTGTAAATCGTGTAAAACCATTATTCTTTAGATTTTTAAATGCTACGTTGAACTCATCTCCTATGAAGGGGTTATCAAGTGGTGGTGCAATAATGATATAATCACTGAAATATTCTGGATAGTTTACGAGATGCCAGGCGGCAAAAAGGCCCCCATCGAGAATCCGATGAGGCCGACTCGATCTTGATCAACATTGTACTCTTTATCTAGCGTAGGCAAAACTTGATTATCCAGGAACTGAGCAAACTCTTGTGCACCTCCACCATTCTTAACCGGGAAACTGTTACCGTAATAATTGATGATACCAACAGAGTCAGGAAGAAAATAATAGCACCGATTTACCCAAATTGATCCGGGCGTTTGTCCAAAAGGAATTCCCACAAGTATAGTCGGGATTGCATACTGCTCTTCACTCCATAGAAAGTTCAGGGTTTTGATGATACCAAGCATCGGATCAGCATCCGGTATAATAAGTATTGGATATTTCTGTGAAGGATCATACTTATGAGGCTTATAAATGACTAATTCAATTTTTTGGTTTCCGATTGGCAGTTCAAAGTGATCAGGCGGCATCATGCTTAGAGTAGATACTGAGTCGCCAGGGCTGGTTGAGAACTTTGAGCCCAAATGTTCGAGCTCATCAAAATGAACGTAAGCAGGAAGAAATAGGATTTTTTCATAAACTTTGACCTTTTAAGAAAAAATAGCGGCATAACAAATCATTTATTTTAAAGAATGTTTAAATATGGTAACAAAATATAAATAACACTTTGGAAAGTCAAGGGCGAAAAATGAAAGGGGAGCATTCGTTCAGAGCCAGTCTGGAGAAAATCAGGCCCCAAACTTTATCTTGATTTTACAAAGTTAATAACTTATATTCTTTAATATTTTGTAGTTATTAAGGAAACTTAATGTCGAAAATAATAGCAATTGCAAACCAAAAAGGTGGGGTTGGTAAAACGACCACGGCCGTTAATTTGACCTCATGCATTGCCGTTGCCGAGAATTCAGTCCTGTTAATCGACATCGATCCGCAGGCAAACTCTACCAGCGGTTTAGGCGTGGATCATAAAAAAGTTGAAAACGGCATTTATGAAGTTCTTATTGAGAATTTTAACATTCAGGAAGCAGTTGCAGAAACCGGTTTGGACTACTTAGACCTGGTGCCTTCAGCGGCGCGACTGGCGGGTGCTGAAGTCGAAATGGTCAATACCATGTCGCGCGAGCAGATACTGAAGTCGGCTTTACCGCAGCTTGAAAAAAAGTATGACTACATTTTTATCGACTGTCCGCCATCCCTGGGACTTTTAACAATCAATGCATTAACCGCTGCCAAGTCGGTGCTGATTCCAATTCAGTGCGAATATTACGCGCTTGAAGGATTAGGACAGCTTCTGAATACCATTCGCCTGGTGCAAAAAAACTTGAACCGGAAGCTCGAGATAGAAGGCGTTCTTCTGACTATGTTTGACCACCGGCTGAACCTTTCCAGACAAGTTGCCGAGGATGTAAAACGATTTTTTGAAGACAAAGTTTTCAATACCGTAATTGACCGGAATGTCCGTCTGAGCGAAGCGCCAAGTTACGGCAAGCCGATTATTCTTTATGACGCGATCTCACGCGGATGTGAGAATTATATGGATTTAGCTGAGGAAATTCTTAGCAATGGCCGTTAGGAGGCTTGGCAAAGGATTAAGCGCGCTCATTCCGGATACCCCCAGCGACGAACTTCAGCAATCCGAACGCCTCAGGGATGTTGAGGTTTCCCAAGTCCGACCCAATCCGTTTCAACCCCGAGAAAACTTCGATCCCACTGCTTTACAAGAGCTCAAACAATCGATCTCTGAAAACGGCATCATCCAGCCGATTTCAGTACGAGTCGCTAATTCAGGATACGAACTCATTGCGGGCGAACGCCGCTTGCGGGCGGTCAGCGAGCTGGGTTTGGATCGCATTCCGGCCTATGTTCTGGAAGTCACCACCGACGAGGAGATGATTGAGCTTTCACTCATCGAAAATATTCAAAGAGAAAACCTCAATGCAGTTGATGAGGCAAAAGGATACCAGACGCTGGTGATAAAATGTAATCTAACTCAAGATGAGGTTGCAAAGAAAGTCGGAAAGGATCGCACTACGATTACAAATTCGCTCAGAATTCTTCGACTGCCCAAAATCATCCAGGAGAGTTTAAGTAAAGACGAGATTAGCGCAGGACATGCGCGGGCGCTGCTGACTCTGTCCAAAAAAGAGGATCAAATTAAACTCTGGAAGCGGACTTTAAAAAATAAATACTCGGTCAGGCAAGTTGAAAAGATCGCTAAGGCCGAAAAGCCGGCTGCCACATCCCGGAAGAAATCTCCGCCAAAGCAGGATCCGTTTATAAATGAGGCTGAAAATAAGCTCAGAAGTATTCTAGGAACCCAGGTTCGAATCAGGGATAA
>SMXC01000245.1 GCA_004356825.1 Caldithrix sp.
AGGTTTTTTCAATTCCGGCCGAAAGTCTTCTGAAGCATAGTTCCGAGCGTAGTAGCCATGCCGCGTGAATTCGGGGATATAGCGCCTAACAAAACGTCAAAGTGCGTTCCAGGCCTGCGGCCCTCCACCGGACGCAGAAATGCTACGCATTTCTACGCCGCTTAACTCAGCGTTAAGCTGTCATTAGGAAGCTTGCCAATACCATATATGGTATATATACTGAATTTAGTATGTGGCAGATTCTCGAGCATAAACGCCTTGATCGACGATTAAAATCCCTGCCAATGGAGATTCTCAAGCGTTACGAAAAGTGGAAGGACATTGTTTGCATATCCGGTCCCCAGGGTCTCAGAGCCATTCGTGGCTTTAATGATGAAGCGCTTCGTGGTCAATGGAAGGGATTCAGATCCTCCCGACTTGGACAGAAATACCGGGTCATTTACAAAATTGAGGCTACAAACGTATTAGTGAAGGTGATCGATTTGACATCTCACGATTATCGGAAGCAATGAAATGAGCGATTACAAAAGGGCAACTAAGCGAATTGATGTTTCAGTGGGCGAATCCGTAAGGATTATTCGCGAACTTCAAGGCATGAGTCAGAACAATCTTGCGAGATCGTCAGGCATTCCACAGTCCACGATCTCGGCAGTTGAAAATGATCGCATCAATCTGGGTGTTAAGCGCGCCAAAACGCTAGCGCGTGTTCTCAAATGCCATCCAGCTGTTTTGGTATTTCCCGGTTGGGAAGTAGAGAGTGAGCACGCAGCTTAACAAGTCACTGCAGCAGACCGGCTGCGCCGGCAGCTGAGTTCAGACGTTAGGTGTTGCTCAACAATATGAATAAAATCAGCAGCCAAAGAATAGGGGCCGGGACATTTTTTAAGTTGCTGCTAGTTGGTGGAATCTTTACGCATATTCTATTGGTACTAGTTGTAATGATCGGTACATCGCTAGGACTTTTTACCCCCACTGAGGCAGAAATTCCAATACCAGTATGGAAATCTGAGCTATTTTTGTTGGGGTATTTAGTTGTAGGAATAATTTTCGTTCCGTTTTGGGCGGGAATTTTTTGGCTAAGTATTTATCCTGGTATTTGGTTGTATTCAAAATTCAAACCAATGACGTTGTTCTACAAATCAGTCAAGAAGAATGAAACAACCACCTAACAAGGCCAATCAACTCGAACAGTCCTCCGCGATGTTTAAATTGTGCATTCGCTTCGCTCATTGTTGCGCAATTCAAACGCCACTACGGCCTGCCGGTTATTGGCGACGTTATGTGTACTAGAAACCGGCGACAAACGGTAACGCATAAAACATACATTTATATGGGTTAATAGCCATACATCTGCTATGATCATTTAAATGAGTAAGGAAAGTTTCGATTAGGGTACGGCGAAAGACATCGCCAACCAAAAGAAACACGGTCTTTCGTTCGCGAAGGCCCAGTACGCATTCGCGGATCCAAACCGAATCATAGCTAGGGACTTAACCCATAGTGACGACGAAGACCGCTTCTATTGCTTTGGTCGGGTAGGTGGCGGCATTGCTACCGTGAGATTCACTTACCGCGACAAGGTTATCCGCATTTTTGGCGCAGGCTATTGGCGTAGAGGTAAACGCATTTATGAACGCGAAAATCAAATACACAGATGAGCCACTTGGGAAAGTGGAAGTTATTGCAGACATGCTACCCTCCCCTGAAGAATTGGCGTTTAAGGAAGACTCCATAAAAGTCACAATTTCCTTGAGCAAATCCAGTGTCGACTTCTTCAAACGGGAAGCTAAAAAGCATGATACAAAATATCAACAGATGATTCGGCGGCTTCTGGATGCCTATACTCGTGCCCAGGACCGGCACATGACAAATCATTAAACACGGACGCCTGCTGCGCAGTCACCGGTTAATTCAAACGATTGCGCAGCACCGCTGGCGTGGAGCTGCGTTATCGCCTCAGTTGTTGAGTTTCGCTTGCGCTACACTCTACCGGCTTGATAGCCGCCGCGCTACGCGCTCTGGCTATCAACCCGTTAGAACGGAAATGCGCCCTGGACCTCCGAGTGCGCCAAGACAGCAGTACTTATTGGTTTCGTTTTCTGGTTGGGCGGAGTATTCCTGGCAGTTGTTAGCTACGGGATGATGGGCATGTTCCCAATGGGCATGCTCGCTCCATGGGCGGCGATCACACTCGTGGGGATTCTCGCCTCGACAGTTGTTGGAGCTTGGATCTATCGTGAATAAGTCTGTGCAGCCGATGCAGTCGGACGCGGCTTCGCCGCGCAGCTGAACGAGGCGTTAAATTTCATGAAAAACAAAATTGTTATTTTTGCCATAGGAATTTTAGTTGGGGCTGCAAGCTGGGGAGTTGTAAGTTTAGTATCAGATAGATATGAACCCTTTGATAGTGGCCTTGGTTTTTATAGTGGCCAGTTTATTCTAGCCATAATTGCCTTTTGGATGGGTTACAAAAAGAGATTTAGAGATTTAGCCGTTTACCTTATAGGCGCATACATAGGCATGAATGCGTATGCGTATATTTTCGGTGGTTCTGAGCAAAGAGCATGGGCATTGCTTGGTATGGTTACAACAATCACTCTTGTCGTATTCCCACTGGTATTTGGAGTAATCGGAATAATTATCAGCTCTCTACAGCAAAAATATAACAAGGCCAATTGAGACGGACTGGTCTTTCAGTGGCTGCGCTGCGCCGAAGCGTTAAGCTAGCTGTGCGAAGCCCAGTTTGAAGATCACCACGCCGATCATCAAGAAGGCGATGGCCAGTTTGGCTGCGGTTGCGACCACCATGCCCAACCACGCGCCGAGACCGGACCGGCCAGACTTGAGCAAGTCGCTGCCGACGCTGAGCTCACCCAGCAAGGCGCCGATGAAGGGACCGAGCACGATACCCGGAAGGCCGAAGAAAAGTCCCACGATGGCGCCGAATCCAGCACCCCAGAGTGCCCGGGAACTGGCGCCGAGATATCTTGCGCCGAGGACGCTGGCTAAAAAGTCCACTGCCCAGGCCACGATGGTCAGCATGGCCAGTACGCCAACCGTTAACCAGCTGATCGTTTCGAAATGCCCAATCCAGGCGCCCACGAACAGGCCGGCGAACACCAGCGGCACACCTGGAAGCACGGGAATCACGGTGCCGGCGAGACCGGCGATGACCAGCAGGCTTGCCAGCAGCCACCAGAGTATTGACCAGTCCATTGAACCCCCTCAAAGCTAGTACACCTTGAAGGAAATATCACCTTGAAGGATTACTAAGCTTCTTTTACTAGAGCATTAAACCCGATTACTTGTGCGGCCAGTCATCCAAATGGACGTCCTTGCGAATCACCTGGGAAGGCGCGCCCACGATCAGCGGGTCGGGGCCGTGAACGACATCGGTATCCTTGTCTGGATAATCCAGATGGGCCAAAAAGTGCTGCATGCAGTTCAGCCGGGCACGTTTCTTATCGTCCGATTTGATGATGGTCCACGGACACGAAGCGGTATCCGTATAGAAAAACATGGCTTCCTTGGCGCGTGTGTATTCGCTCCACAGGGTCACGGCCGCCTTGTCCACCGGGCTCATCTTCCATTGTTTCAGTGGATCATGTTCCCTGGCGGCAAAGCGCGCGCGCTGTTCTTTTTTGGTGACAGAGAAATAATACTTGAACAGCTTGATGCCGGAGTTCACCAGCATGCGTTCGAAGTCCGGGCACTGGCGCATGAATTCGAGATATTCGTTTGAGTCACAAAAGCCCATCACCCGTTCCACACCGGCACGGTTGTACCAGGATCGATCAAGGAACAGGATTTCACCGCGGGTAGGTAGGTGCACAACGTAGCGTTGAAAATACCATTGTCCCTGTTCCTGCTCGGTGGGTTTTTCCAACGCCACGACCTTGGCGGCACGGGGATTCAGGTGTTCCATGAAACGCTTGATTGTTCCGCCCTTGCCCGCCGCGTCGCGACCTTCGAAAATGACCAGGATTTTTTGCCCACTCGTTTTTACCCAGTTTTGAAGCTTTAAAAGCTCGATCTGGAGCCTGGCTTTTTCCTTTTCATACTTGCCGCGGGGAATTCTGTCGGTATACGGGTATTTGCCTTCCTTGAATAGTTTGCCAATCGCCTTGGGGTCTTTGCGAATCTTTTTAATGGTAGCCGAAGAGTAATCGCCGCCCAGGTAGCGCTCCTGCATACCGGGTCTAGGTGTAATTTCAACCAGCTCCTGTTCTTCCGGTGTGGAATCCGTCGACCCTTCCGGGCTTGAATTTTCCTGATCTTCAGAGCCTACGACTTTCAAATCCGAGCTCATATTCTGGTTTCCTGTTTCCGTAGCTTGTATCACTATAACAACGCCCGTTCCTACATGAAAATTTGCTGGATTTTTTGCAGCAAGCGGACGGCCTGGTCGCGGTCTCTTGCACCAAGCTGGTCGAAGCGCTCCTTGAGATAAGACAGGTGGCGCGGAAACTCCTTTTTGAACACCCGGTCACCCCGCCGGGTCAGGGCAATTATGGTTTTGCGCCCGTCACCTTCCACCGCCCAGCGCTCGACCAGGTGCTTATTTTCGAGCCGGTCAACTACGCCGGTCAGTGTGCCCTTGGTGATGTGTGTCCAGTCGCCGATGTCCTTGCAAGTCATTCCGTCCGTGTTGCCCAGGGTGAAAATGACATTGGCCTGGGCAACGGTCAGGTCTGAGCCGGACAGCCTGTGTCCGTTGGCATCGAATGAGGCGAACGCGTGGTAAGCATTGAGCAGTTCACGAACCAGGGGGATGAAGTCCTGGGAATCAACGTTTTTTGCAGTTATTTCAGTCATAATCTGTTCGTTCCAGTGCTTGGTGTCAGTAGTTCTTACTATAACAATAAATATATCCTTATTAGAACTATTTTACGATCATTGATCTGCATCAATCAAGAACCTTTTTCCTCAGTTCCTTGGTTTGACCACGGCGGGTCTTTTCATCCAGGCGTTTTCGTTTTGCGGCCCGCGAAGGCCTGGTTGCGATGCGTTTCTTTGGCTCGGTCATTACGCTTTGCACCA
>SMXC01000246.1 GCA_004356825.1 Caldithrix sp.
ATTTCCTGCGAGTGGCGAGTCCGGTCATTGAGCCGAACGGTGATGTTATAAAAATAGTGGGCTATGGCTTAAATATTACTGAAAACAAGCTTGCTGAAAAGGAACTGCAAAAGTCGCTTTCGCTAGTTCGGTCAACTCTTGAATCAACAGCCGATGGTATCCTGGTGGTGGACCAACATGGGAAAATAGTGAGTTTTAACCAAAAATTTCTCAAGATGTGGCACATCCCGGATTCTATGATCGCCTCTCATGACGATGACAAGGTCATCGCTTTTGTGCTTAATCAATTAAAAGAGCCCGAGGAATTTCTAACTCAAGTGAGGAGACTGTATAGCGAACCGGAGGCTAAAGGTTTTGATATCCTCAGTTTTAAAGACGGCAGAATTTTTGAACGTTATTCATTAGCCCAGCGGATAGGAGACAAGATCGTCGGCCGGGTCTGGAGCTTCCGTGATATTACTGAAGGTAAGAAAATCGAAGCGCAACTTTTGCAATCACAAAAGATGGAAACAATCGGCACCTTAGCAGGTGGTGTAGCTCATGATTTTAACAATATTTTAACCGCCATTGTCGGAAACGCCGAGCTGGGAATGCAAAGTTTAGATTCCGACCATCGTGCCTACGATGATTTATTTGAAATCAAGAAAGCGGCAATAAAAGCGAGCGACCTTACAAATCAATTGTTGAGCTTCAGCCGCCGCCAGCTTCTGAAAAAGCAGTCCTTTGATCTCAATAAAGTTGTCGAGGATCTACTGAAAATGCTGAAACGGATTTTAGGTGAAGACATTGAACTGAAAACCGAATTGGCCCCAAGTTTACCGCCTGTTTTTGCAGATAAGGGTCAAATACATCAGGTTTTGATGAACCTTTTTACCAATGCCCGGGACGCAATGCCCGAAGGAGGAAAATTATTATTAGAAACACGTTTTCTTGAAACAGGTCCATTATCTGAGCCGAAAAATAGCGAAACGGTTAATAATAAAACTTATTTGCAATTATCTGTCACTGATACGGGAATTGGTATGAGTCGAGAATTGCAAGCACATATTTTTGAACCTTTTTTTACAACCAAGAAATTAGGCAAAGGCACGGGCTTGGGCCTTGCTGTCGTCTATGGAATCGTAGAACAGCACAACGGTTATCTTAAGGTTGAAAGTGAAATCGATAAAGGGACAACCATTAAAATTTTCTTGCCCGTAGCAACCAAAAGACAGGAGAAGCAGCGTAAGGTTAAAAACAAGTTAAATACCTGGCAAGGTGGAAGTGAGACTATCTTAATTGTTGAAGATGAAGAGATCGTGAGAAACGTAGCGGTTCGGCTTATCAACGGCTTGGGATATAAAGTCTTGCTGGCTAAAAATGGCGAAGAGGCAATGGAGATTTTTAACCCCGAAAGAAATTCCATTGATTTAGTGGTGATGGATGTCGTCATGCCCAAAGAGAGTGGGCCCGAAATTTACAAAAAGATGAACGCTATTAATCCAAAATTGCCTGTACTGTTCGTCACTGGGTATGATGCGGAATCTAAAGTATCAAATCTTACCCAGGATTTCAACCAGGCCTCAATTGCCTTACTTCAAAAACCTTATTCCAAAGAAATTTTAGGTCGAAAAATACGAGAGATGCTGGATAAGTAAATAGATTTACCGAATATGATTTTCAAATTTCATCTTCTCACTTCAATCTCCTAATTTATGCCGCAAGTCGTCTCGGGTGCACTCTGAAATCGGCTTTATTTAAAAGTGGGTTGTTGATATTTTCAATATATAATCCCTTGCAACCCTTTTTATCAAACCCTCGTATTTGTGTAGAGACTAGAGAAATATATTTTTGAAGGATAATTGGAGTCGGACAGAATGTTTATGAATCAAAACCACAAATTTAAGCCGTTCGGTAGTTCTGGAGAACAAAAAGAAAGTGCGCTGAATGGGTCAACCAGAAAATACTTTTCCAACTTAACGAAGGCGAAGGAATTGGTTGTCGGAAAGGCGCCAAAAGCGGATCTTAAAATAAAACAACGCAAAGTTCTTGAAGCCTCGTTTGCCATAAGCATGGCTGCGCTGATTCTGATGTTTCAAATTGCAAAGCAATTCGATATGACTGTTGAGACATTCGACAAAGTAGACGTGACAATTGAAGTTGCAGATATTCCGCAGACCAGGCAATTTCATTTGCCTCCTCCACCAGTGCGGCCCAGTGTGCCTATACCCACCGAAGAAAATGCAATACCTGAAGATTTGACTATCGCTTCGACGGATTTGGATTTATCTGAAATCCCCCCGCCGCCAGCACCGCCCGAAGACGATGGCCTCCCCATATTTCTCGCTTATGATGAGGCGCCGCAAATTGTCGGTGGAATGACTGCGCTGCAAAGACACCTGAAGTATCCGCGCATGGCGCAGATTGCAGGTCTTGAGGGCATCGTATTGATAAAAGTTTTGGTAGGCTTGGATGGCAAGGCCGAGAGAACTGAAATCCTGAAAGCGAAGCCGGCCAATATGGGCTTTGAGGAATCAGCCATGGAAGCCTTAAAGAAAGTCAAATGGATACCCGCTAAACAGCGGGATAGAAATATCCGGGTTTGGGTCTCGATTCCGGTGCAGTTTTCGTTAGTGAGCTCTTAAACAGATTTTATAGGAAATTCGGTTTCAAGATGGCTCTTTTACAAAATCGGAAAATAATTTTTCATCTCCCAGTCTGTAACCTGTGCCCGATAATCGGCCCACTCTAATTTTTTATTTTCTATGAGAGAATGAAAAACGTGGTCGCCCATAGCCTTTTTTATCACCTGACTTTTTTCCATCGCTTTAATGGCTTCATAAAGATCGCCAGGCAGGGTTTCTATATTTAGTTCTTGTCTTTCTTCTTCGCTTAAATTGTACACATTGCGTTCCACAGCGTCAACGATCGGATAGTTTTTTTCGATACCTTCCAAGCCGGCAGCTAACAGGGCGCTAAAAGCCAGGTACGGATTACAGGCAGGGTCCGGCGAACGAATTTCGATTCGTGTCGCCTTTTCTTTACCTAATTTATAAGCGGGAATTCTGATCATGTCCGACCGGTTGCGGACGGCCCAGGTGGTGTAGATAGGAGCCTCATAACCGGGTACCAGGCGTTTGTATGAATTTATCCATTGGTTGGTGATGAGAGTGAATTCAGGAGCATGTTTTATGAGGCCTGCAATGTATCTTTTTGCGAGATCGGAAAGGTGGTTTTTGTCGTTGCTATCATAAAATGCGTTTCTGTCACCTTTAAAGAGCGACATATGGACGTGCATTCCGCTGCCATTTTCTCCGAACAATGGTTTTGGCATAAACGTGGCATAGACATTATTCCTTAAGGCGACTTCCTTTACCACCAAACGATAGGTCATTGCGTTGTCTGCCATGGTGAGGGCATCCGTGTAGCGCAGATCGATTTCGTGCTGACTCGGCCCGACTTCATGGTGACTTGTTTCGACGTCGATGCCCAAAGCGTCCAGGGCTTCAACTGTTTTTTTTCGAAAGTCACTTGCAAGATCCAGAGGTGTGAGGTCAAAATAACCACCTCTATCTAAAGGTTCGGGTGTGCCTTCGGAACTTTTAAAGTAAAAAAACTCCAGTTCAGGACCAACGTAAAATTTGTAACCTAAATCTTCAGCTCTTTTAAGGTTTCGCTTCAGTACCCCGCGTGGATCGCCGTCATAAGGCTCGCCTTCAGGTGTCTGGATATCACAGAATATTCGAGCGACCGCACTCTCCTCACTGTGCCGCCACGGCAAAATCTCCCAGGTGTTCAAATCCGGTATTGCCATCATGTCGCTTTCGTCTATCCGCGCAAATCCTTCAATGGAGGAACCGTCGAACCCGGCTCCTTCGTCCAAAGTTACCTCAAGCTCTTTGATTGTGATTGCAAAACTCTTTAGAAACCCTAAAATGTCGGTAAACCACAAACGGATAAATTTAACATTATTATCTTTGGCACTTTTTAAAACGTATTCCTTATCTTTCTTTGGCATCTGCCCTTACTCCTCATTTTTTTGTATGAAGTTCAGTCAATGGTCGTTGGCAATATGCGAAATTTGCATGAACAAAGCAAGATTTTTTTTAATTTCTAATAAAATATCGACAATTTTCCTAATTTTTTTAGGATTATGTATTTCTTGTTATATTTAATTAATAAAAAAATGGTTTTTCCCTGAATTTTAGGTAATATATCTAAGGTTTGAAAGTTTTTGATGATTTTTGGAATAAGATGAGATATTTAGGCGGGCGGTAGTAGCCGGTTTCGACTTGTCTTGACTTAGTTCGAGGTGTTAGAGAATACTCTAACACGTGACTTTCAGTCCTGTTTTGAAAACTTCTTTCATGTTTTTATATAGACATTTCCCGAAGACGTCTAACTCTTTCCTGTGTCGAAGGATGCGTTGAAAAAAGAGACCTGATTCCACCACCACGAAGCGGATTAACAATAAACATATGTGCAGAAGTTGGCGTGGCGTTCATCGGGATTCTTTTGACGCCGCGCTCTAAATTTTCCAAAGCGGATGCTAAAGACATCGGCTTACCGCAAATCCCGGCGCCAATTCGATCAGCGCCGAACTCACGCGAACGTGAAATCGCCATCTGGATAAGCATCGCTGCAATTGGTGCAATGATGATCATCAGCAAACCGGCAATCGGGTTGCCATCATCATCGTCGCTGCCGCCAAAGAATAAACCGAAATAATAAAGCATGTTGATAGCCCCTGCAATAGTTGCCGCAATTGAGCCGATGAGAATATCCCGGTTTTTTATATGAGCCAGCTCGTGCGCGATCACGCCTTCCAGTTCATCTTCGCTGAGCATTCGCATCATTCCTTCGGTTACCGCTACTGCTGCGTGGTCGGGATCGCGACCGGTTGCAAATGCGTTGGGAGTGTCGTTTGGGATAATGTAGACTTTCGGCATGGGGAGATGGGCTCTCTGCGCCAGACGCCGCACGATTGTGTATAATTGTGGCGCCTCTGCCTCACTGACTTCCTGTGCGCGGTAGGTGCGTAAGACAATTTTATCAGAATACCAGTAGCCTGAGAAGAAGTTCATGCCGACGGCCAAAATAAAGGCCATCATTGCCCCATTTTGACCGCCAATTGCATTCCCCAAAAACACCAAAAGGACGGTCAGTAAAGTCATTAACAATGTTGTTTTCAAAGTGTTCATCTATGACCATCTCCAATAAAGTTTTTACAATCCAGCATCAAGTATAAGTAAACGGAAAAGAGGAATCAAGGTTCACTATTTCCTAGAATTAGGCATATTTTGCGGGTGATGGGCCCGACAATAGTGAACGAATACCCTAAAAGAGAAGCATTGTGTCCAGGCTGTTGCCGCGCTTCAATGCGTGCTCATGAGTCCAAGTATGAAACATCCCTCCTTCAAATTCACGGGTTTAACTAAACCCCCAATAAAACTTGCCAATCCGTCGAAATATCCATTCCCATGCCTGTTAAATATTTTTAACATACCTCTCAGTTTTTAAACATCTTTGTCTATTCGGTCGATTATATTTTAGGTATTTTTTAGAACCGGTGTTAACACGTTAAAACTCGTACACGATATGAAATTAAAATTACTTCTAAGTTTTTTTATTCTGATTTGGGTGACCAGCGGCCTGAACGGTGAAATTATTTCGCGAAGGATTCTGGCTATATATGATAGCCAAAGAGGACAAACTGCGAAAAAGAATCATATCCACGCGAACGCCGAGGTGATTTTGAATCATCTTGGCTCCATTGTTGAATATTGGGATATCGCCAAAGGCCTGCCAGGTGAAAAACGGATGAAAAAATACCGCGGGGTTATTACCTGGTTCTACAATAATTCAATGAATCGCCCGCAAGCGTATTTGCAGTGGGCGACGAAGCAAGTGGATGCCGGTAGAAAATTTGTCATACTCGGCAATCTAAGTGCTTTTAGGGATACTGCGACAGGTGAATTCCTCAAGATCAGTGCGGTCAACCAATTTTGCAAAGCTCTGGGCTTCATCATAGACGATACCAATTGGACTGTAAACATGGCCAGAATCGAGCTTGTTTACAAAGACCCGGAGATGGTTGAGTTCGAACGCAGCCTCGATTATGAATTAACAAATTATGAAATTTACAAGCCGTTCCATCCCAAAACCAAAGCTTATTTAAAATTAAAGCGTAATGATATTCCAGATAGCGAAAGCGTTCTGGTTTTTACAACGCCGCACGGCGGGTTTGCAGCGACCGGGTATGTGTTTTATGAAAACCCAACTAACTATGAAAAACAGTGGCGTGTCAATCCATTTAAATTCTTTGAAGAGGCGTTTGGACTAAAAGGACAGCCACGCCCGGATGTGACTACTTTGAACGGCCTTAGAGTTTGGTCGTCGCATATCGATGGTGATGCTTTGATTTCCCGCTCCGAGGTTAAACCCAACACTTATTGCGGCGAGATTATTCGCGATGAGATTCTAAACAGATACAAATGGCCGGTTTCAGTCTCCGTTGTGGTTGGTGAAGTAGAGACAGATCCCAAATTCGAGAACATCGCGCGCTCGATTTATCAACTCGATTGGGTGGAAGCTGCGAGCCACTCTTACTCTCACCCTTTTTACTGGGCCGATGATTATGAAGACAAGAACGAATATTCCAGCCGCCATTTGCCGATCGAAGGATATAAATTCAATCTGAAAGATGAAATTGTCGGGTCAGTGGATTATATCAACAAAAAGCTTTTGCCGGCTGACAAGAAAGTCAAACAATTTTTCTGGACAGGTAATTGCGAGCCGACGGAAGAAGCCATGAGACTTTGCCGGAAAATAAAAATCAGCAACATCAACGGCGGCGATACGGTTTTTGATAAAGCCTATCCTTCTTATACAAGTGTCGCGCCTCTGTCGGTCAGTGTCGGCGGCTACCGGCAGGTTTATGCGCCGAATGCCAACGAAAATATTTACACCAACGAGTGGGAAGGGCCGTTCTACGGATTTAAATCGGTTTTGCAAACATTTATGAATACTGAGTCTCCGGTTAGAATCAAACCAATCGATGTTTACTATCATTTTTACATTGGTGAAAAATGGGCCTCGCTCAACTCGCTGAATGAAGTGTTGAGCAAAACCATGGCAATGGATGTGGCGCCGATGTTCATCAGTGATTACATCAAGATGGTGCAAGGGTTCTTTTCAGCGCGCGTGGAGAGAATTTCTGTAAATAGCTGGAGAATTCGCAAGTATGGAGATTGCACGACCATTCGCTTCGATGACAGCGAGGAGTTCCCTGACTTAAACAAATCAGTCAATGTGATTGGCTTTCATCACTATCAAAATTCGCTTTACATTCATCTGGCGAATAAAGAAGAAGCGGTGATTGTGTTAACAGACTCGGCGCCTGAATCGACCTTTCTCGCCCAAAGTTCGCATCGCTTGTTTGATTGGCAAGCCTCCAAAGAAAGCGTCTTTTTTAGAACCGAAGGTTTTGGCCAGGGGCAGTTTGTGATCGCAAATCTGTTGGAAAGTGCGGCTTATCAGATGACAGTCGGAAATTTATCAAGAACCGTCAGAAGCGATGTGGATGGAACGCTCACTTTGGTTCATTCGATGGACGGATTTGTTCAGGTTACAATTAATTTAGCGAAACAGTTATGAAACCCTGCGTTATCTTTTTACTAGGAATGATGATGTTTTTGGGTTGTGCAGGAAAAAAAAAATTAGCCCGAAGGGCAGAATTGGATCACATCAATTCCTGGGTTTGCGTCTACAGCAGTGATGCGCCGGTTGACGAAATCAGGAAATTCGACCTGGCTGTTTTGGACTCGGATTCTCATCCTGACTTGACCGAGTTGAAGAAATCTGACACTCTTCTGATTGGATATGTGAGCATCGGCGAAGTCGGCGACTATCGGTGGTACTGGAACGACATCAAAGGTAAGCCGTGGATTCTGGACAAGAACCCAAACTGGGACAGCTATATGATCGACGTTCGGTCAGATGAGTGGCACGAGTTCCTGATAGAACGGATTATCCCGAAAATATTGACGAAAGGATTCGACGGCATTTTTCTGGACACAATCGATAACGCGGAATACCTGCAAAGGTATCATCCGAAAAAGAAATATCCAATGATGGAAGCAGCCATGGTTCGCCTGATTAAGTCAATTCGAAAAAGTTTACCGTCGGCATATCTGGTCGCCAACCGCGGGTTTGCAATTTTAGACGAGATTGCCGGCAGCATCGATGCCGTGGTTGCGGAATCCATTTTCACGACAACTGATTTTGAGCAAAGTGTAACCCGGCGTAACAGGCCGCATGAATATGAACCGATAACAAAACAGTTGCGCAGCATGCAGAGGAAAGACGGCCTCAAAATTTTTACACTGGATTACCCGAATTTGGAGAATGAATTCGACATTGAAAAAATCATCGCGGATTCGCAGGCGTTCGGGTTTGTCCCTTATATCAGTACGCCGCAACTTGACAAGGTATTTATTTACACTTTAAAGAACTCAGAGTCAAATTAGAATATTTTTATCAATAAAATGTTTTTAAATGAGCGCAAATTTCACGCGGAGACGCTAAGACGCAGAGATACCGCAAAGAAAAATCTTAAAACAACTTTGCTTATTCTTAACGCCTCTCTTTGCGTGCACATTTCTTTTTTGGTCAGGGCTTAGTCGGTTTAGTTAAGGAATCGCTGATGGGTGTCAAAATCTGGTGGCCGCTGCTTTTTGTCGGCTCAATTATTCTTGCTTGCGTTTTGATTTTTCCGTCTGATCCGCGGTTGGCAGATCTGTTCGGCCGGGCAGGAAAATTTGATGAAGCCATTGAAAAATATCTAACCATTCTGGAAGATCATCCTATGCGGACGAGTGCCCGCATTCAACTGAGCAAGCTTTACATCCTCAATGAAGAACATCAAAAGGCAGTCCGTGAAATCGAGAAGGGTGGCCTTGATTCCACTGATGATGTCTTTTTTTTAAAGCAAATTTCGGACATTTATTCGCAGCTTGGAGAAAAGCAGAAAACGGTCTTTACGCTCGAAAAGATAGTCAGATTAGATCCCGACAATCATGCTTACCGCCGGAAGTTAGCAGATGCTTACGACTGGAATGAAGAGACCGAAAAAGCCCGCGAGCTTTACCAAGCCTTGTTAGTTCATTATCCGCATCAGGTTGAGATTCTAAACAAACTAACTCACTTAAATCTGAAACAAAAACGCTTCAACGAAAGCTTGCCCTATTTAACAAAACTTATTGAGCTTGGCCCGAAAGATACTCGTTCAAGAATTCTGCTAGCCGACGTTTACATCGAAATCGACCGGAAGCGGCAGGCCGCTGCCGAGTTTGAAGAAGTTCTGAAGATTGAACCGAAAAACGAGCCGATAAGACGACGGCTTGCTGAACTTTATATCTGGCTTGAGAATTTTGACCGCGGACTCGAAAATTATGAGTTCCTGGTAAAAACAAATCCGGCCAACGCCAAATACTTCGACAGATATACCGAGCTTGCTTACAACCTCGCTCCGCAAAAAGCTATTCAGTACCATCGCCTGCGTTTAGAGCAAATGCCTGATGACAAAGAATTGCGAGAACGCTTTGCCGGTCTCTTTTTGCACGTCGGAGATACCGATAATGCCATTCAGCAGATGCATATTTTGATCGCCCGCAACCCCGACACCTCGAGATATTATAAGCAGCTGGCTTATTTATACCAGGACATGCGCGAGCCGCATCTGGCAAATAAAATGTTTGAAATTATTTTTGAGAAAGAATTGGCAGATGATGATATCGCTGAGGAGTTGATCGCTTATTACGGCCATGAGAAAGAGTATGATAAACTTATGAAGCTTTATCCATCTTTGTTCGATCGCGGCAGAATCGATGAGCAGATGGTTGCCGACTACGCTGATCTGCTTTTTCGGACACGACATTATAATGCCGCAGCCAAACAATATGCTAAGCTGCTAGAATTGCAACCCGGGAACCCGGAATACCGAATGCAGCTAGCAGATTTACATCGACTCGAGGGGCAAAATAATCAGGCGGCCCGGCTGCTCTGGGAGGGCGTTCAAAAGTATGACTCGCAGGATGAAACGTATTTAGTTTATTCGGCACAATTTATGGCGAAGCAGAATTTACTGCAGCAAAGTATCGCTTGTTATGAAAAGCTCGCGAGTATCGCACCGGAAAATTTGCAGTATAAGAAATTTCTCGTTTCGCATTATATGGAAAACAGAGATTTCGAAAAGGCTATACGGCTGCATAACCAAATCCTCGCGCAAAAACCGGGAGACGTTGCCGTGCGATTTGAACTCGCATCCCTTTACTGGCTGCAAAAAGACTTCGAACGCATGCATGCGGTTATGGCTGAGTTCAACCCGACGGATGCAAATGGAAGTCAACTGAACAAACAAATCGGCCAATTCTATTTCGAACGAGGTTTCTATACAGAGGCCATCGAATGTTCACAAACCGGGCTGAAGTCGTCGCCGCACGACAGCAGCAGTTTGCGCATGCTTGGATTGGCTTATGCCTGGAACAATCAGCCGCGGCAGTCCCAAAAAATTCTTGAAAAATACAATCAACTCTATCCCTACGATTATTTCACTCATTTTGAAATGGGACAATTACTGATTGGCGTGTTGAAATATACAGCAGCTATGAATGAATTTCAAATTTCGCTGGACTTAATCGGAATCGAACCTGAAACAAAAGATACAAGGGTCACACGGGCAAAGATTTATGCTTATCAAAAGGACCGGGGAAAAGTTGAGGCTGAATTTGAGAGCCTCATTGCGAGCTATCCTAAGGATGTTGCCTTGTTAATTGATTATGCCGAAGGTTTGGTGAATCTTAAAGCTTACCAACATGCCGGTGAGTGGTTAGCACGGGCGTTTGAATTGGATCCAGACAATTATCGCGCCTCGCGTTTGGAAAGTCGCAGCTATTTTGAGCAAGGCCAATACAAGGCAGCAGCTCATATTTTGAAAGGCCTTCTGGACCGCTATCCTGATGATACCGGCCTGCGGATAGATTTGGCGGATAGCGAATTAGCTGGCGGCGATTGGCACCGCAGCAGTGAAACGTTAAAAAGCGTCTTAAGTAAATATCCAAGGAACCTGCCGGCGCAGGAAAGGTTGACCTTGCTCAGGCGTCAACGAAATCAGGCATTGGCCGCTGACTACACCTCGACAAAGCAGTCGAAGAATTTCTTTAGGCAAATGTATAATGTCGTTGTGACCACGGCAAAATCGTCCCTGCTTCATCTCAAACTCATATTTGGGGAAGAGGAATATTCGACAAAAGATAACAGCTTACCGGGAATAAAATATCAGAATGCCGGATTTAACTTGTTCTCGAATTTTAGCAAGAATCTGCAAACAGAAGTAGGTGCGAAAGTTCGGCAAAGTGGTGACAATTGGTACCTTGCCACAAGCGGCCAAGCAGAGTGGAGTTTCGATCCATCTAATACCTTAAGCCTTTCGGCGAATCTGAATGCTCATTGGAATGACCCTTTTACCGCCGCATTCCAAAAAGGGCGGTTGAATCGGTTGCAGTCGGATCTCAACCTTTTTCTGTTCAAGAGGATTTTCCTTTGGAATCGCTTTTCTTACGAGCAGCACAAGTTCAATCAAGGTCACTTTGGCAATGCCTTTCGATCTTATGTGCAAATCGGTCGACGGTGGGATTTCCAACCGCAGTTATCAGCATATTACCAGCTTTATCATTTAAAGTATTCTTTTGGCCCACAAGCAGACCGGAATCTGATTTCAGTTCCTGAAAAAGATTTGGTCCATACTGTGGGTGGAAATTTAGAGCAGAATTTAGCCGGCAAATTATACTATCATTTAGGTGGCAGTGTTGGTTTTAGCGGTGTGCAAAATACAGTGACGTTATACGGAACTGCAGAGCTTGAATACACTTTACTCAACCGAATCAGAATGCGTTCATTGTTGGAATATGGTCATCAGGGTCAATTAACCGGAAATGATAAGACGACTTCGCTGAGGTTTGATTTGTCGTATTTTTATTAAAGCCTAAATTGAGCGATTGCCTTTTAGCTAAAAAAACAATCAGTTAAAATGGTTATTTTAAATCACCTAACAGGTGATCCCGAAGAAGCAAGTTGTTGTAGATTCCGGTTTTATAGATTCTCAAAAGCCAATGGCCGAACGCCTAGTTATTGAAACTATAAGCTGTGACATATAGAAATAGAGAATGAACAAACGGATAACAAGATGCTAAGAAAACAGTTCTTCATTTTTGAAACCCTCATCGCGATGGCCGTGCTCGTTGCGATCGACATGGCTTTTCTGAAAAACACCAGTGTTTATCAAAACATACACCCACATCCGTACTGGATAGTCATTTTACTCATCGCCTGCCGTTATGGGACAGTACAGGGCGTGTTTGCAGGCGGCCTGGCGGCCATGGTTTATATTGCAATTGGCGCGAATAGCGGTGAAATTAATTTCAGCCATGATGTTTTTCCACGCGGGGTTTTTAAATATCCGTTTCTGTTCATACTAGTGGGCGGCGGTCTTGGCGAAATTCGCAGTATTTATAAAAAGAAATTCCTGAAGCTTGATCAGAAACACAATGAATTGCAAGATGATTTCCAGGATTTGGAATTGCTGCATTGGGCTTTGACCGATTCCAAAACGGAACTGGAAAAACGAATTGCATATCAGTCCGGCACCCTGCTGAATCTGATCGAGCATCTCAATACCATGGAAACGTTAGAGCTTGACCAGTTATATCCCAGGTGTCTTGAATTATTAGAAGAGCACTTGAATGTGACCTGTTCTTCTATTTATCTGATTCAAAATAACCGCCTGAAGCTTTTTACGCGCCGCGGGAAAATTGAACAAAGTAAATTATCCGCTGAAGAAGAACTCACCCACGGAATGATGGGCGAAGCGGTGACAAGTAAAAGAGCGATCACAATCAATCAGACCAGTTTCAACGACCAGATTGCTCAATTTAGAAAATTGGACCTCATGATGTGCGCTCCCATTAAAAGAAAAGACGGGGCGGTTTTGGGTGTGATCAATGTCGAAAGGATTCCATTTTTTGATTTTACCGCTAATTCGGTGCAAATTTTTGAAACATTCTGCCACTGGATTTCAAATGTAGTCGACAAAGCGTATCAGTTCAACCAATTAAAAGATAGAAATATTGCAGACGAAATCACCGGCGCTTACAATTATCTTTACTTGCAAAAACGCCTGTCTTATGAAGTAGCGCGTGCGAAACGATTTAACACCAGTCTGACATTGGTTCTGCTACAGGTATGGAAATTTAGCGAAATGAATGATGGTGAACGAAAAAAGGTTTTGGTTGTTTTAAATGCTATTTTCAAACATATACTGCGGCAGACGGACATTATTTTTAAATATCGAGACGATGATACCTTTGCTATCATTCTGCCCTGTGAGGTCAGCGTTAATGTAGAAAAGATGATGGCGAGATTGATGGCTAAAATAATCGAACGTCAATTTAATCCATTTCAAGGCAGTGACGAAGTCCTGAGAATAAAATACGCCATAAGCAGTCTGCAGCCTTCCGAGGGGTCATACGAAAGTTTGATCGAGACAGCGGAAGGGCGGCTCAATCTG
>SMXC01000247.1 GCA_004356825.1 Caldithrix sp.
AGCCGGCAGATTTTTTCCTGACCGGAGTGAACATACTGACCACCGTCGGCCATGATATCCCTTGTCTACATTGACCGCAGGGACTCCACAAGCTCCTCTTTGCTTACCCGAACTGCCCATGTGCCCCAGTCAATCGCCTTGCTCGTGGCCTTCTCATCCTTGGTGAGATCCTGGACGTTCCCGAAAATACGATACGAGTCCGGCAGAGCAGAACTGATAATCCGTGGCGAGACCGCGTAGTTTTCCGTATCTGCCGACGACTCCTGCCAAGAAAAACCCGGCACATCCACGGCACCTATGAATACGTCTAAGTACATGTCCGTTTCAACACGATAACGAAATATAGCCTGAGAAACTGCGGTGATACATTGCCCAATGACTACCAGCTGGGGGATTTGCTGAATGAAAGATGATTCGGCTGGAAATTTTATGGACGAAGTATCGCTGATCCACCTGTTTTATATATACACCCCGATACTGCAATGTGCAACAAAAAAGAGACGGCTTTCTATTAGAGAAATGTGTGTGCATTTAGAGGTCAAGTACGTACGGCAAAAAGTGGGCCCGATTTGGGTGCGATTTTAGTCCAAAAATGTCCACATTTGTCCATATCACAAACAAAAAAGGCTCTTCAAAAGAAAGAGCCTTTATACTGTTTTTATTAAAGTTATCCTTGTGCGTCGTCGGGGAATCGAACCCCGAACCTTGGGCTTAAGAGGCCCCTGCTCTGCCAATTGAGCTAACGACGCCTTTCTTCAATTACAAATTAAGAATTACGAATTAGAAAATATACTGTGAAGTATAGAATTTGTGAAATTTGTAATTTGAGATTCGCAATTTGTCATTCGGTAATTGTGAGGGTAGAGGGATTCGAACCCTCGGCCAACGGCTTAAAAGGCCGCTGCTCTACCAGCTGAGCTATACCCTCATGGCCTGGTTAAACAAAAGCGGACGTAATATAAAAAAATTAACCTAATGAGTCAACAAAAATATCGACTGATTAGTTATCCAGATAACAGATTTCGGGAGTCAATTGACCACCTTCCGAAACTGTCAAAAGGCCAACTGCCGGGCGAAGAGAGAACCGCTGTTTCCCGGCCGACCCCGGATTAAACAGAAGCACTTCACCGCTTCTTTCTAATTTCGCTTCATGCGAGTGACCGTAAATAAGCAAATCTAATTTCTTCTTGCCGGATTTCTGCACCGCGCCTGTCGCCCGGGGATCAGGGAGTCCAAAGAAATCATGAATAATGCAAATCAAAGCTCCGTTAATATCCAGAGTAAGTACAGCAGGGTATCTTGCTCTCAAAGGAAACATATCGACATTGCCATGAATAGCCTGCACCGGTGCAATGGCTTCCAGGGTTGTGATGATGTCTTCGGAGCCAATATCACCGGCATGGAGAATCTGCTCCACACCTTCGAAGATAGGGAATACTTTCGGATTGATATAGCCGTGGGTATCAGAAATAACGCCGATTTCCATTCCTGCCTTTCTCTCATAAAAAACGGAACTTAAAATACTTAAAGTGGATTAGAATAGCAAGTGGAATAGATGCTGGATGCTGGTGTGAAAACTGCCATTTAAATGCCTGAGACGGCCAGCGACCGCCAGATAATATGAAAAAAGAAACTCCAAAAAAGAAAACCCGCAACCAGGAAGAGCATCTTGCGGAATACACTATCGTCACCGATGTGCTGGACCTGCACGGTTTTTTTCCTGAGCAGATTCCGGAAGTTGTTGAAGAATTTATTACGAATGCAATTTCTCTGAAGCTGCACCGGCTGACGATTATTCACGGCAAAGGCAAAAGCAAGCTCAAGTATCTGGTTCGAAAGGAACTTGAGACCAATTGCAACGTACTCGATTTTGGTGATGCAGCACCGGAAATGGGGGGCTGGGGCAGGACAATTGTTATTCTGAAGGATGAAGGCTTGCAGAGCCAAAAATGACGCGAAACAAATGAGTCACAAATGGCAACAGATGAGACGCTAGATACTTGTTGCTTGCCGTTCCAAAGTAATCTTAAAAGTATCGAAGGCCTGTTGTCCGTACAAACAAAATATAATTTTCTCTAAACCGGTATCCCTCTTTAAATAATCAATTGAGTTTGAAAGCATGATGTCAGCGCAGCGCTCGATAGGAAACCCAAAAATACCGGTACTGATCGCCGGAAAGACAATGCTTTTGAGACCGTTATCATCCGCTACTTTGAGGCTGCTCAAGGTGGCACCTTTAAGCTTCTCGTCTTCGTCGCCCTCGCCCATGCGCGGGCCTACTGCATGAATCACGTGTCTGGCTTTCAGATTGCCGCCGGTAGTAAGCGCTGCGCCGCCGACAGGACAGCCGCCGATTTTGTCGCACGCCTGTTGAATCGTCGGACCGCCTTTGCTGCGAATAGCGCCGGCAACGCCGGCACCTAAAATGAGGGACGAGTTTGCCGGGTTGACAATGGCATCCGATTCCTGTTCGGTAATATCTCCTGCAACGAGTCCTAAGATTTTGTGATTGATTTCAATTTGCATTGTTAGCCAGTGCAACGTTTCCTAGACAACCGGGCAATATACAGTGTTAAGGTGCTCAGGTGTTAAAGTGTTTACGCATTTTATCAAGTTATCGATTTCAAGATATTAGTACCTGAACACTCGAACACACAACACGAGAACACTATTATCCACATTGCGGATGATATCTATCTAGAGATCATCCTTCTAGTTTGACTTTTCTTCCAGCTCAAATTTATTCATAAGCATTCGTAAAGTCAAAGGCAAAATAAAAAAGGCCGCTTTAAAAGCGGCCTTTAGTTCTTAAAGAAACTTTGCTACTAAAGTAACTTCACTGGACCGCCACCAAATTTCTTGCGTTTCTCATCAACTTTATCAAAGAAATTCTTGTCAACGGTTGTATTGATGAGAATCAACGAACCTTCGGATTTTATTTTGATGCCGTTTAACATATCGATCGCTTCTTTATCGTCCATGACCATGAGCTTCGCCATCGCTTTGAAACCGTTCATCGTTTCAGCAAGCAACTCTGCTTCTTCTGCCGTTCCGAAGTCTCCTTTTATATAAAGTCTGGCATCTTTGTCGACTCGGGTGTGAAAAATTAGAGACTGCATATTTTCGATTGATTTTGTCCCCTTAAAAATAGAGCCCTGCTGACGGATTTTTTGCGTCCATCCGTCAGTCATTTCACTCAAATTTATGACCGCCCATAACTGGTCATTGCCCGGAATCTCATTGATGAATCGCGCCATAGTTTTATTGCTCAGCACATTTTTGCCGCCGTCTTTAGACAAGTCGACAACATTCTTTATCCATTCCACGTCTCCAATTGCGACTGTTTCAGAATTCAGGAAAGTGAACTCGGTATCATCGTTTCCACGATCATTATCTTCAATATTATATATTTTATGACCTCGGTAATTCGCCTGACGAAGTCGATGATAGCGTTCTTCCTCAATATATTCAACAATTTTTTTCTCATCAAACCTGCCGCGAATGATGGCGCCGCTCACATTATCGTGCCAGTCCCCACCGGTACTCCCGAACCACAGTTCGTAAATATCTTTTTCAGGATCCATTCCGGTCGCCTCTAAAAAGTCGCGGTATTCTCGATCGTCGCGGTTAACGCCTATTTCGTCTTCAAACCTAGCGCTTAACTCTGCACCAAAAGAGGTTTGTTTTATGCTTCTAAAATTTGCATAAAAAAGGATATTCGTTTCTTCAGGCATTAAAGATAAATAGTCGGTTGATTTTGCCGATGAGGTCACAGCGGATACTTCGCGAGGCCCCTCTCCACCTGAGCATGCTGTCGAGAAAATCAAGATTGACAATAGAATTGATAAATAAGTTTTTTTCATCATAATACCTCCAATGTTTTAAAAATCTTTTTTTGAAAAAATACCAATAGAAACAGCGAGCATAACGGTTGCAGCAATTGCGGATGTCCAAAGCGCCGTCCAACCATCGAAAGGTTTCCCGCCAACCAGAGAAAATGTTATAAATCCCATGTCATAGGTTTTAGGCAAGACATGATAAATACTTTCCAAAAAGTAGTATATCTTTTTTGAAAGCAAGGCATAAAACCGATCTTTATTGGGTGTAAATACGGCACTAAATAGGATGGCGGAGTAGGCGATCATTATTGTAACACCTGTGCTTCTCGAAACCAGGCCCACCAAAGCCATCAGACTATACATAAAAACAAAAGAGACGATCACCATAGGAATGGCATAGAGGTAAGCGAAATACCAGACGCCCGTTTTTATGGATAGAATTAACCAGGAGCCGCCAATCAAATAGATAATATTTAACACCATGATTGACTGAGCACCAAGATAACGCCCGATGAAAAGCTGCGCTCGTGAAAGTGGTTTAGATATCAAAACCTCGATATTGCCTTTTTCAAGCATGCTGGGGACTAAACTCGCAGTAGCAAATATCGAAAAGAAAATGCCGCCACAAAACCCAAAAAAGACCGCAATAAACGATTCAACAACAATAATCATTTCCTGCAGGTCAATTGCTTTATTGGTGCGCAGGTCCTCTCCAAAAATCTGCACCATGGCGAAGGCGCCATCCACAACATCCACGTCTAATGCCAAAAGAAAGAAAATGTGGTTAATCGTCGAAAGCAGGAAAAACACCACGAAGGTTTTTTTTGCCAACGATTCACGAAAAGTAAGGGCGGTGTAAGCAAAAATTTTTGAAAGCAGCTTCATTAGTTATTTACGTTTTTCTCAGAAATATTCACCCAAAGACGCTAAGATCGCGCAAAGAATAATTTATGTCATTTTTCCAGTCCCAATACAATTCTGCGAATACCATTCTCAAGAACAGGGACATCAAAATTCAACAGCAGACCCAGTTTGTTTTGGTCAATTCATTCTCAGTCATAAATGCTAAATAGTCTGAGGCAAAATACCCTGGCGTATTCTCTCCGTCTCTGCGGGAAACTCATTCTTCTACAATATCTTTCTTCAGGATTTCGATAAAACTTTCTTCAAGACTTTGTTTGTGAGGAACCACACCTTTAATATCGATGTCGTTTTTCCGCAAATGATCAATAATAGCATTCAGGTTTTTTTGACTGGCCACAGTTACCTGAATGGAGCTGTTCTGTTGATCCATTTCTATCGTGTGCGGTTTAAGTCCAGCCAACAGAGTCTTGGTTACTTTTGAAGTTTGAATACGAAACGTCTTCGAAGGTGAGGTAAGTTCTTTCACCGTACAGTGGCGTATAAGCCTTCCTTTGTCCAGAATCGCCACTTCATCGCAAATCATTTCCACTTCAGATAAAAGGTGAGAATTTAAAAATATGGTTTTGCCTTCTTCCTTGAAATGCAACAGAACTTCTCGAATCTCTTTTCTGCCAATCGGGTCAACGCCGTCGGTGGGTTCATCGAGAAAAAGGATATCGGGATCGTTCATCATCGCCTGCGCCAATCCCAGCCGCTGCTGCATTCCTTTGGAGTATTTTTTGATTCTGGTGTTTGCCCATTTCTCAAGATTAACCAGTTTCAGAAGCTCAGTTTTATTTCTCTCCCGTCGGCTTTTCCCTACGGCAGACAACCGTGCAAAATAGTCGAGTACTTCACCACCCTTTAGAAAATCGGGGTAACGGTGATTTTCCGGCAGATAGCCGATTTTTTCTTTAATGCGGATGTCATTAATCGGCCTTTCCAGAAGCTTGGCTGACCCGGAGGTTGGAAAAAGAATACCGAGCACAATTTTGATTAAAGTGGTTTTGCCGGCGCCGTTGGGGCCTAAAAGGCCAAAGATGATTCCTTCCTCGACAGACAGGGTCACATCTTCCAAAGCTATAATTTTACCGCGATTAAATCGCTTGGTTAAATTCTGGGTATCCAGTGCTAACATGATGAGGTTTAAATTTTAAACAGCAAACTGATGATTTTCTAGATACGGTAAAAACAAAATGCAAGTTGCAACTGAACTTGACTAAGGGATCGCTGCTCCGCTAAGGAATAAATACCTTCTTTATTCAAATAAAAGCCCGGTGCGGCCGAGTGGTTTTTATTAGTCCTACAATATACTAAAAAAAACTCTGCATTCAATCCATTCTTCACTCTCGAAAACAGAAGTCACACTATTTTGCCACTGTGTCTGTACACGCTTCGCACTCGCACAATTCACGTAAGAAATCGAACGAGTAAATTCCTTCATGATGGCCGTCGCTCCAGGTGAATTGCACCGCGTACCGGCCAATTATTTCGGCTTCCTTCACTTGCATGTTGTCAGGAATGATTTCATTTGAAGTAAGCACTTTTAACGGATCATGGCTTTGATTGTCCCGGGTATTTTTGCAGGTTGCACACGGGCACTGCTTTCTGAGGTTTATCATTGAGAAGATGCTTTCATGCCCGTCGTCCCAAATAATGGTCAATTGATTTTCCGTGGCTTTTTTTATATCGATGGGCAGCATTTTATTTTACTCGTAAACTCAAATCATTTATTTATCAAAGATGCAAAATACCCGGCCCCAAAGCCGTTATCAATATTTACGACGACGACTCCTGGCGAACAAGCATTGAGCATGGTCAAAAGAGGAGCAACCCCCTCAAAACTGGCACCGTAACCGACAGAAGTCGGCACGGCAATGACAGGTTTGTCTACCAGACCGGTCACCACAGAAGGCAAAACTCCGTCCATGCCGGCAACGACGATGAGCACATTTGCTTTATCGATTTTTTCTTTGTTGCCGAGAAGGCGCTGAATTCCGGCAACGCCAACGTCGTAAAGTTTTTCCACCGGGTTGCCGGTTACCGCAGCGGTGACTGCTGCCTCTTCTGCTACCGGCATGTCCGAGGTGCCGGCGCTGACAATCAGAATTTTCTTTCTGGTTAATTTCCTGCCATTTGATTTTGCATGTTTAACCACAATTGTTCTGGCAATTTCGTTGCACTCGGCATGCGGAAATTGATTTTTCACTGCTTCGAAAATTTCATCCGACGCACGGGTAGCCAAAACATCGTGGTATCTTGCTAACTTCTTAACAATAGCAACCACATGTTCGGGGCGTTTATTTTCACAAAATACAACTTCCGGGAAGCCTCTTCGCAAAGCCCGGTGGTGATCGATCTTGGCAAAGCCCAAATCCTCGTATGGAAGATTCTCTAATTTTTTTAGAGCGGCCGCAACAGCAATGCGCTCTTCTTTGACGCCGGTTAATATATTTTTAATTTGCTGTTTGTACATCGAGACCCAGCCCAACATTCAATGAGCCGCTTTTAAATTCAGCAAGATCAATTTCTTCAAACCCAAACGATCTAAATTTTGCTGAAATTTCATGAAAGTTTTCTTCGATAAGAACGAGTCCTTTTTTAGTAACCTCAATTCTGGCTTTTGGGCCGAAATGCCGCACGCGCAAATCTCTAATAGATAAACTTTTTAAAAACTTTTCGGCGGCTTCAATCATCGCCAGTTTCTCTGCAGTGACTGAACTGCCGTAAGGAATTCGCGATGACAAACAAGGGCTTGCCGGTTTATCCCAGATTTTCAGGTTTATTTTTTTTGCCAGAAGCCTTACCTCTGCCTTGGTCAATCGAGCTTCCTTAAGCGGGCTGAGAACTTGAAATTCTTCAGCGGCTTGCAGACCGGGGCGGTAGTCGCCTAAATCGTCGAGATTCGTTCCATTTGCGATAAAATGAAATTTCTCGCGTCGGGCAACCTCTGCAAGCTTCGAATAAAGTTCGGTCTTACAAAAATAGCAGCGGTTGACTGGATTTTTAAGGTAGCTTTGGTTTTGCATCTCATCTGTTTGAATAATCAGATGCCGTGCACCGATTGACTCTGCAAGTCGTTGAGCTTCTTTCAGTTCATTTCTCGGCACTGACGGTGAATCCGCAGTTACCGCCAGCACGCCGTCGCCCAAGACGTCATGAGCGACTTTTAAAAGCAAAGTGCTATCGATGCCCCCGGAAAAAGCGATGATAAGGCGTTCAAATTTTTTAATAAATCGCCGTAACTGCCCGTATTTTGAACTCTGATCCATTGTGCTAAAATTTCACCTTGGGTTTGCTTTTGGGTTTTTCAGGCTTTGGGATGTCTAAAATAATATCATCGAAGAAGGTCAGTGCACTCCTGTTGGTGTTATCGGTATCAACCATAATCGCTACGGCGGTCAAAAATTCAGGCGCTTTGCCAAAAACTTTGCGGTAATCCTTGACAATTTCCCGGCTTTCCGAAACCCAGTCTCCGCGCTTCTCTTTGCCACTTTGAATCACAATGATGCCGACACTGCTGCTGTATGGGCTTCGGTAAATAGCGCCCGGCGGTTCTTTGGCGGCCCAGACATAACAAATCGCCCGTGAGCGCCAGTTAACCAGGTGTGGTTCAAATACCAGGAAAATCCTGGCAACATAGTCATCGCCAATTTTTTTTCTCTCAGGCGTGTCATCCGGCAGCGTTTCCTCTATTTTCCAGCGCCAGGATATTTTTGCCCGTCCGGTAGGTTTGAGATTCAAGGAATGCCAAAGGGCGGAACCCGACCGATCGGTTGTCACCTGAAGCACGGAGTCGGCGTCTTCTTCAACCACTTCAAAGATTGCGCTAGGTCCAGCGAATTTTCTTTCGATCCATTCTTTTTCCCAGCCTTCCCGGAAATCACCCAGTATTTTTATTTTAGAATCCTGCGCCAAAACCGTTGCGGCAATCATCAATTGTGCAACCAGTAGAATTTGTAGTTTCATTGAGTCCTCTTTAATAAGATTACACTATTATTTCTGAACTTTCGTACTCTTTTCAAAAAATGGCTAAATGACGCGAAGCGAATGACAAATAACACCCCTCTTAGTCCCCCTCTAGTGGGATGTCATTAAGTCATTAGGTCATTTAGCTTTGGCGTTGTTTTAGACAGCTGCAAAAAAAATCACCTTTTTCAACGACAGCGAAGCGTTAATGACTGCTGACAATAGCACCATGCTTTGGACCACGACAAAGCAGGTTATTAAAGATTTTCGGCTCCGCCTCGCTATGGATACAGGCTGCTAATTACCCAGCTATCGTTTTCTTTGTTGTAAAGCTGGCGCACGTGCAGCCGGTTCTCCTGCCGCTGCCAGAATTCTATTCGCTGCGGGATCAACCTGAACCCCGACCAAAAGGAGGGCCGCGGCACCTCTTTTCCCAAAAACTGCTCTTGGTATTTAAGAAACCTAAACATCACGGTGTGCTCTTTTGGCAGAACGGCGCTTTGTTTTGATGCCCAAGCGCCAATCTGACTGCCGCGGGGGCGGGTGGCAAAATAACTATCCGCCTCATCCTCGGAAACCAACTCAACCGGCCCTTCTACTCTCACTTGATAGTGAATAGGCTCCCAATAAAAACAGAGGGCTGCAAATGGATTTGCTCGCAACTCTTTTGCTTTTCGGCTGTCAAGGTTGGTGTAGAAAACGAAACCGCTTTCATCAGAGCTTTTTAGCAAAACCACCCGCACTGACGGTTTGCCGTCCGAGGTTGCCGTTGCAAGGGTCACGGCTGCCGGCTCTGGAACATCCATCTTCTGCATTTGTTCGAATAGTTCAACGAAACGCTTAATTGGGTTTTCTTCGATTTGCATCTATCTCATCAAATGACAAAAGGAGTGGATCCAGCAGTTATTTCTTTTGAAAATATAAGAATTGTATTGGTGTTATGCAAATATTTTAGACACTTTCTGATAAGAGCACCGACCGCAAAATTGATAGTTTCGCTCGCAACTAAGCCAATTTTTGGTGTAAAATAAAAAATCTGATCGCCGATGCCAACTCCAGGGACGAGAGACATACCACCCCCGATTGCAATATTATCAGTAACGCCATAAGCAAATCCAGGGAATAATACGTAAATATCTGCAAAAAATCCCTGACCTTTTTTAAGCGTTCGCCCGGTCGGTAAAAAAATACAACCTCGTCTGGTTTGGATTCGGGAACCAGTATTTCCCACCTTTTAGAGAAGTTTTCTCAGTTGTGGTTAAATCTTCAATTCGAGAAATAGGAATGGTCATTTCTCCCCATTGCATTTCGAACTGAATTTCGGTTTCACGGATTGCTATGATGCGGCCGATTAATTGAGAACCATCCCTGGTTTTCAGGATTTGTACCTGATTGGAATCGGGAATGGCAAGCTTGGTCTTAATATCTTGTTCCGTTTGCGCAAGTAGGGACCCAACGCAAAAAACGGATATACAAATTATAAATCTAGTTAGCCCAGGCATCGGTATTCTCCAATGTTTGTAACTTTTAATCTTTTCCCCGGCTAAGTAAATAATCTCTTCCTTCTACTAAATGCAAGAGAATTTATGACCCGGTATAAAAAAAGTGGATACTTTAAGAGTACCCACTTTTGGAGTCAAAATAATTTTGTATAAACGAAAGGCAATTTCAAATCGCTTTTCCTCTGCCTTTAAATTCGAAGTGCATTTTTGGCGCAATCTCAATTCGGGGTGCATTGCGTAGATGCAGCCTTATTCTTTTGTGCAGGCCGCTGCCAAAAAAGTGCGAGTTGTGAAAGTCCGAGCCTTCTAATTCGACCTCCACATTTTGACTTTTACCTTTACGCACAAACTGAACACTGGCGACGTCACCGTCCTCATAATCTTCGAGCGCCTCGATGAGGTCTTCATGACTTGAAATTTTTTCATCGTCGAGCATTGTGATAACGTCGCCGGCTTTCAGGCCTGCGGCTTCTGCGGGGCTGTCTTCTGTAACTTCAGTTATCAGCACGCCGTCATCCTCATTAATTTTAAAATACTCAGCCAAATCTCCGTTTAGCTCATGTACCTGGACCCCCAACTGCGGTCTTCCCATAAAAAATTGAAAATTATTGTCGGCGTTCCAAGCAAACGAATGTCGGCGTTTCTTTTTGCCAATCGTCACTTCAACTTTCTTCTCTTTGCCTTCCCGCATGATGAGGAGACTGACCTTTGTGCCCCGTTCGGTTTTACGTACCGTCCTCGAGAATTCTTCCGACAGTTCAACTGCTTTGCCGCTGAAAGTAAGGATAACGTCATCTTCCCGGAGACCGGCATCATCTGCGGGGCTGTCTTCAACCACGCTGGTAATAAGTAATCCGCTGCGTGTTCCAAGTTTGTAATCTTTACTCATCGAGGGAGTCATTTCCTGAATACCGACGCCAAGCCAACCTTTTTTGGATCTACTTTGAGCCTGAACTTGACTCTGAGTCGCAAAAAGGAATGCCATAGCAACAAGTAAATAATTGAACATCTTGCAAGAAAAAATGTGTTTAAACATGCTTACCTCCATTTGTGTTTAGGTTATTAAGTTTCG
>SMXC01000248.1 GCA_004356825.1 Caldithrix sp.
CGGAAAGATGGTGGTACTAAGTCAATGAAGGAAAATGTCCAAAAGAGGAAATTAAGGCTGGCATTTAGATTTTTAAGCCAAACAGATCAGAAAATAATAAACAAGCCAGATAAATACTTTTCGACATTCAGCATCAATGTTCTGGCTTAAACTGAGACAAATGTTAGTTGATGAAACAAAATCTGAGAAATGTCCGGCACCCTGATTAATACGACGGGTCAACAATATTTCTTACGATTAGACTCAAGCCATCCACTGAATCAATCACCACTTTATCACCGATCTCTAATTTATCAGAGCTCTGTGATTTCCAAATCTCACCTTGAACGCGAATCCAGTATTCATCATTTTTGGTTTTTAAAACGACGCCGGTCTTGCCAAACATTCCCTGGCGGCCGGTCGTGGGTCTCTTGCGCATGCTTTTGAACACAGCAAATGCCAAGCCAAAATTCAAGGCAAGTACAATTGTTGCGCCAAATCCGAAATAAATTAAATCGACTTGCCAATCATAAAAATTTTGAAAAAGAAGATAGATAAGGATGTCATCAAAAATAAACAGGGAGACGAGAAGGAGTATGAAGCCAGCGCTTTTAATGAAACCAGAAGTTTTTTCCACCATGGTCAATTGCAAAGAGTGAACAAGCGAGAAGCGATTAGCGCAAAAAAGACTACCAGGGTCCGTCTCGCTCTTCGCTCCCCGACCTTAGCCGGTAAATTCAAAACTCTTCATATAATAAGAAACCCGTACCTTAATCAAGCTTTCCAGAATCAATGAAATCGTCAAAATTGTGATTATGAAAGTCAAAAAACTTGCGGGACTTGGATAGACCACTCTGAAAATAAGCGGTAAAATGAGATACAGGATAAACGGTACTGCAATTAACAGCAGGGCCATATTGCGCGATCGCCGGCCTCTCACATTCGGGCGTGAAAACGGCAGGTCGGGCGAAAATAAAAATGCGAATTGCAAAAAGAGATGGGCCAGAAGTCCTAAGACCAATACATGCAGCAGCGCGTGCAATAAATTTTCAAAATAATGATAAAAAATTAAACCGAGAATCAGCAGGAAGGGAAGAACAAAATAGATCATAAGAAAATTCTTTTCCGATATAATTAACCGTTGAAAATCCGTGGGCGCTGTGTAGAAGATCCAGGATGCCTGGTAAGCATCGCTTTGAGTAACAAACGTTCGCAGCATCATCGGAAAAAGAAAAACGAGCAAATAAAGCAACCCGGTGCGCCCCATTTCAAAATCTTGAGTTTCAAATGGATTCGGCAGCGGGCCCGTTTGAGTTCCATAAAAAAGATAAAAAAGTGTTAACGGTAAAATACTGAGAACGGCCATTTTAAACTTATTATCATACAAAAACTGGTTTCGGATTAATACCGAAACTACATGTTCTTCATGGGTTAATTTCAATCCCAATAGCGACCATTTCAACTTCTTTTTACTGACTCTTTGAACCGTCCTGCCGGCTATTTCGGCTAACCTTTCCGAGTAACCCAGTGAAAGTTTGGCGAATGCGAAGTAAGCCAGTATCGCCATGATTGATATGGACCCCAAAACAACCAGCCAATCAAAAAAGTTTGCTTTACCCAGCGGGATTTTCAAATATGTACTGAACCAGGCTGAAGGTAAAAACAGCAGAAAGGGCGATTTCGATATATCAAATCTTTGAAACAAAGCACTTTCAACCAATTTCGGTATAATGAAAAAGCTACTGTAAATAGCGAAAGCGAGTCCAACCTGAAGCAGAGAAAGTATATTCTGTAAACGCCTCAAGCTGACATTTTTTAGAACAAAAGTATAAAATAAAATAGTCACCAAAGCGACGGTGAAGTTTGCCAGAAAAACACTTATAAATGCAGTCACACCCAAGGCCGGGTTAAAACCGAACAGAAAGAAATACGCGATAATCGCCGGCAGTGATAAAACCGTACTAAAGAGCAGGACATAAAATAAAATATTACACAGCTTAACAAAGAAAAATGTCCTGGATGAAATGGGACGGTATCCTAAAATAGGGTAATCGTCCGGTGAGATAACAACCGAGTTGTACTCCACTAGAATCAACCCGCCGATCATGAACATAGTATAGCTGATTAAAAGTGTCGCGGTTAGAAACACATCCGGATTCTGGAGAACGATCGGCACGAAAATCAGGCCGGTCAGGAGATAAAAAAAGAGGAGTGAAAAGAAGACACGCCCACCGGCCCCCCCGTGGCTGAGACCGGCTGACATTGAAGATTCCCGAAAGTCTTTTTTCAGAAGAACTTTTGTGAGAGCAGCCCACTGCGAATAGTCAATGCCAAACCGTTGGAAAAGACGCTTGACCATTAAACGCGTTCCAGCGCCTGCAGAATCTCATCGGTTGAGGCCGCAATATCATGACCTCCTGTAAGCTTGGTGAAGGCTTCTTCTAAAGTTGGCTTTGATGTTTCACGGAGAATTTCGGCCGGGGAACCATCTGCCACAATTCTACCGGAATCGATAATGGCAATGCGTGTACAAATTCGTTCAACAACTTCTAAAATATGGGAACAAAACATAATGGTCTTACCTTGCGCAGCCATTTTTTTGAGCAACTCTTTAATAATTAAAGCCGTATTCGCATCAAGACCATTTAAGGGCTCATCCAAAAATAGAACTTCCGGGTTATGAAGAAAAGCTGCGGCCAGCAGAACTTTTTGTTTCATGCCTTTGGAGAAGCTGCTCAAATGATGATCTTTTTCGTTGGCGAGGCCGAAGATAGTCAAAAACTCATCGATTTTTCGTTGCGCCAACGACCGGTCCATGTGGTGCAGTTCGGTCATTAATTCCAGATATTCCCAGGCGCTCAATGATTCGAATAAAGCGCCGGTCTCCGGCACATAACCGATTCGCTTTTTTACCTCAATTGGCTCTTTTGAAATATCAAAGCCCGCAACCATTGCTTTTCCGCTGGTCGGGATCAGCATGCCGGTCGACAATTTTACGGTCGTTGTTTTACCTGCACCGTTTGGGCCGAGAAAACCCAGGATCTCCCCGGGCCGAACCTCGAGATTGATATTATCGACGGCTAATTTATCGCCAAACTTTTTTGAAAGATTTTCAAACTTAATCATTTTTTGGAAAGGGCATCATTTTTTCTTGCAAAAAACACTTACATTGAAGTGAACACTTTCTCATCGATCAATTCAGTTTTTCCCAAAAAAACGAATTGAATATTTTTGAAATACTCGTTTGCGACCCGCTGCACGTCCTCTGCAGTAACCATTCTCAGTTTTTCCACCACTTTTTCTCCTTCCTGCCAACCCAGGCCTGCGAGTTCAAAACGGGCCAGAAATTGTCCTTGAGCCACGTTAGATTCATTATTTAAGTAATAGCGCGTCAGGTACATGTTGACGCTATTTCGGAAATCTTTCCCGGAAAATTTTTCCGCCCGCAGTTTTTTTATTTCAGCCAGCATGACTTTAACCGTCGTATCCGGATCCACTGATGTCGCATAAATCCCCGCATAGTTAGCGAAATGATTTTCCAGGAAGGCATCAGGGGCGTAAGATAAATTCCGTTTTGTTCTTATCTCTTCAAACAAACGCCATTTTAAAATGTCTATGGCGATAGTCATGGGATAATAGTCCGGGTTCTTAGGACTTGGGGCAGAAAACAGCCCCAAAATATAATTAGTGGGCAGGTCACGCTCCACAACTTTTAAATTGGAACGCGTGTGATGGACCGGGTCCGGAAAGACCGGTTTGTACTTACCTTTGGAGATTTTGCCGAATGTATCAGAGACTTTTTTTCTAAGAACTTCCTTATCTAAATTACCGACCACAACTAAAAGCAACTTTGTTTTTTTCAGATTTTTCTTTAAGTAGGACTCCATATCTTTCATGGTAATCTTACTGATCGATTCCTCGATGCCCATTGGATCGAGCTGGTATGGATGTCCCTGGTAGAATTGTTCTTCGGCGAGCTTTCTAATATACACATCGGGGGTATCTTCCTGTCTTCGAATTTGTGTCAACATGCGTGCTCTGGCGATTTCCGTCCGTTCATCATAAAAACTGTTCTTCATAATATAATCAGCGAAAACTTCCCACATCTGATCGAAGTATTGCTTGGTGCATTGCAAGCTGATTACGGTAAAATCTTTTCCGGAGATGCTTCCCAGCCCGGAACCTGTCCCCTGCAATATCTTATTCCAGCTTTTTTCCGCATATTTTCGATCTGCCAGGGTGACGCTGTTAAAAATGAACTCTTCAATGCCCTGATTCTCCTCGGTCAAATTTAAAGCACCGCCTCTTAAATAAAGCTGCGCCGAAATAATCTCGTTTGCTGTGTTTGCCTTTAAGACAACTTTAAGATCTTTTACAAAAAACTCTTCTGTCGTGACGGAGCCATTCCCTGCCCCCAGGTGGCTTGCAAAATTGATCCAACTTAATTGAATAATGACAAGGAGACCAAACTTCGTTATATCTCTACTGTTCAGCATAAAGGTTCCTTAAATTGAGTCCTATCATTTCTTTATCTTCGGATGATACCAAAATGCCCATCACGTAAGAACCATTTTGAATATATTTTTTAACAAATTTCGAGATGTCCCCGCGTGTAACTTTTTTTATATTTTCAATATAATTGAGGTAGTATTCTAATCCACCCGTAATGGTCCACCAAAAACCAACAGATTGAACGTATGTAGATGGACGCTCCCAGGTATACTTTTCACGGGCCTCAAGGTTGCTTTTGGCGTATTCAATTTGTTCGTCGGTAAAATAATCACGGTCGAGAAGATACTTAAGCTCTTCAAACAGGGCTCTTTTAGCCTGCCAGAATTTTTCAGCAGTCGTTGTTGCGATAATTTTTATAGGGCCTTTGTGGTCTAATGTCTGATAAGAAAAAGAGATACTGGTAAATAAACCACTACTCACCAGAATCCTGGGAAATTTCGAATTTTGATTCATAATATAAGTATACACATCTGCGGCATAAGTGGCTTTCGTGTTAATGGAAACGCTTGGGCCCTGCCAGCAGAGCATGATCGTCACTGCGTTAACGGGCTGCTCTACAATGATGGTTTCGCTTTTTTCTAATTGGGGATGAAAAGGAATTACATCTTCCAAAAAAGGGTCAGGTCTCTTTTGCCAATCGCTAAAGTATTCTTGTACTAATTTGAAAACCCTTTCGTGTTTCACATCTCCTGCCACCAGTAAAGCAGAATTATTCGGGATGTAGTATTTTTGTTGAATTGTGCGCATTTTGTCCGCATCAGCGGTGAGAATTACGTCGCGGCTGCCAATGGGGTTTTTCCGGCTGTAGAACTTATACCAGAGTTTTTTACTCACTTCTTGATTCAGATGAAAAATGGGATTGGATTCATTTCTGTCGTACTCGTCTATTACCACCCATCGCTCGCGCTCCAATTCTTCTTTAAGAAACAACGGCGTTGTGATAGCTGCCTTCATAAACTCTAAGCCTGCCTCGAGACTGTCCTTTAAAATAGTAAAAGAGAAATTTACCCGCTCCTCACTTGTCGTTGCTTTGAAAGTCATTCCCAATTCGCGTGTGCGTTCTAAAAAACTTTCCTGGTTAGGAATTGAGCCATTGGCCTTAAAAAACATGTGCTCAAAAAGGTGCGAAAGTCCATCATACTCCGGTGATTCCGTAAACGCGCCATTTCGAACATCGATCTCAATGGTAACCAGAGGTACAGTTGCGTTTTCAATGACAATGACATCGAGACCATTCGTTAAAGTATATTGGTGGATATTGTCCGTTAGGTCAGACGCCAAAATCAATCGAGAGCAAAAAAGTACCGCTAAAATCGTAATTAGTATTTTTTTTAACATTTGTATTAGAGAATTTAGTTTAGTTATTAACTTTTTTTAAGAAAAAATAAAAGGACAGTGCAAAACTCGCTTGAAATGTCGCAAATGAAACTGCGGCATACTTGTCATATTTCTTAGTCTGATCAAAGCTTTCATTAAATTGCTGCGGATCCCCAAATTGTGAGTATTGGTTAAATTCTTTGTTTGCTTTCTTTCTAAAATAAATCCTCAGAGCGCCGGAAACGACAGTAAGGCTTATCGCCGCGAATAAATTGCGGTTTCTTTTAGACTTCTGTTTGATACTGAATTGACCGGATGTCAAAACTAGACTCGGCTCTCCCGTTTTCTTTCTTAATTTAATGTCAAAAAATTGAATATCTGAAGATCCTAATGTTAAAATTGTGTCTTGATAACCGGCTTTTGATAGAGTGATTTGCTTAATTTCAGCTGCATCAAATTTTAAAAAAGTTGGCGTTTCACCAAATTTTTGAGTGTCAAGCAAAACAGCCGCGCCAAAGGGTCGCGAATTGATCGAATAGTTTCTTTTGAACAAAACTTCAATTGTACTTGTATCTCCAGCGGTGATATTTACCTCCCCAACCCAGTCCCGGTTCAGCCAATTTGCCGGGTCGAAATGACCGACTTGCACATGATGCAGGCCCGGCGCCAATGCTCGGATTTCAAGGGGAGAAAAACCTGTCAAATCTCCATCGATTTTTACAACAAGTCCACGATGTCTGGTTATGATTTTCAAATACCCCCAATCTTCTATTTGGGAGCAATTTTTCAGTTCGGCAGCAACCAACACTTCAAACAGCACAAATAAAAAGCTCAAACTGAAAATGAGCATAGAGCTACTAGTTCGAACATATTTTTGGTACATTGAACTTATTATTTTTAATAAGTACTTAAACTGTCGGGGGGTGAAAAAGCGTAGAGGAATCTATTTTCAGAAGCACCGATGATGTATTTTCCCCATAGAACCGGCGAAGTTCGAATTCTCCCCTTTGTTTCAAAGCTCCAGAGTTTATTGCCATTTCTTAAATCTAAACAATAATAGTGCCTGTCTAAAGATCCGAAAAAGACAACATCACCCGAAATCAGCGGGGCAGTGCTAACCACACTTTCCGCTTTAAAACTCCAAAGCTCTTCCCCTGACTCGAAATCCAGGCAATAGAATTGCCCGTCACTCGCGCCGAAAACAACATGTTCACCATCCGTGGCGGCTGCTTCATAAATAGGCCGGTCGGCTTGAAATTCCCAGACAATCTCACCATTTTCTAAATTCAACGAATAAAAAATTGAGTCTGAGGAACCGACGAAAATATTTTCACTTTGAATAATCGGGGTCGCAAATACACTTGCACCGGTGGCAACTTTCCACTTTAACGTGCCTTTCTCCGCATTCAACGCGTAAATGGTGCCATCGTCACAGCCGACAACCAATGTGTTTTGACTCAGCGCCGGCGAAGAACGATGCTGGCCGCCGGATTTAAAAGTCCAAATCCTTTCACCGCTTTCCCAATTGTATTTATCAATATGATTGTAAAGAGCCGACACAAAAACCCCCGCGCTCGTGACCAAAGGTTCACTGGCAATATCGCCGGCATTTATTTTCCACAAGTATTTTCCCTTTTCAAGGTCATAAGCCGCAAGAGTTTTTTCCCCATACCTCGAAGCAATGACAAGCTTATTCTGGTAAAATGCGCAAGTGGCTTCGAAATGCTCTGCCGTTTTTAGACGACCGAACTTCTCACCGGTTTCAATCTTAACGAGATCTAAGCGGCCGTCCAGGGTCACGAAATAAATCAGACCATTCGCAACGGTTAATGTCTTGCCCGGGGCAGACGTGGCTTTGTAGGTCCAAACGTGTTCGAGAGGCGGTGCCAAGGTTGCAGCACGATAATTGACTCGACTTGGGTCGCCACCATAAAGCGTCCAATTTTCTTCAGTTGAAACCGTTTGAATGTTTTTAATTTTTACAGAACGGCAGGACCAAAAGAGATTGACTAAAAACAGAAGCAGAAAAAATGTTTTTATTTTTGAAATAACTTTGAACCTTAAATCCATTTAACGATTAAAAATCAAATCCAAACCAAAAAGCCTTTTTCAGGCCGGGTTCGAAATTTATATTCGGACTGCTGAAATCCGTCACCTGGAATCTTCTGCCGATTTCATAGCGAAGTACCAGAAAACCTCCCAAACGTAACCGCCATCCAACCCCAAGACTGCCCAGAACTTCGTTGAATTGATAATCACGATCCCAGGCCTGGCCCAAATCTACAAACACCGCACCCTGGATTGCCCTCAAACCCAAACCGCCAAACGGGAATCGCAAGACGAACCAATCCAGAAACGGGACTCTGACTTCTTGATTCACCAAAAAAAGTTTGCGTCCCCAGATAGTCCATCTCGGGTAAAGCCGTAAATCCCAACTCCCGCCCATAAAATATCGAAAGGCTTCTTTCCCTTGATTAATTCTGGTCATCAAACGAACGGCGTAAGTTGTACGGCGACTCAACCGAAAATAATGTCTGTAGTCTGCACTAATTGTAAAGAAACTCACATCGTTGTTCTGGATATCCAGCGTGTTCCCCAGCGTTAGATTAAATCGTTCACCGTCGATGGGTCCGGTGATGCCCCACAAAGAATTGTCTTTGACATATGAAATCGAATTTGAGACTACGATTCCATCGATGACTTTACCTCTGAAAGCATACGATCTCTCCTCTTTGCGAAGATTAATGCTCGCTTCAATGCGCTTGAAGGTAGAGAACGGATAACTGGCGGCCACGAATCCGCCTAACTGCTTCTGCTCAAAAAAACTGTCCACTCGATCATAAAATTGCCCTTTCAGGCGGTACCCGCCAATGGCGTAATTTATCCTTTTAGACAACTCCACACGGGTTACAGCAACATTCCAGCTACTTAGGAAATCACTCCGAACTTGCGCGTTATTATAGATTAAGAAATAATATTGCCGGTTGCCAAGCATGTCGGAAACCGCTAACTGAGCGCCACCGCTGACGCCAAAGATAGGGTCATGTGAAACCGCACTCTGAGCAATGTCTAAATTAAATTTCCTTTTATACTTTACCGTACTCGATCTGACTTCCCCGGCAAGTTTATTTGCGGTCCAGTAATCTGTAACTGTGAGCAGAGTGTCATTTTTAACGGAGGGGGCTTCTGCAAACTTATCTTCAACATGGTTAACCTGACGAAGCTGGAAGCTGAAATTCTCGAAAGCAGTGAAGACCAAATTATCTTCATCCAGCCAAACAGGATCGAATGCGCCGGTAGTAAAATTCGTTAACTTCTTTAGTTGGTCCGTCTTTTCAAGGGCTGAGGGATAGAGAGTATTTGTGTCGCCGTTCTCAAATACAGGATTAAGGGTTAACCCGTTTTTGCCGGTGTGCGCCTCGCCATTATTGGTAGGGTCGGCAAAATTATCAGCGATCAGCGAGGGCTCGACTTTGCCCGCATTATTCTTTATAATCCAAATATTAAATGGGCCGTCCCGGTCTGAAGTGAAGGCCAAACTCTCTCCGTCGTGAGACCATGAAGGTGCATAATCGTTATGTGCGCCTTCAGTTAAATATTGGATCTCGCCCGTTTGTAAATTATAAAGGAAGAGATTCATGTGTCCATCTCTGCCAAAATAAGATCGGTCAGAACTGAAGGCAATGGCCCCGGCATCAGGCGACCAGGCGGGATCACGATCATCGTAGAAGTCATTCGTTAATCGTTGCAACTCGCCGGATTCTTCATCTACGATATACAGATCACTTACTCCGGCAAAGTTTATCCCTGAAAAAACTATTTGCTTACCATCAGGCGACCAGTTTGGAGAAGAGAGCGTTACTAAATTCTCAAAACTAAACTTTCGCAAAATGACTTTTTCTTGCATATCAAAAACGTAAATCACGTCGTGAGCGCCACTTTTGGACACAAAGGTGAGCTCACCATAATCGTTAACATCGATCTTGCTGTTTAGCAATTTGAAAGATTCGAAATCTGAAGTGCGTTCTCCTTTAATCAGGACTTCCGGTTTGCTTTCGCTGTCATCCAGAGATTTAAGATAGATATTTGAGTAGCCAACCCGGTTCGCTATAAACGCGACCCAATTTTTATCATTTTTCGAGAATACCGCCGGTTTGGTATTGAGGCCGTCTTTGGTAATTGCCTTGGTCACCATTTTCGGAGAATCCGCTTCCTCCAGTTCAGGGTAATACCGTTTCTTTAAATCATAAATCCATTTCTCATCGAACTCTTTATAAGTCAATCCGATGGTCAGCTTCATGACATCTGAAAAGCTGCTCTCCTTCCAAAGATTCTCAATTAATTGCAGAAGTTTCTCTTTGCCAAACTTTTCCGCAATATATTTACAAATGGCCTGACCTTCTTTGTACATCAGGAAAGTGCCGTAAATCGAATCCATATCTTGCAAAGGGACTAAATGACCACTTAAAACGGCATCACGAATAATCATTTCAGCCTGCGAATTCCACCCCTGCGACCAATACTCCGCGATTCCTTCAGTAAACCAGAGCGGCATCCCGCGGAATGTGGTTCTGTGGTGGTCTTTCAAAATCCGGGCCATTCTTCCGCGAGTAAACACGTGCACTAACTCATGATTGATGACATGCTTAAATGAATGAATGGAACCGCGTGAAGGAATCACGACCCGACCTTTCATAAACTCAAAAAATCCGCCGGTTCCTTCCGGGAGGAAGCTTGGAATCGTGTTGGTTTGCTGAAAATGTGAGTGATTAGAATAAAAAATCAAGGGGATTCGGCGATTAACATTGTGGTTAGTTTGGCTTTCAAGGCGGCGGTAAGCTTCCTCCGCAAATGCAGCGCCTATTTCAGCAAGCTCACCCATCTCAGGGTAGAAATAGACGTCAAAATGATCTGTTTTCAATATTTTCCAATCAAAGTCATCGTATTGAATTTTATTGCGGCCAAAATAATATTGGCCTGAGAGATTGGAGTTGAAAAGTAAAAGACCGAGCAGGACAGTAATTGTCTGGAAAATTTTAAACTTCATAAGGCTGTGCTTAATTACCTCGCCAAATATTATACAATTTTTACATTCAGACTTGAGGTTTTATTCCCAGGTTAATAAGATAATAAGAATAAGTTACTCAATTTAGTAATATCCCTCTGCGAATCAAGTTAATTTTTTGTTGTTTTAACCTCAATTGAGCGCTGGGCTCCTGGTCTTGTTATTACAATTTCCTGTCCAGAAATGGCATAAAATAACTTGTCAGCTACTCACAGGCGAAATGATATTCACGACGCAAATTCTCAAAAATCAAAAGCCAAATAGCGAAGGGCCAAATGCATCTTAGGTTTAACCAAGCCTGAAAACATTTGGCAAAATTCACAATTATCACAATTTTATAATCTAGTCATTTAAATGCAATTACTTCCCGATTAATGAGATCAAGGATATCCCTGGAAAGCTCTCCACACCGGTAAATGGAATCACACAGCTTCTAAAAGACAAACATGGCTTGTTGCAATCAATAAATTGTTTTAGTCTGCAACTCGAAAAACACAAAAACATGATGGCGAGATGAAATTAGAAAGGAGGCTTCAGTGAAAACAAAAAACATCATTGCACTTGTCTTAACACTTGGACTTTCTTTAAGTTACATTACCAATGAATCAAAAGTAACCGATCTTTTAGCGGAGACAGAAAATTTCTACGCCAAAATCAAAATATTTACATCTGTTTTGGAAACAATCAATCGCGCCTATGTCGATAAACGGGAATCAGATGAGCTTCTTGAAGATGCCATAAAAGGTGTTCTCTCAAATTTAGATCCACACACTGTCTATTTACCCGCCGACGCTTTCAAACACTGGAACCAGAATTTTGAAGGATACACGGGTATTGGGATAAGTTTTGAAGTACTGCAAGAAAAGATTACGCTGATTTCAGTCATCGAGGGCAGCCCGGCGGCCAAATTCAACATGCAACCGGGTGACAAAATTTTGGAAATCGACGGCGAATCAGTTATCGGTATTAAAAGGGAGGAAGTCTCAAAGAAATTAATGGGACCGGTTGGCCAGCCGGTGACCATTAAAATTGCCAGCAGCCGCTTAACCAGGCCGCAAGAATACACATTGCTCAGAAGGCGAATCACTTTAGATAGTGTACCCCTTGCACTCGAGATTAGGCCCGGTGTGGGATATATTAAGTTAGCGCGATTTACGACCAAAACCCCGAGAGAATTAGAAACCGCATTAAATAATCTGGAATCACAGGGCATGGAGTCTCTCATTCTCGATCTCCGGGGCAATAGCGGCGGATACCTGAATGCTGCCATAGAAGTAGCTGACAAATTTATTCCGGGAGGTAATAAAATTCTTTCAACCAGGGGTCGCCTGTCAAGTTCATTCCAGGAGTACTACTCGACCGCAAGCGCCACCCATCAACTCTATCCTCTCATTGTTTTAATGGACCATGCTGCAGCGAGCGCTTCAGAAATTGTCGCGGGGGCCATTCAAGATTTGGACCGAGGATTAATCGTCGGAAAAACATCTTTCGGCAAAGGATTGGTCCAAAGCCAGTATCGATTTCAAGATGGATCTGCTTTGCTAATAACGACTGCCAGATATTATACCCCCAGTGGCCGCCCGATTCAAAGAAATTATTTTAATAAATCCAAAGATGAATATTATCACGACGCTTATGATGATGAATATTTGACCAGTGAAGACGCCAAAAAAGGAAAGCCCAAGTTCAAAACGTTATCGGGACGTCTGGTTTACGGCGGCGGCGGCATTACCCCCGATATCTGGATCAAGAGCCAGAATAATGTTTTGTCTCAAAAATTACGTGAATTGTATTTTTCGGAGCAAAGAATATTCTATGCATTCGCCGATGATTTCTTAAATAAGAATCCAGCCTTACGAAAAAACCTGCGATTCTTTATAAATAGATTTTTCGTAACGGAAAAAACCTATCAAAAATTTGCTCATTTCGTAAAGAAGTCTGTGCCTGAATTTGCCAGAGTAGACTTTACCAGCGACAAAAAGGATATCAAATTCTTGCTCAAACGAGAGATGGCCTACTTAATAGGAGGAAGTGAAGCTCGTTTTAGAGTCAATTTACAACGGGACAATCAACTCAACGAATCATTGAAGTACCTGCAAAAAGCGCGTGAGTTAATAACGCAGGCTTACTCGTTAAATTAAGTTCAGGTGAGATCTTTTGGAGTTGAGGCGAAAGATGGCCAGCTGTGTTTGAGAGAATTAGTACGCCCGGCAGGATTCGAACCTGTGACCTACCGATTAGAAGAACGATTTTTAGGCTCAAATTATTGCCAGTATTGTGGATTTATGGTTAAAATCACCCGTTTTTTTAGATCTATTTCAGTCGGATTTTGGTAACGTTTTGGTAACGTGTTTTCCAAGGCTTTGAGGCTAATTTTTTAGATCTGTTTGGATCTATTTACATGCCTGTAAACCTACAATCAAAATTATTGTGTTTCACTTGTCGCCTCTGTGTTTCTTTTAGTCGGTAAATTGCGTCGACTTTTGTGAAGGCACGATAATGTGTGATTTTTCACCTGCCTAAAAAGGTCTCTTTCTGCTTTTTTTCCTGTTTCCTTTTTGCTTTCACTGCCTGCTGTTTGGTTTTTTGCTTCTTTCTCTTTTCCTGATCCTTTTTGCCTTTGTCTCCCATTTTATAACTCCTCTTTTGTGGAAAGAAAACGATTCATTGCAATAAAACTTAGAAACAAAATGATGCAAAGGGCTGTGGAATCAAAGACGCCCTATCTGTTTTCACCGCCATCTCGTGACTGATCGGGATTCTCTTTGGGTTGTGTGTCGTCTTTACCCAGTTTGCGTTGTCTTTTTTCTTCTTTCTTTTTTTTCTTTGCTATTTCTTTCTGCCGCTTATCATATCCGTAATTAGTTCTTGTCATTTTTGTATCCTTTTTGTGGAGCAATTAATAGTTATTTGAGTCCATTTCCCGGATGATTGGTTTGTAATACATCCGGATGAAGCGAATTCAAGCGCCGAAGCTGCCCGTGCTTCGTTCATGAACCGGGCCTTGGCATCTGGGTCACGAGTCCATTCCTGTGGTAGAAATTTCAATGCAACGTGCCGTTGCAGCGTGGTGTCCTCAGCCTTATACACCACACCCATGCCGCCTTCACGGAGCTTTTCCAGGATTTCGTAGTTAGATATTGTTTTGCCAATCATCGGCATGTTTCCAAGAAGCCTTCATTCATCCGTTATCAACTCCATCACCCAAACATCGCTCTCCAATTCGCCACTGATGAAGAAAAACCGTTCGCCATCAGTGGCGAATATAAAGGTGTCTATAAAGTTGTCTATATTGAGGTCGTCAAATCGTAAAAGAGGCTTTGGTTTTCCCCCAGCAGCCTTAATTGACCAAAAACTAAATCGACCTTCTGCATCAGCCTGATTGTAATAAACCGTGCGGCTATCAGGAGACCATCCTCCTATCCATGCCGGTTGGTCTGTGCTCTGAACGAGCAATCGCGAATCTCCACCATCCGGTGAAATTACCGATAAGCCGTTGCTATTATTAATAGCAATCAGTTGGCCATCCGGGGACCACCCTCCCAACCAAGCGCCATCGAAGGTAAGCTGGCCAGGTTTTCCCCAATGCAGGTCTACCGTTTCTCGTGAAATCAAGTAAAGCTCAGAACGTCCAGTTTTGTCTGACCTGAATAAGATCTGTCTACCATCTGGAGCCCAGTTCGGGATGGTATCCTGCGCTGGGTCTTCCGTCAATTGTTGAAGCGACCTACCATCTGCCGACATAACAAAGATGTCTCTGTTGCCGTTGCGGAGGGAGTAGAATACGATTTCTCGTCCGTCAGGCGACCAGGCTGGACCAAAATCACCGCTGCGGTGATTGGTCAATTGCTCAGGTTCACCGCCTGCAATTGGCATCCGGTAAATGTCCTGATTTCCGCTCCGGTTCGAGTCGAAAGCAATCCATTTGCCGTCCAGAGATACATCAAATCCCTCTATTATCTGGTTTCCTGTCGTTACAGGCTCCGCTTCAGAGCCTGATATAGGCCCTTCTCTTGGAATTAGCACCGACCAGATATTAGTGTGTTTGGTGAATACTGAGTATGCGAGACTCTTGCCATCGGTGGAAAGATGGATCGTGTGGGCATCAAGGCCGCCCGCTGTCAGGCGCATGGGCGGTCCTGAAGGCGTTCCGGAATCCCCTATGGGCAACTGATATACGTCCCGGTTACCGCCTTGATTTGACACATATAAAAGATACTTCCCATCAGGGGTCCAGACTGGACTAGTATTAAGGTATTCATTATCTGTTACCTGTACGGGCTCACCCCCACGGGCTGAAACAACCCAGATTGAACTGGGAGCAATATTGCCAAGCGTTATACCTCCTACTCCTACGAAACTTACATTTCCGGATACGAAGGCAATCCACTCTCCGTCGTGAGACCAAGATAAAGAGTGGAGTTCATATCCATCGGTAATTCCTCTGCTTTCGTTGCCATCGACTGATTGAATCCTAACGGTTGCCACGGTTTCAGATGATATGTGTACATAAGCAAAATATCTCCCATCTGGTGACCAGACAGGAAACTCTAGCCAACTCTCTGCATTCGGTGGCTCAGCCATTCGCTTGGGGATGCCACCCAATGCGGATATTCGGTAAATGATGCCGTCTGAGGCGTAGGCAATGGCGGTACCGTCGGGGGACCATTGAGGCCAGTACTGATCGCCTGGAATGTCCTCGGTAAGGGCTACACTACGCCCACCCGCGATCTGTCGGACATAGATATGCATCTGCATCTGGCCTATTGCGCCGGCTGAATAGGCGATCATGTTGCCGTCAGGCGATATTGTTGGATAGAGCTCTAATCCTGGTTGATTCGTGATTTGTTTGGTTCGACCTAATTTGATTTCTTTAGGTCTGCTACGGCTCAGAAATAAGGCGTAAACAAGGGCTATAAAGAGGACCGCTGCCACAAACACAGCCCATCGTGAATATCTATTTCGCGATGTGACAACAGGAGCCGTAGAAGTACGCACATTAAGTGTAGATTTTTGGCACTGGCGCAGGTCGACCAGCAATTCAGTGGCCCCCTGGTAACGGTCGGACGCTTCCTTTTGCAAACACTTGTCAACAACCCGCTCCAGCTCCATTGGCACGCCCGTGCGCAATCCCGTAATCGGTTCCGGGTCTTCGTGGAGAATCGAGTAAGTCACCGCCTGCTCATAATCGCCCTTAAAAGGGAGTTGACCGGTGAGCATTTCATAAAGAACGACGCCCAAAGACCAGATGTCTGCCCGATGGTCTACGACCACACCCTGTGCCTGCTCTGGGGACATATAAGCCGCGGTACCAAGGGTTGTCCCATCCTTGGTGACAAGAGTGGCCTGCGCCATTTTAGCGAGCCCGAAGTCCATGATTTTGCACTGCCCTTTGGTGGTTAGCATGATGTTGGCTGGCTTGATATCGCGGTGGACAATCTTGTGCTCATGCGCTTCGTGCAGACCCTCTGCGACTTCTGTGGCAATTCTCATCGCTTCGTCAAGCTTGAGCGGTCCTTTGGCAATCTTTTCTCTCAGACTCTCGCCTTTGATGATTTCCATGACAATAAACTCGTCGTCACCCACCTCATCACTTTCATAAACAGTGGCGATGTTGTTGTGGTTTAAAGCGGCCGCGGCCTGGGCTTCGAGTTTGAAACGCTGGCGTTCTTCGTCGCTGACATCGATGCGACGGGGCAGGAATTTGATAGCAACTTCA
>SMXC01000249.1 GCA_004356825.1 Caldithrix sp.
CCGGGAAAAGCGATACTTTGCAATTAGAGTTGAGAGTTTAAAGTACGGTCAGGATTTTCGACGATAACTCCGTTCTGAAGGTTGAGTTGTTACAAATGCTTTAGTTGGCTGGAATAAAATTCCCTGTTCATTCGTCCCGCAGGGGATTTCATGGTAAAAAGGCATGGGGGTGTAAATCCCCTGCGAGCACACAATAACAAAAAACCTTGACAAAAGCTTACCACGAAGTAGCCTTGCCGTTTTCGACGCCGAAAAACAGGAGGGTAGAGAGATTGGATGCAGTCGAAACTCCTGGCAGCCCTGTTTATCCCAGCTAAAACCCGTCGTTTTCTAGAGCTGCCGGATGCGGTCATGTTTGGCCTTTTTTGAAAAATCCTGCGACGCCCAAAATTCGACTTCAGTGCGGGTCACGGGCAGCGCGAATTAAGGTCGGTGGCTGAGATAACGAAACAAGCGTTAATGACATTCGCCAGGACGGATTTTCCTTGTTGCATTTTTCAAAATTTATATTAAATTTGAATGTATGGTAAGAAAGACTTTGAAAAAGGGATTTACCGTTTATCAGGATAGACATATCGTCCCCTAAGGGACGCAGGCCATAGAAAAAGGGCGCTCGTCGATTCGACCATTGGACGTTCGCCCTTTTTATTGTTTTAGACGTTTTTTTGATAGCATTTTGAAAATAGATGTTTAACCTGGTAGAGTCAAGTAAGGAACCAATATGAGAATAATTCTAATCGGTCCGCCAGGATCGGGTAAAGGCACTCAAGCCAAAAGGATTGTAGACAAATTGAATATCCCGCACATTTCATCGGGAGATATGCTAAGGGAAGCTGTTTCAAATGAAACCCCCTTAGGAAAAGAAGTTAAGTCCTACATGACGAAAGGCGCTCTTGTCCCAGATAACTTAGTAATAAAAATGATGGTTGAACGCATTGGGCAGCCGGATGCCCGTAGTGGATTTCTGCTCGATGGTTTTCCGAGAACACTAACGCAATCTGAAGCACTTGACAAAGCGCTATTAACGACTAACGTCAGGATCGACTATGTTCTTTTAATCAAAGTACCGGATGAGGAAATTATCGAAAGAAACACCGGCCGAAGAATAGACCTTAAGACCGGACAAATATATCATCTTAAGTTTGACCCGCCGCCTGCAGAGATCGCCTCGAGGGTCATCCAAAGAGATGATGATCTGGAAGAAACTGTTAAATATCGTCTGGAAAAATATCATGCCGACACAGAACCTCTTATTCCTTATTATGAAAAACAAGATCTGGTCCGCAAAGTATCAGGCGTCGGCAGTTTGGAAGAAGTCAAGGAGAGATTGTTTAAAATACTGGTGGTTTCCTAGATGTCTTTTAATCAAGAAAAAGCGCTGATACTTCCCGTCGCCGTGCAAAATATTTTGGAAATACCAGCGCTAAATTAGATTCGCATTTAGTACATCTTAATATTTAAAGTTATTCCCCAAAAAACTAAAAATATCATTATTCTACAATTACTCAGTAATTTTCTCTCCAAAAGACACCTATCTGGCAATTGAACAAGTTTGAGAAGGAAGGAGACACACATTATGGCCAATGACAAAAAGCAGTTCAAAAGAAAACTCTCAGCCGAAGAGGCGGGCGGGAATTACATTCTGATTCAAAAAAAGGAGCTGGATTTCTTCCCCAAGGTCGGCAAACCTTTTAAGTTGCAAGTCGGGGAGAAAGGCGTCAATTCTTATATTGAGGCGGTTGAATGCTGGTGCCAGGGCCCCAAAAAACCGCACAGCCACTATCGTTTAAATGCATCTGAGTTCAAAGAGGTCGTCAGAATGAACTGGGGTGCAAAAATTAGAATTGAGAAACTTTCGCCAAATAAGTTTGAATTATTTTCGAGTTGAAAGAAAAAACAGCGCTCATCAGATACGCTTTGACTAGAAAAAGAGGGGATTTTGGAATAAATCGGCAGGGGATTTACCAGCTATCTAAACATTGCTTTAATACTGCCCCAAGTTTGCCGGGCGCTCGAAATGGTTGGCTTTACTGAAATAATTTTTTCATAATAAGTATCAGGTTCGTTGTTATTGATTATTTTTAAACGATAATACAACGTGCGATCGGAACTTTTGAAAATCGACCGATCTTCATAAGTATATTCTTTTTTATCTTTCGTCTCACTGCTTGCTTTAATGAAATCTACCTTTTTAAAACTCTCGCTTTTATTTTCAAAACTTCTCTCTATCTCAAAACCCTTCAAATTGATTTCATTTTGTGTGGTCCATTTTAGGGTCACTCTGTTAAAGCCTGGTTGAGCTACAAAATCTAAAATAATCGTTCCAGCCATGAGAAAATTGGAAGCAATTATCAGAATTAAGATAGGATGAATGACGTATTTAGAGAGTCTTTTGATATACCGCCGCATAGATGCTCGCAACAAAGGATTTTGTTTTTTGACTATAAGTTCTAAGTTATAGTTTAAACTTAGAAAGTCAAGTTATTTTAAAATTAGTTAGTTGATAATATTTGAGTGAATTTCTTGCTGGATGCTGGATACTGGATACTGGATGCTTGGTGCTGGATGCTTGATGCTGGATGCTGGATACTGGATGCTGGATGCTGGTGCTGGATGCTTGATGCTGGATGCTGGATGCGTCTTGTTCATGTTGGGCAAACTCCTAAAATTATTAACGGTTTGATTTAATTCTTCAAGGGATGCATCATACCGCCCGATACTATATTCCGGATATCGGTCGGTTAACAAAATTGAGTGATTTTTTAACTATTATTTCACCGCGTCAAATCAACGGGAGAATACGATGGTCAATTCAAATTTCAAAGATTTCCAGAACATAGACGTAACCCAATTATCCTGTACGAATTTAAAAAAGCATGTGACGAACATGTTAGAAAACTCTTCGCAGTGTAAAGCGATCCTCGAATTTATTAACCATGATACCGGAGAATACCGAATTGTTTTGGAAGGTATTATGGAAACCGAAACTGCTTAAGGCGACTTCGTTTCCTGAGTAAAACCCAGGCAGTCGGAACATCGAAGGGGTTTGCAGTACAGTTTATGCAAATAAATCAAGCCTTGTTGATGAGAAGATGATTTAATTTGTTTTGGCTTACCTAATTGTTGCCGCATTCCCCGGGTTATAGAATTTTCAGCCAGCTTCGGAAATCTGCCAAAGAGTTCGCGAACTGAGTTTTTTAGAAAGCCGTCTTTGGTTTCACAACTATACAGATATATCACCGGAATAACCGTATTCACAATAATATCCCTTGCTTTATCCTTGCCAATCAAACCGGCATCTTTCCTTTCAACTCTGTTGTCTAAAGACTCATCTAAACGGTAATGTTGAGTCCAAAACCCCTCAGCTTTGATGAGTAAGTTCGATTCCAATTCGCTGGCCAGTCTGTTATAGTCCCGTATATTCCCCGAGAATATCTTTTCGAACCCGGTAAGGAATCCTTGCTTATAAAATTTTAAAAGAAGCTGTGCCATTCCAGCCAGCCGGCGAGTTGGGAAGTTTTGCGGACGCAGGCGGAAAAACTGCCATTCGTAGGGTTTCATCGGTTTTATTTCGAGACGGTGTGACATTTGATCCCATAAATATTCAAGCGGGGCAATATAGTCCAGTGATTCGGCATTCAGTTTTATTTCCGAGTTTTTGCTTTGGGAAGGCAACAACCCGGCGGCACCAAAAAGCAAAGCAGCACATTTTTTTAACGCCATCTCTTCGGACACCCATTGCATTTCTGAACAGACCATTTCATAGGGCGCCACCTCCGAAAGTTTTCGAAATGGAATCTGGTTTTTTGAATACCCTAGCGCCTCAAAAATTTTCTTATAAATTAATTGTTCCCATGAAGCATGAATCAAATCCTCCTGTAATTGCGCCACTTTTTCCTGCAAGCGGCGCTCACCGGCCACATGAATAGTTGTCAGAATTTTTATTTCATCAGTTTGGGATAATGGACAGTCTTCAACAATCGAAAAAGATTCGCGTTTTTCCTCAGAGCCTGTTTGGGATGTCTTTTGCAAACCCGTGGAATCATCAGCAATGTTTACATAAACTTGATGGACTTTTACACCATCCTCCCTTTCGATGAACATTTCTTCTTTTGATTTTTTTGAAATTACGTGCAGAATGACATTATTATAAGCGGGATCATGATGATGCTGGTGTGCATACCAACCGCGGGCATCCAAGTGTACTTCAATATCTCCTTTTAATAAAGCCCCATCTAATTTTATGATCGCATCTTTAAAGTCCGGCCCGGAATCCAGATTTTCTGTGCCGCAATAAAGCACTTCTACCCTCTTGCCGGCTGTTGTCTTCAAAGACTGGTTGAGCTTGAAAAGCTTCCGGCTCTTCCAAATTTTCTGCAGTCGGATTTCTTGATCATGGATTTTTAGTTCCATTTACTGATCTGCTTTCTTCATTTAATAAGCCGTTAATGTACGCCAATAAATGCAGATATTATTCTTGATAGCTATGTAAAAGAGCTTTCCTGGCTCTGATTATTGGCGTACATTCGCGTTAATTAGGGGTTAACCCTGTTTGATAAGGGCAAAAGTTAGCTAAAATGCAGACCCAGTATTAATCTTCGGCGGTCGTATTCAATTTTATTGACGTAAGAATATCCTCTGTTGAGCTGGAATTCCAAAACGAGCTGACAACTATGTTTAGCAGCCAATCGCCGTGAAAGTCAGCCCAGTCTCCCAAAATAATCCCGGAATCGTCGAGGATATTTCGACCGTTATTCAGGTCTAAACTTAACTTTGACAGATTCGACAAAACAGCTTCCTTTCGTTTTCCGTTTAGGAGTGCGGGTTGGAACTCAATCTCCCGATTGTCCACATTGATTGGAATGCATTGCGCGTACTGTAGTCCGTCATCGTTTAAGTAAACTTTCAAAATAATACTGTCCACTGCATTTTTGCTGTAAGATCCGAAAGCGAAATTACCCAAACTATAGGCGATGAGGCGATTCTTGTACAATTCGATGCCCTGCAAAACATGCGGGTGGTGACCGAGAATCAGATCCGCCCCACTATCGATTGCCAGGTGTGCAAAATAAGTTTGATAGTCCTTCGGCGTATCACGCTTTTCTGCGCTCCAGTGAAAGGAAACGACTGTGAAGTCAACAAAATTCTCCCAAACTTCCAGAGCATGCTGCATTAGTTCGGGCTCGGGATAAGCCGTGCCGCTGCTCTCCTTCCTGGCGTAGAATTCGGTGGGAAAAGTCATAGAATAGCCAAAAAAAGCGATTTTTTTTCCATTCGACTCGATCACAGCAGGTTGATGTGCTTCATGCAGATCTTGTCCGGCGCCACAGTGTTTTATGCCAATCCTGTCAAGCGTTTGAATAGTCGAAAGAAGCCCGCCCTCCCCAAAATCCATGATATGATTGTTGGCTAGAGTGACAACATCAAAGCCTCCTGAAAGCAGCCCTCGGGCATATTTAGGCGGCACTTTAAAATTGAATTTCTTTTCGAATGCAACGGTATCTTCAGTGAATGGGGCCTCCAAATTGGCTATTGCCACATCTGCGGTTTCAAGGTATCGATAGGTTTTTTTAAAAGGATAATCTGCGCCATGCTCGGCTAAGACAGGAATAACCCAGGAACCCAGCATGACATCACCGACTGCTGCCAGGGAAATTCCTGGATTTGATTTAATAGAACGAGCCGGTTCGAATTTAAAATAAATTTGCGCCGTGGCAGGCTGTGAATTGCCAAAACAAAAACACATAAAAAAAATGCTTAAAACAAATTTTCCCTTCCTCATTCCCATCTGCCCTGAAAATTTATTTCTTTGCCGGAGTTTTGGCTTTTGGCGAGGATGTTTTGTTCGAGGATGCTGCTTTACGAGTAGCTTTTTTTGTGCTTGCTTTCTTAGCTTGGGTCATAGTTGCAGATTTTTCTTTAGAACTACCGCTCTGCTTTGGCTTTGGCTTTGGCTTTGACTTTACCTTTGCAAGCTCAGACTTTTTATCATCGAGCTCTTTTTCAAGAATTTTGATGCATTCGATGATCTCCTTGGCTTCCTTATCTGTAGAAATCGCAGCGTTTTTTTCTTTCGAAATCAGCTGATAAACCCTGCCACCCAATTCAGAAAAGTTTTTCTCAACATTTCGTTTAATGTTAAGAATATCAACTTTAATTCTACCGATTCTTGTTAATTCTTCAGTCTTTTCAACCACTGTATCCACACCCTCACGTATCGTCCTTGCGATGTCATCCCATAAATTTGCCATGTCTACTCCTTTGATAATTTAACAACTAAATTCAATATAGAGAATTAGTAAACCATTTTCAACATAATTACCTCACTATTCTTGCTTTGCCTCCCTCGCATGCTCAAACTCATCTCCTGGCGTCCAGGTAGGAGATTTTTCAGCATTAGCTACCCATAATCCAGCCAGAAAAATTGCCTGGACACTCTTTTTCATATAACCAAAATCGAAATAAAATAAATTTGCATCGTCGGACGGCTGATGATAAAATTTGTTAAAATTGGCAAACCACTCACGCCTTATACCAAATCCCGGCATAATCGAAGGAATACCTTGTTTTACAAAACTGAAGTGATCGCTGCGATAAAATATTCTTTGCTCAGGTAATTCATCGGGAATAATTTCAAGTCCGACTTCCTGCACTGCTTTTGTGATCATATCACCCAAAGTGCTGCGCTCAATCCCGTAAACAACCACACCGGTGGTATCGCCAATTCCGATTATGTCAAGATTAAAGTTTGCCACTGTTTTAGCGAGTGGGAAAATGGGATTTTTGACGTAAAATTTTGACCCCAGCAAACCTTTTTCCTCCGCTGTAACTGCCAAGAAAAGCATAGAGCGCTTTGGTCTTTCCGGAAGTAAAGAAAATGCTTCCGCCAGTTCCATTAGTCCTGAGGTGCCAGAGGCGTTATCCGCTGCGCCGTTGTAAATAGAATCGCCTTTTACCGGTGTGCCAATTCCCACGTGATCATAATGTGCCGTGAAAACAATGACCTCGGATTTTAGTTCCGCATCAGAGCCCTCTAAAAATCCGGCCACATTGCTGTCTTCAATCTGATTATTCTCAACTATAAGTTTCATTTGGATTTTCTTGCTCATTTCAAAAGGTTGAATCGTTCCATCCATAGCGGCTTTTTTTATGTCGGCAAAATCTCGACCCGTCCCGGCAAAAAGCAATTCGCCGGCATCCGGGTGAAGGATAATGGCAGCAAAATCCTCTCCTTCGGTCGCCGCATCATTCCTCAGAGAAATCTTGGATCGGGTATAGAAGTTCTGTATTCCAGCCCAACTTATTTGCTCAAACAGTTCCGGTAAAACGACGCCAATCGCAGCATCTGCACCATTTTTTTTGGCCGTTCTCCTTTTTGCAGAGCCGTTTGAATATTGGCTTGCCTTATTTCCCCTAAAATATTTTTCGTCGTCAGATGGCGGTTCACCGCTGACGTAGATCGTCGCTTTGCCTTTTACATCCAAATTTTTGAAATCATCATAGTCATACTCAGAAGCCTGAATGCCAAAAGCAGTGAATATCAAATCGCGTGTCACTTCCATCCCGCTTTGATTGGGTGGCGTTACAACCAGGAAGTCAACTTTATATTTTAGCGGCACCATTTCCCCATCAATTTCTATTTTGAATTCTGAGTCAGCCGAAATTTTCTTTTCGTTTAAATAAACCGTTTGATAATACGAACCATTTTCACCTACCGGACGCAGGCCAAATTTATCAAATTGGCTTGAGATGTAGAGAGCAGCGATTCTAGCGCCGCGCGAACCTGTATCCCGACCTTGTAATACATCATCTGCCAAAAATACCACATGCCGGCGCAAATCACTGCTGGTGATGCTTTGCAATGCCGCAAAATGAGTGTCTGGAATATCCTCACGAACTGCAGATGTTTCTTCTGAAGGGGTTTTCACAGGTACTGCTTTATTCGCAGCCGATACGCCTTCATCTAAATGGTCTTTTAAAATAATGATGCCAACCAATCCGGCGACGATGAGCAACAATAAAAAAGGGAACCTGAAATACATAAATCCTCCAAAATTTTCTACATAACTCAAAACGGATCATTTTTGTAAATTAGTGATTGACCGAAAAGTGGCAAAACTAAACTTTTGCACTCCAATATTCAACTTTTGTATTAATAAACAATGACTTATGTTTGTTGGAGTGCGATGCTTCAGCATTGCAGGGCACTAGGTCAATCACGAATTAATTATTTTTCTTGCTTTACTAAAAACAGCATCAAACATGGGCTCAGTGAGTCTTCCGGTAAAAGTATTTTGCTGACTTGGGTGGTAAGACGCCACAAGAGAAAGTTTAGAGTTAAGTTTGGTTTCGCCTGCATGCTGAAAAATCGGTCTTTTTTTTATATCTGTAAGTCCCAAATCCTGATACGTTTTAATGATCGTATCAAATCCAATTTTACCCAAAGCAATGACAACCTGTACGTTGCTTAGAAGTTGAATCTCTCTCAAAAGATACGGCAGACAATTACTTTTTTCTTCAGCGGTTGGTTTGTTTTTAGGCGGTGCGCAATGTAGCGCCGCGGTGATATAGCACCCCTTCAAAACCAATCCATCATTTCCATCTGTGGAAGTCGGTTGATTGGCAAAATCAAATTTGTGTAAGGCACGAAACAACCAATCACCACTGCGATCGCCGGTAAACATCCGGCCGGTTCTGTTACCGCCATGAGCCGCCGGTGCAAGGCCGACGATGAGAAGCTCTGCCTTGGGATCGCCAAAACTCGGAATTGGTTTTCCCCAGTAAGTCTCATCAGCAAACCTCCGGACTTTTTCTTTAGCAATCTTCTCCCGCCAGGCCACCAATCTCTGGCACTTTGTGCAGGTTGTGATTTCATTTTGCAGGGGTTGCAATTTAGACATTATGCATTCAACAATTTAGGTTTTTCCATACCATGCAGCTAATCGCGCAGGCGAAACTCCTACCCAGTACAAAATATGCAACGATGCCATTTTCAAATAAGTACGTATAACACCGCCGGCTATAAAACGCCTCGAAGAGGTAATAAGTGGCGGTGAAATCAATATAACTCTTCCCATCTTTTTCAGGCGCCGGGATAGCTCAACATCCTCAAATAAACTCTGTGGTATGAAACCACCTGATTCGAAATAGTGCTCTCGACTGAGAAAAATCCCTTGATCCCCGTAAAAAATTTTGGTGAAGTGAAATCTTATTTTGTTAATCCATTCACCTAATTTCAAAATGGGATGCGAATCATCAAACTTCAAATTGAAACCGCCGGCAATGTGGCCATTCCCCTGCACTGTTTTAACGGCATTCAGGCAATGTTCAGGTAAAATTCTGCTGTCCGCATGCAAGAAAAAGAGAACTTTTCCAGTTGACTTTTGTGCGCCATACGCAAGCTGCTGGCCCCGTCCCCTCGGTCCACGAATCACTGCAATACCATATTCTCTGCATACCTCAAAAGAGCGATCATCAGAGCCGCCATCAACAATGATGCATTCAAGAGAAAAATTGAGATTCCTTTTGCAAAATTGAATGTCATTCAAAAGCTTGGGAAGCATTGTTTCTTCATTTAAGACGGGTATGATTATGCTAAGTTTCGGCTGCAAAAATAATTTACCAGTATTGGCTTAGATTTTTGTAAATTAAAATAATAAGTAGAATTGTCAAGCCTTTATCCTGAGTTCAAATATGGTCATCTCAACAAAAAAAATCAATTGATTATTTGGTTGAAAATATATAAATTGTAATCATTCTTTTGAAAATCAAGACCAACATTTGGAGGATAAATAAATGGCATCCGTTTCAGAGTTTCGCAATGGTATGGCCATAAGATACAACGGAGACATTTGGATAGTCAATGAATTTCAGCACGTAAAACCCGGAAAAGGCCAGGCTTTTATCAGAACGAAATTAAAACAATTGAAATCTGGAAAAGTGGTGGAAAACAGTTTTCGGCTTAGCGAAAATATCGAGGAAGTTCGCCTTGAAAACAAAAACATGCAGTATCTCTACGCCTCGGGGGATGAAATTGTGCTGATGGATAATGATACATACGACCAAATTAATGCTCCCAAAGAAATGCTTGGAGATCAATTCAAGTTTCTCAAAGAGGGGAATCCGGTAGGGGTTCTATTTTTAGAAGGAAACATTGTCACGCTTTCGCTGCCAATGTTTATTGAGTTGGAGGTCGTTGAAGCAGCGCCAGGTGTTAAAGGCGATACCGTTTCGAATCTGCAGAAACCAGTTACACTCGAAACCGGGGCGGAAATTCATGTGCCGCTGTTTATAAAAGAGGGGAATGTTTTAAAAATCGATACACGGACTGGACGGTATATCGAAAGAGTAAATTGACTCAGAATAAAAAAGGCCGCCTCGACGAGCGGCCTTTTTCGTTTATTTGCAATTCAGATAAAATCTTATTGAAAATAAAAAAGCAAAGCATAAGCTACTACCACGCCGGCAAATAACAATAAAAATCTCGGGTAGTAAATGCGCTTATAATGTTTAACTTCCATAAAGTCTTACCGCCTCCGCATCGGTTGAAACTTACTAATTTTTTAACTATCAATATCGGTTTAAATTTACCGAATCTGTATCTCAAAAATCCTGCACCCACTCATCATCGCAAATCAAACGGCTAAAACGTACAACAATCAGGAGCCAAATGCAAGGTTTCTTTGTTAATATTTTGTAAAAAACGTGTAGAATTTGTGAACAAAATTGTTCGAGGATTAATTGATAATTTGAGAGAGAACTTCAGGGTATTTTAAGCCGGATCCGGTGTTGAAAAGTACAATTTTATCGCTGCGATTCACATCACCTTTCTCTTTTAAAAGCTTTAAGGCTGAGTAAGTCGCAGCCCCTTCCGGGCAGACAACCATACCTTCTTTCTGCGCCAGCTCACTCAGCGAAGCGAGAATTTCTTCATCTGAAACGGAGACTGCAAGTCCACAGCTTTCTTTAAGCGCCTGCAGAATGAGGGCATCTCCAAAAGCTTTTGGCACCCTTATTCCCGCAGCAACCGTCTCCGCGTTTTCGAAAAATTCCGACTCCATTTTCCCGCCCTCGAATGCCTGTGTAATCGGATCGCAGCCGGTTGACTGCACGGAAATCATGCGCGGCAGATCGCCGGAAATCCAGCCCAGCTCCTTTAGTTCGCCAAACGCTTTCCACATCCCGATTAAGCCGGTTCCACCGCCGGTTGGATAAATAATGACGTCAGGCAGCTGCCAGTCAAATTGTTCAGCTATCTCTAATCCCATGGTTTTCTTACCTTCGATACGGTATGGCTCCTTCAAAGTGGATACATCGAACCAGCCCATCTCCTCCTTTTTTTCGGCCACAATTTTACCGCAGTCACTGATGATACCGTCAACCAGGGTCACATGTGCACCGGTTAATTTCGATTCGAGATAATTGATATTGGGAACATCTTTTGGCATAAAAATGAAGCACTCCATCCCGGCGCGGATGGCGTATGCCGCCAAAGCGCCACCAGCATTGCCGGCGGTTGGAATAGCGACTTTGCTCACTCCCAATTCATGGGCTTTGGAAACTGCCATGGCCAGACCGCGAGCTTTAAAACTGCCGGTCGGGATTTGGGAATCATCCTTCACCCAAATATTATCCAAACCCATTTGAGGCTGCAATTTTATGAGCGGTGTAAACCCCTCTCCCAAAGTTATGATATGTCTCTCGTCTAAAACCGGCAAAAGCTCGCGATAACGCCAGAGGTTCGGTTCTCTACCTGAAAAAATATCTCTGGCTAATTCTGATTTTACTTTTTCCAGGTCATAAATGGCTAAAAGCGGCTTGTTGCAAGAGGTGCAAAATGTTTGCAATTCTCGATGGTCGAACTTTTCGTGACACTTGCTGCAAATGAGATGGGAGAGATATGATTTCATAATTTTATATTATGTTTGTAATTAGAATTTTTAGAATTGGGTAAGTATTTTAGAAAATGTCCTTGTCATGCCGAATTCTTTTAATCGGGCATCCATGCTTTTTAAAAAACTGGATGCCTGCCAGAAAACATGCCGGCACGGCATCTGAGATGTTTGTGGTTATTCTTCGCCGCCGAAATACAAATAGCGATTGATTAAACTTACATACGAGCTCCATTTGCGGCCGGGCTCTTTTTCTCTTTTGGTAATTCTCTGGTAGGCATTCGCATTCGAGTCTATTTCGTCAGCATAATAAAGAATCAGCCCCTCAAGTGTCATGGGGACAACAGGGGATGCGTGCTCCAACTTGCCCTGGTGACTCAAAATAAGATGCGTCAATTCCATTTCTAAATCCTTAGGAAAATCTTTTATCTCCCGGATTTTATCTTTGACCATTTGTGCCCCGATAACGATGTGACCAACCAGCCGACCGGCATCGGTGAAGTCAATAAGCGTTTTGTAGGTGTAGGATGAAATCTTGCCGATATCGTGCAAAAGTCCTGCTGCTATGATAAGATCCCGTTTAAAGTCCGGGTACATTTGACCAACTCGATCGGCAATATCCGTTACAGATAAGGTGTGCTCTAAAAGCCCGCCGAGATAGTTATGATGCCAGAGCTTCCCCCCGGGCGCGTCTTTAAATTGTCCTCTGATTTCACTGTCGGTGAATACCAGGTTGAGCAGCTCTTTCAAATGTGAGCTTCCAACACTTTCGATGAGTTCGTCAAGGTGACAAAGCAAAGCATCGCGATCTTTCTCCACAACCGGGACGAGCTCTTTTATATCAAAATCATCGCTATCCTCGGCTTTCCTGATTTTTTCAATATTCAGATGAAGTTTTTCCTTAAAATGAATAGCGGTGGCTTTAACCTTCATAATATCCCCGGGTTCAATAGCCTCGTAGGCTTCTTGTGGTTCTTCCCAAACGGTCCCCCTGATTCTCTGGGATGCATCCCCTAATTCCAAAGATAGATAAATCTCGTCGGAATTAAACTTGGTTCTAATTTCTTTTTTTCGCAATATAAAAAAGGAGACGAATTTGTCACCGGGTTTTAAGTCCTTTATCATTTTATTTCTTTACAAAGGGGTTAGAGTTAAATGTTCTTGTGCCGTTTCAATAATTTCATTTCTGCCCATCATCAACGACCGGTATTGACCTTCCAGCCAGAGCGGCGTCTGATCTTTGTAATGTTTGCTCATCCTCTGGCCGGACTGGCCGGTGGTGATGACCGACAGGGTATGATTCAAATCGCACAGGTCGACCAACTGCCTGGTGGAAGCGCCGAGGGTTGCCTGGAAAGGTAAATCGAATCGATATTCTGAGTTATTCAAGGTCATGGATGAGCCGCCCCTGGGAAACGGTCCAATATTAAAAATAACATCCAGTAAATTCTCCCGGCCTAATGGATGCCGCATGGTGAGGGTATGAATTTCACCCCAGGCCCAATTGGTGATAATAGCTCCGGCAAGGCCTCTAAGCTGCGTGCCGGCATCGAGCAAACTGCGCTTCATGATATCTTCCACAGTCTCGACTTCGGGAGTGTTGACGTTGTCAAACCATTCTGAGTTGCCCTTTTTTAATAAAGCCGCCATAACCCGATTGGGAACATTGCCAAAACGGATGTAATTCTCAAATAATTGATCGCCCATTTCATCTTTGAGCGTATTCTCAGTTAGCCTGAGAAAAAAGGTGTGAAAAATAGAAGTGGCGATACTTGTAGGGGACTCACGTCCATCCCAGTCTTTCATGAGGTTGTAAATCGATTTCAAATCCTCGGATGAATTTGAGTCAATCACCGCTTCCATGATATTTACCACAACAGGCAAAACAGTTTGGGCATGAAAAGAGACAATATCCGTTTGTATTGCCTTAAAGTCATCAAGCGAAAACTTCTCTTTGGCAGAAAGAAGCTGCTGAATTCGTGACGCTCTGCTGGAAGGCTCCCACAGATTTGAAAGATAATATGGATAGCGATCATCAACGATTTTGTTGTTCGCCGCGACGATATAATTCTCCGGTGGATTTAAAATGTTCGGGAGTTTTTCAAAAGGCACCTGCCCCAACCATTGCCCCTTTGTCTTCCAGCCTTCGTGCGGTAGAACACCGTTGGTTCGGCTGCGTAAAGGGATGCCACCGGCTAAATGGTAGCCAATGTCTCCGTTCGCTGCAGCGAACACGAAATTTTGCGCCGGTACTTTATAATGCCTGAGCGCCTCGGTAAATTCGTCCCAGGATTTTGATTTTTGAACTTTCAAATAAGCCAGCAATTCATCGCTTGCCTCGTGGCCAACCCAGCGCATTGAAACCGCTTTATCCATATTTTTCAGCGTGGGATGAAAATCGGAGATAATCGGTCCATTTCGGCTGAATTGAATTTGCAGCGATTCCGGCTCAGCATCTTTAATTTTAATTTCCTCAGTTACAATTTCAAAGTCTTGCCAACGGCTGCCGTTCAGATATTGACTTGCATTATCCGGGTTTATTTTTTCCAAATAAAAATCGACGTCATCGATCATGCCGTTTGTCAGCCCCCAGGCAATGTATTCATTATGTCCGATCACAATTCCCGGAACGCCCGGGAAAGAAACTCCGGCAACATTGATTTCACCGCCTGAGAGGTGCATTTCATACCAAACTGAAGGCGCTCTTAATTCCAAATGCGGATCATTGGCTAACAAAGGTTTGCCGCATTCGGATTTTTCTCCTGACACAACCCAGGAGTTGCTTCCCAAGTGTGCGCTACCAAAACCGAGAAAATCCTGAACTTGCAGACCTGAATTGATAAAGTTTCGAGTTTTTGCCCAAACATGCTGGTGGCTTGCGGGAAGGATAAAAGGTCCATCCTTGGGAAAATCAGGAAAAACCTCCCTGGCTTTTTTCTCACCCAGTTTGGCAACGAGTTCTTGCAAAACAAGATCAGTGTACCAGCCAAATGACAGCTTCCAACCCATCAACCTCACAAAAGCAATACTGTCTTCTATTTTCCATTTTTCCGGCTGGTAATTCAGCAGTGAAAATTCAATAGGTAATTGCTTGGTATGAGTTTCGATAAACGCATTCACTCCATCAGCGTAGGCATTTAGAGCCAAACGTGATTCCGGTGAAAGGATTTCGACGATCTCCTCAGCCGTCCTTTTGAACCCCCAAATACGGACAAATTTATCGTGATCTACTGTAATCTCCCCGAATATTTCGGACAACTGGCCGTTCGCGACCCGTCGGCTAAAATCCATTTGCCAAAGTCGATCCTGAGCAGCCACAAAACCTGCTGCTCTGAACAAATCGCTTTCATTTCCAGCGAAAATATGCGGCACGCCGTACTCGTCCCGGTAAACCTCAACCGGTTGGTTCAATATAGTTAAAACCGTTGAACCGGTCGTTTTCGGCAGAGACTTGTTTAAAAGCCGGTAGCTAAGAATAGAAATTGTCAGGATGATTATAAGAAAAAAAAACGAAATGGAGAGAAAAATCTTCCACCCTTTACCCATCGATGCTCCGATCCCAAGATTTAAAAATATTCAAAATACCCGATCTTAAATTCACGGCTCACCTGACCCGGGCCATTTTCAAGCACGTTTTTTAAGTTCAATTGCAAGAACAAGCGATCTGAAAAGGACCATTGCGCGCCTGCATTTAGATAGCCGCTTCCGGAGCCAAATTGTGCATCTGTACTATTATCGTTAATCGCCAAGTCATATTCCAGAATAATCCGAACCTCCCGGTTCAAGCTCAAGTCGGCACCTAAAAAAAAGTTTATATCTTTCTCATCATCTGTTTCAAGACTGTAGTTCACCCCGCCATGCAGTCCCAGATTATAAAAGAAGGCGTAATTCTTACTCACCACGCCAAAAAAACCGCGCGATTTGTTGACATACCGGTTGTCGCGATAAGGGCCGTATCCCTGTGAACTAAATCCAATTGTCACGGCCGGCATGCCAAAGCTTTCATCAATGACACGAAAGCGCGCTTGAATCCCCGGGGTTTGATTCCAATTCACACCGCCTTCACCGATGATATTTTCCCCGCCAAAAGAAAGTCCAAACATAAACCTTGGAGAAAGGCCAACGCCCACTCCACCGATCAGGCCTCCATTGTTGTACATCCTCAGATCGATTGCAAAACTACCGCGCTCTAAAGTGCCGGCGGTGGGAAAATCGACCAACTGTCGGGACTGCTGCCTAAATCCCTGAGCGTTGGCATTTATCACAAAAACTAAAATCAGCAGAAATAAACCGACTGCTCTTTTCATTATTTTCCTCAACAAAGTTTTGGTTAATAAAGCCCTTGTACCGACCCGCCATCCACCTGAACGGACACGCCTGTAATATAACTCGCCATTTCAGACGCCAGGAAAACCACCAAATTCGCCAGTTCCTCCGGCTTGCCTAAACGCCCCATGGGAATACCTCGGGTAATACCGGCCTCGATTTTCTCAGGAGTCGTCCCCTGGCCTTTGGCGCGAGCTTCAAATATTTCAACCACCCGAGCCGTGCGCGTCCAACCGGGGCAAACGTTGTTAATCAAAATTCCTTCAGCAGCGACTTGGTTCGCCAGTGTTTTGGCCCAACCTAAAATCGACAACCGCAGGCTGTTGGATAAAAGCAACTCATTAATTGGCTGTTTCACCGAAACTGAAGTGATATTAACGATGCGACCCCATTTTTTCCTTTTCATGTAAGGCAAAATTTCCCGAGTGAGACGAACCGAAGACATCAAAATCAAGTCCACACCTTTTTGCCAATTTTCATCAGTCATATCTGAAAAGAAGCCGGCGGGAGGCCCTCCCGAATTATTGACAAGAATATCGATTGAATCAAACTTTTCGATCGTCTCAGTAACCAGGTTTATAATATCCTCTTTTTTTGTCAGATCCACCTGGATAGCCAAAACTTCAGACTTGGTCTTGGACTCAATTTCCTTTTTCACAGCCTTTAATTTTTCTTTATTGCGGGCGCAAATCACCACTTTTGCGCCTTCCTGCGCAAAACCCATGGCCACGGCTTTCCCGAGACCCTGGCTTGAGGCAGCCACAAGAGCGACTTTATTTGATATGTCTAAATTCATTGAGCGTTTCGAGTTTCTAATTTCCCGGGCTATTCAAATACTTCAGCATTTTTTAGCAATGGGTATTCCTTGTCTTTTTCAGACGTCACTCTGAGTCCATCCGGCCAATCAATATTCAGCTCCGGATCATTCCAAATAATTCCTCTTTCGGACTGAGGGGCATATTCATTCGTTGTCTGATACATCACATCCGCTTCTTGCAATGTATAAAATCCATGTGCAAATCCCTCCGGTATAAACAACATTTTTTTATTCTGATCGCTTAGAATAACCCCATGCCATTTACTGAAGGTTGGCGAATGTTTTCTGATATCTACAGCAACGTCAAAAATTTCGCCTTTAATGCAGCTAACCAGTTTCCCTTGACCAAATGGAGGAAGCTGATAATGAAGCCCTCTAATCACACCGGCAGTTGAAGTCGACCGGTTAATTTGCACAAATGTTTCTGGGATACCGTTGTTTTTGAATTCGGAATACCTGTATGATTCGAGAAAAAAGCCTCGACTATCTTTGAACACTTTGGGTTCAATCAGGACTAGACCGGCAAGATCGAGACTTAAGAAATTAGAAGGCACACCTTGCTCCTCAAAATTTTTAACGGTTAAAAAAAAGTAATATAGCCAATCTCATTTGTTTTGTCAAGCCATGTTTCGGAGCAAATTAGCAAAAAAAAGGAAAGCAAAAGCTCTCCCTTAGTCAAAAACGTATTCATTTATAAAAAAAGTCAGTGGGTTACTTTGAGAAAGGCCTCTTGGTAATTAAAATTCGGGCTGCTCTCTTTGTTATGGCACCGCAGACAAGTTCCTTCCCCAATTGGTTTAAAGTCGGCGTGGCCATTGGTTTGTGCAGAGGCAGCGGCTCTTCCCCTTCGAAATTTGTTTATATGTTCTTGGGGATTTCCCCCTGTCAATTGGTGACAATCTGCACATTGCACATTCACCAAATCAGGCGTCTCAAAGACAGTTGTAAATCCGTCAGACTGCTTAAATAGCGTTGTATGACATTGCAGGCATTCCGGGTCACTCGTCTGTTCTTTATCGATCAGGCTTTGCCAGGCCTTGCGGTGCAATGTGGAACTCCATTGGCGATGTTCTTTACGGTGGCATTGAATACAAGATCGATCGCTGAGCAAACTAAAATTTTCAATAGCTTTCGGACTTTTAAGCGGGTAGTGGCTTACAAAAGCCTTATCAAATTCCGAAACCAGACCGGCTAATCTCTGATCATCAGGAATTTTAGCGTTCAGCGACACTAACTTTCCTTCAACGAGAGAAATCAAATTCGAGGCAACTTTAAACTCCAAATGGCCTAAGTATTTACCTTTAGAACCCATCTGCATCACAACTGTTTTTCCAATCCGTGCCGGCTTTTGCGTCCTCTGAGTATCATGCCCACTAATGATAATATCGATACCGTTCACTTTTTGTGCTAACTCTTTTGCTCCGTTAAGCCCTAAATGTGCTAAAGCAATTACCACGTCGCATTTTTGCCTTAATTCATTAACCGCTTTTTGCGCTGCTGCCACGGGATCTCTCACTTCAAAACCAGTCGATGGTTTGACAAGATGACGGGCGCCACTTTTGGTGGTAACTCCAAAAATACCGATTTTGAGATTACCTTTCTGTTTGATCAAATACGGCTTCGTAAAAAGTTCTTCAGTTCCATATTTATAAACATTGGCCGAAATGAAGGGTAACTGATGCCTTTTGCTTACTTCATTTAGAAACTCCGCGCCGTACTGCAAATCTTTTTCACCCAGGTTAATGGCATCGTAGCTTAGAAGTGCCATCCCGGTTAGCAAATAATTAACTTTGAAAATCTCCGACTTAACTTTAGTACTACCAAAATCACCACAGTCAACCAACAATTGGAAACGATCATCCTGCTTAACTTGTTTTATATAGCTGGCTCGCCGAGCCAGTCCACCAATCGGGTTTAGCTTTCAGCCACAGGGCTTTAAATAGCCATAAACGTTGCCGGTACTAAATAGTTGAAACTGCGCACTTTTTTCTTCGGTAAAAGAGACCGCTTTAAATAAAAGCAAGAAGAAAAAACCCAGTAAACCTATCCACAATGCTTGGAAATTATGTCCTTTCATTGCTCTATCCTTTATTGTTTTGATATTTATCCAATATATTGTATTCGTTGACTATTTCAAATGTAACGCTGTTTTCAACGGTTTGACCGCCATTGATGTCTTTTACCCGAATCACTAAAACATACTGACCGGGTTTTGTATCAGCTAAACGCAAAGAACTGTGAGTTGGTTCCGTAGTTGAATTCCCCTGATATTCATATAAAACACTTACCTCTGTCTGCTTGGAGTTGCTCAATCCAAAAAGTCCGCCAAGACTGGAAGCCAATTTTGCAATCGAACTCCTTTTACTTTTGATCGGGCGAAGAACGGTTTCCACTGTATAGTGTGAAAAACCGCCTTCATCCAGGTCTAGATTGTAAGATTCAAAATAAACAAAAAGAGCTTGTCCTGACCTGAATTTGTGAAAAAGGTTTGGCAATATTTTAAGCTTTGCGTTCTTGTTTAAGGAGGATGAATCTGTTTGAATATTATCCGCCAGCAGTAAATCGCTAATCTCCAGACGAATCGGATCAAAGTTTCGTACATTTAATTCCTGGCGGAACTTACCCATGTTCCCCGAACTTTCATCCACAAGTTCGAGGGCAATTTTATACGACTCCGGCAAAAGTTGAAACTCGTGTCTATCAAATATGAGTCCTGAATTATTACGGCCAAACTGATCACCTAAGGCAATTCTTCGGCTTTCCACTTGTCTGCCAATATCGTTCCAGAAGGCGTCAAATATAAAAAATCCTTTTTTTAAAAAAACATTAGCATAGCTTAGGCTGACTTTATCACGCGGGATTCCGAAATCCAATATTATCTTCGTCTGCCCACTCTGACCCATATATTGAGTTATCTGGTGGGGAATTTCAAAAGGGGAGCCTTCAATGTCAAAATCGTAGTGTTCCGGGACTTTCTTGATAAGTTGCTCAAAGATTAGTTTTGTGTCCCGCTCAGGATCCATGTGTCGCTTAAATTTAAAACGACGATTTAATGTTCTATCCTCGAACACAAGATTGAAATCGCCGTAGGTCCAATTTTCCTGAGAAACAGCAATTGGATCTGCATCGCTGCGGTTAATAGTGCCGCCTAAAGTTATGTTAAAATTGGGACGAGTACGAAATTTTGATTTGGGTGGACCGAAGCGAATGTAAGATTTGCCCTGATCCGTTTTCCAACCCTCTATTCCCTTGTCGGGATTGCCAAACCTTAAATTGGCGTAAGCAAAGCGACTGTAGTGCTCCGAGATGCGTTCATTGAATTCGGTCATGAAAAGTGGATCGCGTTGTTTCCAGAATTTTCTCTGATAATCGCTTTTCTGGGTCGAATTTAGAGCAGCGTACCGTTTGTTTTCTGCTGGATCCAGAACAGCGATCACGGACTCAAAAAGAGAAAGTTCTTCGTCTGACATATAACTCTTGGCGAGTTTGAATTTCTGATTTGCTAAAAAATAATCGCTCATGCGATGATAGGCTAATCCGAGGAAAAGATAAAAATCTGGGTTATCTGGCTGAACTTCGAGCGCCTTTTCAAGGTTATTTGCCATTGCAGAATAGTCAGAAAACTCAAATTGGATGAGTCCCAGATGATAATAAGCTAAAACAAAACTCTTATCAAACTCAATGGCCTTTGCAAAGTATTCCCTGGCATCGTGCAGATCTTTATTTGAATATTTATAAAAAGTAAAAACTACACCTTCCTCTTGCGGACTGATCATATCCTTGTACCAAAGCATATCCTCTTCTTTTAAAAGGCCGAGATGGTAGTAAGCTTCGGCAACTGAAGGGTCGAGTTCCAGAGCCCTCTCAAAGCCCTTTTTTGCACCCCATTTCATTCCTTTCTTTAATGAAAGTTTGGCCATATCCAAGTGATACCGGACATTCGTTTTGTCCAGCTTTAGCGCCTCCTTCAAAGCGAAAGTAGCCAGCTTTCTACTTTCGATGGTACCTATCGCTAGATACGCAAGTCCCAGTTGATGATAGGCATCGGCAAATCTACGATCTTTTTTTATGGCGGTTTTAAAGGCATCGATTGCAGGTTCTATTTTGCCCTCGCTGACCCATTGCAGACCCTGGCGATAGAATTCGCGGCTGGGAGATCTGATTTCCGCAAAGACTTGATTATAAGAAACAAGTAGAATGATAAAAAGCAGGGTTAAGTAGAAATATCGGTGAGATCGCATAGAACCTCGAATTATCATGGGCTGTTTATTGATAACAGGGATATCTGAAATATACAGACCTCAACCAAGAATTGCAAAAACTTTTTAACATTACTCTTTGAAAGAATGGCAAACAAAAAAGGCAAGTGAATTGCATACACTTGCCTTTTTACTGGAGGAGGAGATTTTATTTATCGACCAGTGTGGTATCCTGACTCAATACAAACTGCCAGGTGGAATAATTTTCCAGGATTTCTTTTACGGCACCAGCACCGCTTTCACCGAAGACATCAACAAGAATTCTGAAATCGCGCATCCGAACATTCTCACCAAATTGGCGGTGTAGCTGCTTCATCAAACTAACATAGTCCATTTCAACATCGGGATCGAATGAATAAATGTAAGTTTCTTTTCTAATTCATCAGGATTGTAAAGATATGCCCTTGTGAGTGCCTTTTGCCGTTCGATTTAAATATTCTAAATCATCTACTTGATCCTGCCAGGTGGGGTGGTTCTCGATGAGGCTTATGATTTCTCTTTCAAAACGAGATAAGCTTCTTCTCTGATTTGCTTTGTTGTTTAAGTAAGCCAGGTATGCCGGCGCCATTCCGGCGCTGACCATCGAATCGACAAGCTCTTCCAATTGCTGCTCAAATTGGCGAGACGAGTTATTATTTCTCTTTGTCACTTCAGGTTTTCTGACAGAGAACTCATTCTCTGTTTGCAATTCTTTTCCCTTCATCATCATAAAAAAATGAAATTCATTATCCGTCATCTCACTGATCGGCTTATTTTTGAGTTCCTCGTATTGAGATTTTGAGTCTTTTCTTGAAACCCGGCGATCGATTTTAGCCACTCTACGGTTTCGTCTACTTTTTAAAACCTGAGGTTGCTCTCCTTTGCGGATGGCATCATACTCTTTTACGGAAAGAATCTCGCCATTCGGCATTCTAATTCCACGAACATGGTCCAGTTGAATCACCTCACCATAATCATAGGCTTTTTTGCGATCGATGGCTTCAAAAGCTATCGTGCTATTAGAAATTTCGGCTATTTGAGCTTTAATTTTTGTCCCGTCTTTAAGGAGAATAGTAACCCGATCTTCTTTTTTTATATTCGACGTAGTGGCACAACCGGCCAAGAGGATAATTAAAAAATGCAAATCTTAAGCTGAATCTTATCATCGTTCCTCCTTCAAAAACTCTATTAACCTCTCAAAAGTTTACAAACGAAATGTCAGCGACACAAATGCTTTGTTGACTTTAATATCTTCATAATCGATTGTTGCGTCAGTTTCCGGCAGATCCTGATTAAAATTCTTCCAAAATCCATGCACGAGCGCCACATCTAGTCGAACCTGCTTGTCCACTAAAAAGCCGATACCGGCAGAATAAAACTGTTTATCTTCATCAGAAGACGCACCCTGAAACATGGATGGGTCTCTGAAGTAACCGGCCCGGAAACTAAGTCCCGTCAAAGGCAGGGTAAATTCTCCTCCCAATCGAATTCGCGTCGTCGCCCGATAGTTATCCCGGATTGAAAGATTTGCTTCCGTTGGAGTTACACCCGCAAAAGGAGGTTCACTCTTGTATTTAATTTGTGTCCAATCATTATACTCGACGTCTCCGGAAAAAACGAAATTCGAAAGATTTAATGAAGCGCCGCCAGTAAACGTCCACGGGGACTTAATTCTATATTCAAAAAATCCTTCGTCAAAAAATTCTTCTGCTAAATCTAAATTATCATCTAGCAATTCCTCAGAGGTGAAAAAATGCTCTTTCACTTTAAATGTAATTGGCGTTGAGATCGTGGCTCCGAGTCGCAAAAGAGGAAGATCGATGAGACCACCGAACTTTACGTTGAAGCCTGAAATATTTGTCTTGAGACCGTCATCTCTGGTAAAATTTTCAAAGTCGGCATAAATATCTTCAATGTCCACTTCCCGAAAGGTGGTATGAAAATCGCTGCCGCCAGTCCAGAAATTAAGTCCGATTCCTACCGATGTGTTTGGTGAAACGGCCATTGCACCGGCGGCTGTCCATGTATTTAAACTGCCGGTTTCCAGCTCCTTCCAGGCCTGGTTCACTGAATCATCCGGGCTGAAATTGAAAGCACGAAAGTCGAAATTGGAGTCATAGGATTTGACTTGATTATATCCAAACGAAAACACCAAACTTCCCCGTTCCGTAGGGACTGGATAGGCCAGGCCGGCAGAATTAAACTTAGTGAAGTTTTCTTCATTTTCATTTATTGCAAGATCAAATGGAATATTACCAAATTCTACCGTATTTTGCCGCATCAGGTGACTGAGCGAGCCGTAAAATTCGACCCGTCTAATATCTGCAAGGGCGGCTGGATTCCAGAAAGAGGCAGAAAAATCGCCGCCAACTGATGTGTAAGCACCGCCCATCGCGATGGCTCTTGCCCCGGTACCAAGCTGCATGCCTAAAGAGAAGATTTCTTCTTGAGCCGGGCTGCTTCCTGATAAACAAATTACAACACCCAATGTAACCACTTTACTTACAATTTTCATATTTATTCCTCATGGTTCGGCGCTCCATTGGTTAAATTAACCATAACTAGCGTCTTTTGCCCCTGCGGGAAGATGATGATCGTCCCGAAGATTTTGATGAACCGCTGCTTTTACTGCTACCGCCTCTATAACTTTTGCCGCTGCCACCAGAGCTGTTGCCTGACTTGGAGCCACTGGGTTTGTAGCTTCTTTTCGGACTGCTCTGGGATTTTGATGACCGCTCGCTCGAGTTTCTGCGTTTTACACTTTTACTTGACGAGGATTTACCGGCTTTTGAAGAACTTTTTCTATATTTAGGCGAGCTTCTATTGCTCTTCGACCTTCTCGAAATCGAACTTCGTGACTTTTTGGTTTTGCTTCTCCGGCTCTTTACAGCCTCGTCTCCGTCACTGCTGCTGTTTTTTCTTTTTGATTTTAATTTGGAATCACTTCGGCCACTTGACTCCCGCCCATTATCAGAACTTTTGCTGACCCTCTCAATGCGTTTCCCTCGCCTTCCCTGATCACTCGAGTCGGATCTTCTTTTCCGTCTTTTTATACGGTCTTTGCTGGATGCACTTTCTTTCCGAACACTCTGACCGCTGGATGTTCCTGCTGAAACTCTTGAGACCGGCGTATAATTGTCATCTCGTGAGCGTTCGTACCCGAAATCGGAGCCTCTTCTGCCGCGCCGGGTAAAATCACGCCGTTTTGCTGGAACACTGCGGACCGATGCAACGCTTGTCCTGGGGTAGTAATTTCCGTAATAGCCGTACGAACCTGATCTCAGGCACCCACCGTCAAAGTAGAAACCGCTGGTATAACCGAAAGAATATCGAGAGCCATAGTATCCAAAATAAAATGGATCGTAAAAAGGGTCGTAAAAACGACGCTGGTAACCGATGAAAAATGGATCACGGTATCCTACATGCAAGGAAACATGACTTGAATAGGGTGCATACGAATCGTAAAAGTAAGGATCATAAAAAGGATCGTAATACCAGGGGGAAGGATAACCGCCATAAACATAAGTGTCGTGATAATATCTGCGCGTTAAGTGAATTTCATCATAATCCTCGATATCGCCCTCTTCATAATCCTCATAATCATCGTCTTCACCGTATTCTTCATCTTCATAATAATCTTCTGGCTCTTCCGCATAATCTTCTGACTCGTCCGCGTATGTGCGTTGATCTGCCCTACTTGAATCAGGCTTCGCAAGCTGGGTATAACACCCGGAGAAGAAAAGCAACAAAACGAACATCAAGCTGAACAAGATTAGATTGTTAGATGTGTGCAACTTCATTTTATTCTCCTCACAATTAATCCTAATTTATTAGCGTTAATCTATGAATGATCAGGCAAATGGCATGCCACTCTATTAATTAGTTAAGAATCTTGTCAATGCGTGCAATAAATCTAACAGTTTATGAGCCCAATTAGTTCAAAATTAATGAAATTGATCTGGCGGATAGTATTTATAACTGGAAAGGGAATTAACGGCAACTGACAACAAAGTTAACAGTCAGTTTTTAATATCGAATCGGTAAGGCTGGGTAATCCAGAATTGAACCGCACGATTTCCTTCTTTGGCAGGGCGAAAACGACTCCCGTATGCAGCGTCGACAGCTGCCTGGGCGCATTTTTCGCTGTTCGTGGTATTATCGAGCACGATCACTTCAACAACTTTCCCCTTATCGTCGATATGAATACTCAATTTCACCACCCCCTGCACGCCTTTTTTCTTTTCTTCTTTCGGGTATTCCGGGAAAACCCAGGCAATGGGTTTTGGCGGGGTGATGTTTGTTCCGGTGATTCCTGGAACACCCGGTGAGTCGTCAAAAATATTAGTATATTTCAGTGTGGTTTCTTCAATCGTAACATCTTCCGGAATGGTTTCATCTTCTGACGGCACGGGTACAGTCGGCTTTTTGGGTGGAGGCTTCATTCTCGTCTGACGTGTGATTGGAATATTCTCAACATGGATGATAATGTTTGGCGGCACGACCTCTTCAACACTGAGCTTTATACGAGGGGAGATAGCGACTAACAGGTTAAGAAATACGAGCGTAACAACTAATGCTTTCTTAATGTTAATTGAAAATTGAGCATGGAAGTCTGCTTTAATTTTTTGGAAATCAATTGAGGACATTTATCCGGGCAAGTTGGCTACTTAGATTGTTTCTAAAACATCTACTTCTAACCAACCGATTTTTCCGTCGGCGAGACGAATCTTAACCCAAGTTTCCGAGTGATCTTTTATTTGAACTTTCACACCTTCGTGGAGAGTAAAAACCTCTGTCAGGCCGCCCGGCGCACTTTTAACATCGACCCTATCTTTGATGACGATAGCTTCGACTTTGGTCTCATTCTCAAAAATCCTCATTACAAAAAGTCCTGTAAAGACAGTTAAAGTGACAGAGGCAGAAATTATTGCGACAAAAGCGGTTCTTTGCAATTGAGGTGATTTTAGATAAATCCGAAGAACGGTGAGGAAGATTAAAAGTAAATACGTTGAGAGGGTAATTCCGCCGAGTACTTTTAAGTTGATTGAATGCGCTATAGTTGATGCCAACTTAAAAAGAAAGAACTGCGGCAGCTCTTGTATTCGATCGACGATGGCCAAATTAGCCAGCTCTAAATTATAATTAATATCCTCGTCTTTTAGATTAAGTTTCTTTGCCCGCTCGAAGTTTAGAATTGCTTTCGCGGTTTGTCCATCTTTAAAATAGGCATTGCCAAGATTATAATAGACTTCCCAACTTTCATAATCTGAATTTAGAATCTTCTCGAATTCCTTGATTGCAACTTTATAATTGCCCGCCTGGTAAGACTCGTTTCCCCTCACAAAAAAAACTTCCACTTCCTTTGCGAGAAGAGTATTTGCCAAGCAAAGAATTGACAAAGTCATGATCATAAAATAACTAAAATATTTATCGAATTTCATGTCCATTAGATTTCTTTTTCTAAATTAATAATCGCTTTTTTTGCCTTTTCAAAAAAATCACTCATTGCCAGGTTGTTTGAATCGCCTGGCGCAAATCGTTTATAGTCGCACGTTTTTAAACAATCAAGATAGCTGGAAACAGTATTTTCTTCAATCTTCTGAACATGGAGCATTTTATCGACTTCGTCGGTGATGAGACCGGCCGACGCCACATTCAATTTGTCGCCAATGAATCCCATTAACGCTTTTGAAACTTCTCCATAAAACCCAGATAAATTATTTGCCTTCATTTGTTTATTTGCGTCTTTCAGCCGACTCAGGGCCATATGATTTGCTTTTCGGCTGCGGGCGTAAGCCACATTTGAGCTCAGTTTATCTAAATGCGCCCGATAAGAAAAAGCAGTTCCTAAAATAATGAGAGGAAATATCAGAATCACATAGAAAAATGTTTTCTTATAAAATACACTATTTTTTCTTTGAAATTCCGGAATTCTCGTTTGGAGATAATGAATATCCTGGCCAATAAATCTCACATCCTCTTTTGAACTGCCAATGCCAACATTAACAAATTGATCATCACCCTTAGTAACCGAAATCACTTTTGTATCGGTGGATATTGTTCGATATGTTTTTGAGGGCAAATCAAAATAGGAGAATGTAACGGGTTTGATCGACTGCTGGCCCGGGAACCGCGGGATAATCACATATTCAAATAATTTAGAACCGGAGATTTGGCCGGAGCTCCTTTTAATACTTTCATTGATTTTCGGATCATATACCTCGAAATCCGAAGCAAAATCGATTTTTGGCTGGGGCACTATTTTGATATTTCCTGTTCCCGAAATATTTACTTTAAGCGTAATTGCCTCATTTGTCTTTACCCTGGTTTTGTCAACGGACGAGCGGATTGAAAAACTTCCAACAGCCCCGGAAAAGTCGCTGGGTTTACCTTTCTCGGGAAGCGGCAGCACTTCAATTGAGATTGAGTTTGACTGAATGCCTACCCTTTTGGTATTCCGGGAAAACGGATCGTCAAAAAAACTGTCAAATATATCCCGGCTTCGTCGTCTTCGGCGGGGTAACTGTACCTCACATTCAATGACCATCGGTTCTAAAGTTTTCTGACCCGAGCCTTGGGGGAAAAGAGCCATTTTTTTAATTTCGTATACTTGATACTGACGGCCATTAACAAATTCAGTAAATGACGTCAGACGCTGCGGCATTTCAAATTCCTCCGACCAAAACCCAACCGTACTAGGCAATTGAGAAACACCATAATTGGTCACATTCACGGTCGTATAAATTTTATAGCTGATAATAACCGGTTCGTTCTTGTAAACACGCCGTTTATCAACAGAAGCTTTTAGAAACAATTGCTCAGATAAATCCTGCGGATCGTTCGGGGAACCAGGAATGCGGGAACTTCGTTGCTGAGGTGAGGTCCCTTTGACAATCTCAATGTCAATAACGTCGGTTGAATAGGTCTCACCTTTGTATCTAACAGTAATAGCTGGAATTTGAAACTTACCCTCAGTAGAAGCTAAAAAATGATGTTTAAAAGTTTTGGAGACTGACATCCGGCCGTTTACAAATTGCATACTTGTAGAATTGCTGGTGCCGATAAAAGAAGCAAAGCCATCTAAAACCGGTACCTCCGGGTCAGAGACTCTTTGAACGTCTCGACCGGACAATTCGACATTCAACTCAAACTGCTGATTGAGCCGGACTGAAGATTTATTTACATAAGCTTTTATCTCGAAATCCTGCGTGAAACTTGGAACTGCCGTCAAAAAAAGAATCCAAGCGAGGGAAGTTAAAACAGAAAATCTATTCTTTCTACTCATAAAATTAATCGGATTTGCTTGCAAGTCGATAATGGGCGAGGATTTCTTGACCATTCTAGTTTTATCTATCACATTGCCAGAGAATCCTCCGGGAAATTTCTACTTTACATATTTTACCAATCTTTTCCTCTGAAAGGTCGACCCCGCCTCTTCGGTTTCTGCTCCTTTAATAAATCTTTTTCTTCATTTTGCAAGGCATTCAAAAGCCTTTCCGCATCTTCTTTGGAAATCTCTTTGGGTTCAGTGGCTTGCTCTTGCTGCTGTTCCTGTTGTTCCTCAGGGTTTCCCTGATTTTCCTGATTGTTTTGCTGCTGTTCTTGCTGTTCTTCTTTCTGCTCTTCAGAATTTTGTTCTTTATCCTGATTCTGCTCCTCTTGCTGCTGTTGCTCCTGTTGCTCCTGTTGCTGCTGTTGTTGATTTTCTTGAGGCTGCTTCTCTGATTTATCTTTGAGTTTTGCTCTCACATACTCCAAATTATATTTAGCATCTTCATCTTCAGGATTTAATTCAAGAGCTTTTTTGTAGGCTGAAATACTTTCTGGCAGCTTGCCCATTTTATAAAGTGTATTGCCAATGTTATAATAACTTCCCGATTGCACTTTAATTTCATCGGAGGAAGTCGACTTTTCATAAGATTTAATGGCCTCTTCAAAATGGCGTTTTTTGTATTGCACGTCCCCGATATTAAAATTTATGATTGCAGACTCAGGGTTTTCGACAAGTGCGTCGCGGTATTTATTATTGGCTTCGTCATACTTTTCTTCGGCGTAGAGCTTATTGCCCGCGGTCACCTGTTTGTGGCCGCCTTGGGCAAAAGCTGAAATCACAAAAAATACATTCAGAATTAAAAAGAGAATCATCTTCCGCATTTATTTCTCCTAAACTATTGCTCAAATCTTCCGCGCCACTCTCGACCGGTTTTAACTCTCTCAGAAATAATAAGCTCCAAAACCAGCAGTAGCATTGCAAAACCTACAACATATTGAAATCTGTCCTCATATTGTGAAAACTTCATAGAGGCCAGCTCCTTTTTTTCCATCTTTGAAATTTCCTGATAAATCCTCTCCAGCTTTGTTTCACCGGTGATTGAATGATAGAATTTCCCTCCTGTGGCCAGGGCAATTTTCTGCAGCGTTAATTCATCCAGCTTGGTCACAATAGGCTCGTTTTTTTGATCCTTCCGAAAGCCTTTCTTAGCGCCCCTTTGATCATATAAAGGAATTAGCACGCCCTTTGGAGAACCTATTCCGACCGTGAAAATAATTACGCCCTCTTTATCCGCCGCCCCGGCAATATCTTGAGTCTTACTGCCATGATCTTCACCATCAGTGATGAGAATCAAAACCTTATACTTTCGTTCTTTTGACTCAAAACTTTTCATCGCCAATGCAATAGCAGCGCTTAGGTTGGTCCCGGGATCCGGAATCAAAGTTGGATCCATAATTTCCAGAAAGGTCTTGGCAGCGCCATAGTCCAGGGTAAGTGGACATTGGATAAATGCTTTTCCAGCAAATGCAATAAGCCCGATTCGGTCCCCTTCAAGCAAATCAATAAATGTGGCAATTTCATGTTTTGCTTTGGCAAGCCGGCTCGGTTGAATGTCTTCCGCAAGCATGGAGAAAGAAACATCTAACGCCACAAAAATATCGACGCCCTCCCTTTTGACCTCTTCCAAACGAGTGCCAATTTGGGGACGGGCGAGCGCAAGGGTCATAAATAAAACGGCAAAAATCAGCAGCGCTGCTTTACCAATTTGACGGCCGTGGCTTGTGGACTGGCTTAATTTATTCACTAAATCAAGATTGCCAAAACGAGCCAAAGCCCGCTTTTTCCATTTAAATACAAAATAGTAAAATCCGATAAATACCGGGATTAAAAGCAAAAATAAGAAATATTCGTTGTCGGCAAACCTAAGCATTTTATTCTGAATTCTTGATTATTTCCTGAATTCCATCTCAGGCAAAACTTCAATCTTGTCATACCCCCGCAGTCGGGTATGACCCGTTTAGTCTATGAACTTAGTGAATTTTGTGTCTTTGTGGGTAATCTGATTTTATGGTATCTTTCGAAATTTAGTATTCGTCAGCACCACCTCGGCCACGATGAGGCCTAAGGCCATAAACAAATAAGTTGAAAACAATTCTTTGAAACGCGCAAATTGTTTTATCTCGATTTTGGTTTTTTCCAGTTGATCGATTTCCTGAAAAATTTTATCCAGACTTTCTTTATCGGTGGCTCGATAGTAACTGCCTTTGGTTATTTTAGCAATTTCTTTCAAAGTCTTTTCATCTATTTGAACGGGCATTTGCACATATCGTTTCCCAAAGATCGGATCATCCACCGGATAAAGCGCTGTGCCTCGTTTACCGATGCCTACGGTGTAGATTCTGATGTCAAACGCTTGACCGACTTTAGCGGCTGTAATCGGATCAAGTTGCCCCTTATTATTTTGCCCATCCGTCAAGAGGATGATGATCTTGCTCTTTGCCTTGCTGTAACGGAGCCGGTTCGCGGCATTCGCAATTGCCATCCCAATCGCAGTCCCATCCTCGATCATGCCGCTTTCCACTTCATCAATAAAATTGAGTAGAATTCCATAATCCAAAGTCAGAGGGCACTGTGTGAAACTTTTGGCGGCAAATACCACCATGCCGATTCGATCGTTTTTTCTTCCTTTAATAAAATCCTTAGCCACCTGTTTCGCTGCTTCTAACCGGTTATTCGGTCTAAAGTCCTCGGCCAACATGCTGCTGGAAATATCGAGAGCTAAGATAATATCAACCCCCTCGGTGATCACTTCTTCTTCTGTGTGACTGGACTGGGGTCTGGCAAAACAAAGAATTAAAAGAGAAAGAGCTAAAAGACGAAAAACAAAAGGAAGATGGCGGTATTTCCTTTTGCTCGAAAATTTTTCAACTGATTTCACCACGCCCAGATTTGAATACCGTAAAGTACCGAAGCGTTTGTTATTTCTACGGAAATACCAAAATATTAGGATCGGTATTAAGACAAAAAGGAATAATAAATTCGGATTAGCAAATGTAAACATGCTATCCCTGCTCCTCTACGGGTTCCGCCAAATGCTCTTCATGGTTTATGAGACTTTCAACTTTGGGGGGTCCCTCAGTTTTTTCCGGTTCTTCATAAATCAGTTTCGTGCATTCGACGATTTCAAAGGCTTTGTCAAGGTTCACCAAATTTTTCGCACTGGTTGGCGTGTACTTGGCAAACTTGACTAAATCGCAGGTACTGAGAAATTCCTGGAACATTGAAATTTCTTCAGCAGAAATTTCTGAGCGCTCCAAATTTTCTATCAACTCGAAAGTGGTCAATTCCATTGCAACAATGAAATAACGGCCTTCGACGTACCTGCGGATCACTTCGGAAATTCGAATGTAAAACTCTTTCACTTTGCCTTCCTGTAATAATGATGATCCTTTTAGAGCAGTCAATTCTTGCAAAGCAATTTCATGTGGAGGGTGCGGCGGCTTAATTTTTTCCGGCAGCAATCCCTTGCCGGCCCGTTTTCTGCGCCAGATATAGAATAAAATGCCTGCAAAAAGGATTGCAGCAAAACCGATGCTTCCCCAGATAATCCACTTGCGGTAATCTTTCGGTAAAACCAACGGAGCTTTAATATCGCGGATATCTCCCTCTTCGCTGGGTCTCATGCTTTCAACGAGAATCTTTAGTTTTTTTGTTTTCAGCTCGTGTTTTATGGAGTCGGGCGGGAATGAATAATAAAAGCTAAGCGGGGGAATTTCAAATTCCCCAACGTCAAAAGTAGAAATGATATAATCAAACTGTTCAACCGATTTACTATTCTCGATAAAAGGTTCATGAACTGTGTAATCTCTAATCTCAAAAGCTCCAAGATTGGCGCCCAATTCGGGCAGTTCAACCTGAACTCCGGCATCGTGGGTCACAATAATCGAATAAGTTACAAGATCGCCAATTGTGATCGTGCTCTTGTCGACTTCGGAATGAATTTTAATTGAACCTTCTTGTGCAAACGAAAGCCTGGATAAAACAAATACGGCGAACGCCAAAAAAGCAATAAACTTAAGTCTCATCTTTTAAGCTAATTAATTTCCTCTTGTCATTTCAATCTGCCTTAATTCATAACCGGATTTACCACAGAGTTTACCCTGATGCCCTTCGGCTGCACTCAGAGTAAACCTCTGCAGAAGCAGCCGAAAATGACATAAGAGGAGGTCTACTTCACTTTGTCATCGTAAATATTTACAGCCTCTGCCCGCATCATCCTTTGAACCAGGCGGTCATAGGCTTTTTTCTGCTCCTCACGTATAAGATCCTGCATCACTTGTCCCCTTACCTCATCAAATGGCTTTGTGCGAACCACTTTGCCATTGCCGTCTTTTTCGCCATATTGTTCTCTATTGGCTTTATAATAAAGCTCAACGTCTGATTCATTTATATTAACTTCTTTGGAAATTTCTTCTGCCAGAAGTTTGTCAACCATAAATCCTTTCTTCGCCCGGAAGGTTGCTTCAACGACTTCTTTATCTTTCTCTAATCCCTTTCTCCTCGCGGTATTATAAAGTAATTCATTTGCGATAAATTTCTTAAGAAATTCTACCTTCTTATCTTTGCTATTTAATTGCGCTTGCAGATGAGGCCGCAAGAGAGAGATTTCATGGTCCAGATCGCCACTGGTGATCCGGCGCTTACCGATTTTGGCAATAACCTCTCCTGACCGGCTTGCTTGCGCTTGCGACGGATCCAGGAGGGTTGCTTCCTCCAGGACTTGCTGTGCGTCGGCGGAACGCTGAAGCCGTTCCAGGCACTCAACCATCTTTTTGTTCACTTCATCCAATAATTCGCTTTCTGGGTAGAGGTGCTTAATCTTCAAAAAGTAGGTTAAGGCACCTTCATAATCATGAACACGTTCAAAATAAATATTTCCGATGGAGTAATTTATCTGCGCAGCCTCGGAATCATCGAGGGTATAATTGTCTAAATAAAAATTGTACTGAACCACTGCCTGTTGGTAAAGTTCGCGATTGTACAAAGCGCTGGCATACCCGCGAATTTTCGTTCCGTCGAACTTGGGTTGCGGGGCATTTTGGCACCCCACCGCTACAACCAAAACAAAAAGCAGCGACAAACTCAATTTTTTACAACTCATGATAAAACCCTCTTCCTCTCGAAATTAACGGAACCGTTTGGCACGCATCCGGAAAAATTTGATCAGCGGCTCAATGTACGAAACGTCGGTGTTAATATCAATGCTGTCCACATTCATGGAACGAAAATTTCTGTCCCGTTCCTCTCTTGAGATTGAAGTTTCCCGAGTAAATGCTTGCCTTGTTGTCAAATCAGCCGTGTCCAGCATAATTATTTCGCCGGTTTCGGCGTCCTCTAATTCAACCAGGCCGATATTGGGCAGCTCAATTTCCCGCGGGTCGGTAATGGTAATCGCCACTAAATCGTGGCGTTTATTGGCTATCTGCATAGCCTTCTGATAATCTTCCGAAATAAAATCTGATACAAGAAAAACTACTGAGCGCCGAGTGATGACTCTACTCAAATATTCGAGCGCAAGTGAAATATCGGTGCCTTTTCTTTTCGGTTCGTGGTACAAAAGTTCTCTGAGGACCCTGAGTACATGAGTCTTGCCTTTTTTGGGAGGTACGAACTTTTCAATGCGATCGGTAAAAATAATCAGACCGACTTTATCATTATTCTTAATGGCCGAGAAGGCCAACAAAGCACAAATTTCGATAGCAATTTCCCCCTTCATTCGCTCAAAAGTACCGAAGTCAACGGACGAACTGACATCTACCAAAAGCATAACTGTTAGCTCGCGCTCTTCCTCGAAGACTTTGACAAACGGATGTCCCATGCGTGCCGATACATTCCAGTCGATCAACCGAATGTCATCGCCAATTTGATATTCGCGCACTTCGGAAAATTCCATGCCCCGGCCTTTGAATACCGAATGATATTCTCCGGAGAAAACATCGTTCACCAAGCCACGAGTTTGAATTTCGATACGTTTGACTTTTTTGAGAATTTCTTTTGGGATCATAAGGGTTACGGCACTTCAATCTTATTCAAAACCTTACGAACCACATCTTCCGGAGTGATTTCTTCCGCTTCCGCTTCGTAAGTCACCAGGATCCGGTGGCGCAAAACGTCCATGCCAATCGCACGGATATCTTCCGGTACAACGTAACCTCGCCGGCGTAAAAACGCGTGGGCTTTTGCGGCCTGGTGCAAAAAAATCGAGGCCCTGGGAGAAGCTCCAAAAGAAATCAAGTCTTGCAAATCATCAAGACCGTACTCCGCTGGGTTCCGAGTTGCAAAAACAATATCAATGATGTATTTTTCAACTTTTTCATCGATATAAATTTCTTTAACTAAATTTCGCGCAGAAATGATATCCTTCGGTCCAACAACGGCCTTTACTTCCGGGATTTTCTTGCCGGTCATTCGCCGCATAATTTCCAACTCTTCCTCTTTGTTTGGATAGCCGACCGACAGCTTCAACATAAAGCGGTCGACCTGAGCTTCAGGGAGCGGGTAAGTTCCTTCCTGCTCAATCGGGTTCTGAGTCGCTAAAACCAAAAACGGATCATCGAGAGGAAATGTATTTTCGCCAATGGTGACCTGGCGTTCCATCATCGCCTCCAAAAGCGCCGACTGAACTTTTGCCGGGGCGCGGTTGATTTCGTCCGCTAAAACCAGGTTCGAAAAAATCGGCCCCTTTTTTGTCGTAAATTTTCCGTTTTTTTGATCATAAATTAAAGTCCCAATTATATCGGCTGGCAAAAGATCTGGCGTGAATTGCAAGCGTTGAAATTTAGTCCGGATAGTGGAAGAAAGAGTTTTGACCGCCATCGTTTTGGCCAAACCGGGCACACCTTCCAACAAAATATGACCATTTGCGAGCAGCCCAATCAAGAGACGCTCAATCATGTATTTTTGGCCGACAATTACTTTTGCGACTTCTTTAGATATTTTATCGACGAACTCGCTTCCCTTTTCTATTTTTTTATTTATCGCTTCAATGTCAACAGCCATCTATCCTCCTCCAGTTTTTTTTGCAACGGACAAAGCATTCATTAATCTCTATTTTTTCAAATCCCGTTTCCAAATCAAAAAAACGGAAGCGAAAAAAAATCAAGAGGGTTCTATGCGGTTACGCTCTTCGCGCCTTGAACTTTTATTTTTATTGAAAACATCTTCAACCAGAGTGTAGGCGCGTTCCAGGGTGGCTTTCTCCACCTGACCTCCGGAAAACTTTGCCACATCGCAGGAATTCAATATCTCATCTACTTCGTTAATTATCTTTTCAGGAACTGCCAGTTCAATCAATTTGCTTGCGATTTCTTTTGTGGTGATTTCCAGTGCCGGAATCTGGTATTTTTCAGACAAATAGCTTCGAAACACTTTTGAAAGAGAGGAAAACATTTCCACCACATTCTGATTTTTCAGATCGACCTTTTCTTTAAAGTCAGCAAGGTATCTCTCCTCAATCGGAATTAGCTCCTGGGCGTGTTTTTCCAACTCGGCTTCCCGTGTTTTTTTTCGCTTCAAAAATACAAAACCTAAGGTGACAACCAAAGCCAAAAAGAAAAGAGTGGAGGCAGCAAAAATAAACGGTTTTAATGTTCGTTTTTTAATCGGCGTGACAACTCTGATTTCCAGACGATCCGTGACTAATCGATGTGTTTCGCCATATTTGGTATCTGTATATTCGATAATTATACCGTCAATATAGGCCATCCCAAGCTCAATTGGCTGAAGCGTATACTCATAGGTGCGCACCGCCTGCATCACTCCCGCCACCTCACCAACCGAGTTCGAAGAAGAGTTGCCAATCTCTTCTAAATTGGTTAGAACAGGACTCTCAACCTTGTCGATCTCGTAACGGCTCAAATTACCTTGCCAACTCACTTTGATTGTGCAAGTAACTGTTCTGTTTTGAGGAACTTCGTTTAGATCGACTTGGACTGCCGCGGTAATTGCCTCGGTCTGAGATAAGGAACTAACTGCGGAGGTAACCTGGTTTTGCGGTAAACAAAAATTTACTAAGAAAAATATGAAAACAACCGAAAATAAAAAATGCATTATCCCTCGAAATTTTCGAATAGATATACTTAAGTAGGCAGCAAAAGTTCCTGTGTGAGAGTGTTAAAAAAAGTTAAAACCCAGGGCCGTTTCGTTTAGATCCATAATAAAAAATATCTCGACTCGCTCAACAGGACAGTTTGCTTTCAGGGTGAGTAAATTACAACACTTGCGGTGCGGTTGTGCAACCAGATTTTTACCAATTAAAAAAGCCGAATTAAATTAATACGAAAGAATCTCGACATTAATAAATTCGGCTTTCTTAAAGCTGCCTGCTTTTAAATATCACTTAGTCGCTTCGTCGTTTGTTTTTTTGTTTCCGAATAAGTCATCCAACTGATTATTAACATCCTGCCCTAAATGTTCGAGTTCCCATTTAACACTTTCAATAAGCTCATTTTGGGGATGCAGCTCGATAAATTCATTGTAGTACTGCTTAGCCAACTCGTAGTTTTCCAGGTTATTGGCATAGATAAAGCCTATCATAAACCGCGCCCGGCTCACAAACTCACTGTCCGGATAATCCTTAATCAAGCGCTCATGATACTCGACTGCTTTTTTGAAATCATGAATATTATTATAATAAATAAAGGCTGCTCGTTCAATTGCTTCATCAGCATATTGGCCCTGGGGATAATCATCCAATTGCTCTTCATAAGTTTTTATTGCTTCATCGAAATTTTCCTGGGCCTCGTATTTTTGCGCCAGTTTCAAAAATTCTTCTTCGGTTCGTTTTTGACCGCAGGCGAGTATCGCCAAACCCAATAGAATGGTCGCGATGGGCATTGTTTTCGTCAAACTCATTTTTTTCTACTCTCCTCTAAATTGTTTTTTTCCGAGTAGGTTATATTAAAAAAAATTACTTCAAAATCAAGTAAATTTTACTAAAATCACGCTCGACTTTGATCCAAAAAAAGGCGAGAAATATTTATTCCCCGCCTTTCTGGCAACTCAGTTGTTTTTCAGGCTACTTCTTTGATGATTTATCATCATCGACCACTTCAAAGTCAGCCTCTTCAACGTTTTCATCTTTTGCATCCCCGGGTTGTTCGGCAGTGGCCTGAGCATCTGCACCGTCAGCAGAAGCTTCACCGGCCTGATACATTTTGCCGGCCATTTCATTCCAGACCTGACTCAACGCCTCGGTCGAAGATGTGATTTCATCCACATTTTCGCCCTTAAGTGCTTCCTTAACTCTGCCGACTGCCGCCTCTAACTTAGATTTATCATCCGCACTGAACTTTTCGGCCATTTCGGTGATATTCTTTTCAGTTTGATAAACCAGCTGGTCCGCCTGGTTGCGGATGTCAACCGATTCGCGTTTTTTCTTGTCTTCGGCTGCGTGTGACTTTGCATCATTCACCATATTCTCAATCTCTTCTTTGGAAAGACCGGTCGAAGCTTCAATTCGAATTTTCTGTTCTTTTCCGGTGGCTTTATCTTTTGCTGAAACATTGAGAATACCGTTGGCATCGATGTCAAATGCAACCTCGATTTGTGGAATGCCACGCCGAGCTGGAGGAATCCCATCTAAAATAAACCGGCCGAGGGTTCGATTGCCTGTTGCCATCTCGCGTTCGCCCTGGAGAACATGAATCTCAACCGAAGTCTGATTCTCTGCGGCCGTCGAAAAAATTTCAGACTTTTGCGTCGGAATGGTGGTATTCTTCTCGATTAATTTAGTTGCAACCCCGCCTAAAGTTTCGATGCCCACTGACAAAGGCGTGACATCTAATAGCAGAACATCTTGAACATCGCCGGCAAGCACGCCGCCCTGGATTGCTGCCCCGACCGCAACCACTTCGTCGGCGTTCACACCCCTATGTGGGTCTTTTCCAAAAAGCTCTTTAACCATTTCCTGAACTTTAGGCATTCTTGTCGAGCCGCCCACCAGCACAACTTCATCGATTTCACTGGGGCTGAGACCGGCGTCTTTTAAAGCTATTTTACACGGCTCTAAAGTGCGTTTGAAAAGGTCTTCAGCTAACTGCTCAAACTTCGCACGAGTCAGTGTCAGATTTAAATGTTTGGGCCCTGAGTCTGTTGCTGTAATAAAAGGCAGGTTGATATCGGTTTGTGCGACGGTGGAGAGTTCACACTTTGTTTTTTCTGCTGCCTCTTTAAGTCGCTGCAACGCCATGGGATCTTTTGATAAATCCACCCCCTCCTGTTTCTTAAATTCGGCGACAATCCAGTCAATAATTCTTTGATCGAAGTCATCGCCGCCAAGATGGGTGTCGCCATTGGTTGCTTTAACTTCAAAAACGCCGTCACCGATTTCTAGAATCGAAATATCAAAAGTACCGCCACCCAAATCATAGACCGCAATTTTTTCATCTTTCTTTTTATCTAACCCGTAAGCTAAAGATGCAGCAGTCGGTTCGTTAATAATTCTTTTGACTTCCAAGCCGGCGATCTCACCGGCCTCTTTAGTGGCCTGCCTTTGGCTGTCATTAAAGTAAGCCGGGACAGTAATAACTGCAGATGTCACTTTTGATCCTAAATAATCCTCCGCAGTTTGCTTCATTTTTTGCAGAATCATTGCAGAGATTTCTTGCGGTGAATACTGTTTATCTCCAATTTTTACTTTTGCTACACCGTTTGAACCTTTGACCACCTTGTAAGGGACTTCTCCAATTTCGGTGCTCACTTCATTCTGGCGACGGCCCATAAATCGTTTTATTGAGAAAATTGTATTTTCAGGGTTCGTAATTGCCTGACGTTTGGCAACCTGTCCGACCAATCTTTCGCCGGTTTTCGAAAACGCAACGACTGACGGAGTTGTTCGCGCTCCTTCGGAGTTAGGAATAACAACGGGTTCGCCGCCTTCCATTACCGACACACACGAGTTTGTCGTTCCTAAATCAATACCGATAATTTTGCTCATGACAAAACCTCCTTAAGCTCTTAAGTTTTCAAAATTCTTTTTCTGAACCGAGTTCAAATGGACTCTGTTTGGCTCAAAATGAAATGTTAAAATGGCAGTTTCTAAATGATCTCCCTGCTTTTTTGCAAACACTATGCCATTAAATAATATCCGAACACGAGCGCTGTTTTTATTGAACTTATAATAAATAGCTGGAATTATTAATGAATTGTTTTCAGCCAACAAAGATACAGACTCTGTCAATGTGTCTCAATACTGGCGTGCAAATATAAAGGGCGTCCTTGAAGCACCCTTTTTATTCGATAAAAAGAAATTACTTGTCCTCAGTTGATTTTTCAGTAGGCTTGGTTTCTTTTTTTTCCACTTTAGCAGGCTTTTCGGATTTTTCAGATTTCTCCGTCTTTTCAGATTTCGATTCAGAAACACGATTTGCGTTTTTATAATCAGTGATATAAAACCCGGAGCCTTTAAAAATCAATCCGTTTCCTGCGCTGATCAACCGTTCAACCTGTCCTTTACATTCCGGACAAATTTTAACAGGATCCGCGGTGATGCTTTGAAATTCCTCAAATTCATGACTGCATTTTTTACATCGATACTCATAAGTAGGCATATTTCAGAATCCTTTATTTAGCTGAAATGTTCAGTTAATAAATTGACAAGATTATGATTTCGGTACTTTCATTGCAATAAAATGATTGCTTGTCTGACGTTGAATTTGAAACAACACAATGTCTCCTGGTTGGAGGCTCTCGATGATCTTTTCGACATCGCTTGCCGAACGAACTCTGCGTCTATCAACTTCTTTGATTAAATCACCGCGACGTAAACCTTTTTCAGCTGCAACGCTGTTGCGACGAATTTTAGAAACCAATGCGCCGCCATCATTGTCATAGCCGTATCTTTCAGCAAGTTCTCGGGTCAGGTTCGCTACCTGAATACCAAGTTGATTCGTTACACTGCTTTCGGAAACCGGTTCACCCGCACCATTCACACTTGGTCTTTCAGCTAATCGGACAGTTTTAAGTGCAACTTTACCGTCCCGAATGATTTTTAATGTCACCTCATCACCAGGATTAAAAGAAGCTATTAAATTTGTCAGCATCTGGTGATCTTGAATCTTCTTTCCTTCAACTTCAATAATGACATCATATTTTTTGAGTCCTGCTTTATGCGCAGGCGTACCTTGAACCAATTCAACAATTACCGCGCCTCCTCCAACAACCTTCAATTTTAAAGCTTCACTCAACTCAGCATCAGGCGTTTCGACACCTACTCCTAGATAACCCCGCACGACCCTACCCTCTGAGATGAGGTCGTCCATAACTTCTTTGGCTAAACTGATCGGGATCGCGAAGCCGATGCCTACATTGCCGCCGCCATTTCCTGCATAAATCGCCGTGTTTATTCCGATAAGCTCGCCACGAATATTTACTAAAGCGCCGCCGCTGTTTCCCGGGTTAATAGCAGCATCTGTTTGAATAAAATCCTGGTAAGTCAAATTGGCGCCTAAGCTTAAATTCGAGCGCCCCTTGGCGCTGATAATTCCCGAAGTAACCGTGTGCTGTAAACTAAGATCAAAAGGACTCCCGATTGCCAGCACGAGTTCACCAACCTCCAATTTATCAGAATCGCCGAAACGAATTGTAGGCAGATTCTGGGCATCAATATGAACTACTGCAATATCGGTTTCGGGATCTGAGCCTACCACCCTTGCCACATATTCTTTTTTGTCGATGATAACATTTAGTTGATCTGCATCTTTGATGACATGGTAGTTTGTTAAAATATAACCGTCGGCTGAGATAATTATCCCGGAGCCGAGCCCGTTTTGGCGAAATTCCTTGTCACCCCGGCCGCGGCCGGGAAAGAATCTTTTAAAAAATTCATCCTTGCCAAAAAAGTTGGAAAATGGGTCCCGCACTTTGATAACTTTTTCACTTGTGATCGAAACAACCGTGGGAGTAACTCGTTTTGCGATCTCCACAAAAGCTCGACTTGTGGCTTCTAAATCCGATTTTATTGGGGGCATTGATTGAGGAGCCCCGGGTGTTAAAACGGACGCTTCACTATCTGCGAAACTATTCTGTGTCCAGCTAAAATTGGAGGCAATGACGAGGCCTACAAAAATTCCTATGCAGATTGAAAACACAACAACTAATGATCTTTTATTATTTCGAATCATCTGTAACCTCCTTAATTCATTCTATTATCTACCAAAATTTTCAATTTATACAAACCGATTTTCTCAAAAGAAGTTCCGACTCGAAACTTCTATGCCGTTAATTTAACTTAATTTTTATGTACTGATCTCCTTGGGAATTATTTTTCGCAATCCCCAGTCCTTTCAACCGAAATGTTTTTCCTGCATCGCTATTTGGGGGAATCGTTAACTTAACCGAATCACCATTAATCGTCTTCACTTTAATCTTGGTTCCTTGCCGGGCTTTGTTTTTGTCAATTGTCACCTCACAGTAAATATCCAATCCCTTATTTTTGAAAAACTTATGTTGTCCCACTCGAATTGTTAAAATCAAATCACCTGCAGGTTCGCCCGGCCCTCCCGGGTTCCCTTGTCCGGACAGTTTTAAATTATGGCCATTTACAGTTGCCGGCTTGATGTTTACTGAAAAAGTTTTACTCCCCCTGGTTTGCCCGGAACCACCACATTTCTTGCAGGGATCAGAAATTGTTTTCCCTTTTCCCAAACACCTTGGACAAGGACGATTCACAGCGAATGCTCCTCTCGCCATTGAAACCATACCTGAGCCTTCGCATTCCGCGCAGGTCGAAGGTTTTTGAGAGGCCCGCGATCCCGTTCCCTTACAACTTTCACAAGCGAGCCCTTTTTGAATCCTAAATTTTGCCTTGCCGCCTAGTACCGCGGTCTCAAAAGGAATTTCTAAATTTACGCTGACATCTTGACCTTTCCCCGGCCGGCCTTGAGTGCCAAAACCATTTTCTCTATCCAGTACCTGGCTAAAAAGATCACCAAGGCCGCCAAATCCAAAAAAGTCATCTAAATTGAAATCTGCTTTTCTTTTGGATCGCCGCCTGCTGCCTCCTGAAAAATTACCAAAAATTTCGCTAAGATCAATATTAACGCCCTGAGACCCAAAACCACCGCCAGAAGCTGCGCCAAAGCCATATTTTCGCATCTGGTCATACTGCTGGCGCTTCTTTGAATCGCTCAGAACATTGTAAGCTTCTGAGACCTCCTTAAATTTTTTTTCGGCCTGTACATCACCGGGGTGTGTGTCGGGATGATTCTCTTTGGCAAGTTTCCGATATGACTTTTTTATGGCGTCAAAACCGGCGGCCTCATCGATACCTAAAATTTCGTAGTAATTCTTATTTGCCATTGGTCATCAATGTGAATTCACAATCTGTCTAAACGACATTTCTTGAGAAAATATAGAAAGCATGCAATTAATATGCCATGAGAGTTAAATATTTATTTAACAAAGGGTTAGAACTGACATTCGAAAGCAAGCTGGCGAACAAATCCAAGGAAAGCACTGTCAAAGTGACATACGCTTTTCTTAAATAAGAAAGGCAGAGGAAAATTCTCTGCCCTTAAGAATGAAACAACCTAAATGAGCGCCCTTACTTTTGCGGGATTTCAACGAAAACATGAACCTCTTCTTTAAATCTTATCACTGTAAAAATTGAAACCGACCCACCCTCAAGATTGGAAACAAGCTTGTATAAATGATTTTCGTTTCTGATAAATTTATTATCAATTTCTGTAATAATGTCGTCCTGTCTTATTCCAGCCTCACTGGCTGGACTCCATCTTTGAACATCAGTAACCAGGGCACCGGAAGTGCCAGAGTAATCCAGTTCCTTAGCCATTTTACGGTTCAAATCTTTAACCGTAAGGCCTAGGTTTTCGAAATCTTTAGGAAAACTCTTTGTTGCAAAGTTAGTTTCACCCGTTTCTTTTATCCCCAAGCGGACCCTCAGCTCAACTTTACGGCCATTCCTCAACAACTCAAGAAGCACGATATCACCAGGATTTCTTTTGGCAATTATCGCCTGAACCTGGTTGCTTTTGTTTACTTCCCGGCCTTCAATCTTAAGGATGACGTCCTTCGTCCGCACCCCAGCCCTTTCAGCCGGCTCTCCCTTTATGACCTGACTGACAAAAACACCCATTGGTCTGTCCAACTTCAAAGCACGTGCCTTCTTTTCGTCGATATCCTGCATACCAATTCCCAAATATCCCCGTTCGACTCTCCCTTTTTGGATCAAGTCGGTCATAATTTTGCTGGCAAGATTGATGGGGATAGCAAAACCAAATCCGACGCTGTAGCCAGTTTCAGTTGCAATTGCAGTATTGATGCCAATCACCTCACCCCTGAGGTTAACCAAAGCGCCGCCACTATTCCCGGGGTTAATTGCGGCGTCCGTTTGCAAAAAACTTTCAACACCGTAAGTGTCGCTAATGATGTCTATACTTCGTTCTTTGGCGCTAATAATCCCGGCTGTGACCGTTGACTGAAGCTCTAAGGGATTTCCAATCGCCAGAACCCATTCCCCGACTCTGGTCTTGTCAGAGTCACCTAATTTAACCACGGGCAAATCAGCCGCTTCAATTTTGACTACGGCTACCTCAGTTAGGGGATCCAGGCCGACAATCCGAGCATCAAATGCGCGCTTATCGGAAAGAATAACTCGGATTCGTTCTGATTTATCCACCACATGAACGTTGGTTAAAATATAGCCGTCTTTCGAAACAATAATTCCGGAACCCGCGCCTCGCTGGCGGAATTCTTTAGGGACCTTAAAGCGGAAGAAACGCCGTAAATCATCGCGGTCGTGGAATCGCTCGACGTCGGCCCTTTTTATCAAACGTGTGCTTTGAATGGTAACCACGGAAGGAACGACAAGTTCAGCTATGTAAATGAATGCTTCACTTGTGCTCTGCAGATCGAGTAATTTTTGGGGAACTCGTTTTTGCGAACCCAATTGAAAATTTGGAACATTGGTTACCGGAACTACGGGGGGTGAACTTAATGAAGTTTGGGTAAGATCAAACCCCGATGAAATAATTAAACCCAACAGTAATCCAAGAAACAAAAGTAAAACGCCTAAACGAAGTGAGTGTTGTTTCGACATAATTCTAAGTTCCTGTCCTGGTTACATTCTTAAACTGGCTCCGAATTTTTTTTAGCAGGTTCTCACCCTCTTTCGGAAAAATTAGCAGGAAACCAAAAAATAATAGCGCGACACCTGGTAAAATCGGTAAAAACAGGCCAAGTATTCCAAGCACAATTACCACAGGGATTAGCTTTTTTTTATTCTCCTTGAAATCCTTTATTTCATCGACCAAATCTTTTTTTCGCATTTCCCTCCCTAAGTCAGACTGCTCCGGTTAAGTTATTTTTAGATATTTTATCATTATCAAGCGGTTCCCACGTTTTTCATCGGGGTAATATTCTATTTCATCCATCGACCGGCGAATGATATAGAGTCCAAATCCGCCTGTTTGGGCTTTATCCATTGCATTTTTAACATCATATCGCTTCTTACTTATTCCTTCAAAGCTATATCCGTAATCTTGAATTTCAATTGTTATTTTCACAGCATCAAATTCCACCCACACATCTATCCAATTTTCAGGATTTGAATGATAGGCATGTTCAATAACATTTAAAGAAGCCTCATAAACGGCTATCTTGGTTTTACCAACCTCTTTATTGTCAAGACCGGCCTTTTCAGCATATTCCGTTACAAAGTCGCAAATAGAATACAAATTTTTGGCGATACTTTTGACTCGTAAATGAGGTCTCTTTTTCTGATACGTTTTTTGGGGCTCAGGAGTTGCTATGACTTCCTGAGTTTTCGGAGAGGCCTGAATCGGTGGAGGTTCGGACGGTTCTTGAATTTCTTTCTTTTCAACCTTGTCGGGGTTCGGCATATGCTGGAGCTGGGCATTCTGAAATGTGCTTTCCAATTGTTCGATAACCGGATCTTCAACGATATCAACCTTTGGTGAAGCCTGGTCTTCTACAGGCGCCTTATCCCTGGCTTGCTGCGTAATTTCATCTTGGGTTGAAACGCGTGTTTCTGCCGCTGAAGATTTTCTTACTTCCTGGTCTGCAGTATCGTTAATTTCGTCCTGAGTGCTTTTGAGAATTTTATCTTCAGATACAAACGTTTCCTGAAAATCCTCTAAAGCAAATTTTTCTTCAGTTTCTAATGAAAGATAGCTAGTGGGTGAAAACGTAACCAGGTTGTTTTTAGCAGAACTAGATAAATGGGTAATTTTGACATCGCCGTTTAATCTTCGCGCCCGTGATGTGGCTTCAACTAATAAGGCAATGAGACTGGCGGTTGGAAATTGCACATTCTGCAAATCGACAATGATCCTGGTTTTGCCATCCCGAAAACAGACTTCAAAAGAATCCTGTAAAATCTGAAACACAATATGAGTGTCATCAATATCTTCTAAAGGGATACGAACCACATTGTCAAATCCGGCAATTGGCTCATATGCAATTTTTTTAGTATCCATAAAAGATAGAACTTATTTTTTTCGAATTTAGAATCTTGCAGTTAAACGAACTAATCAGTTCGTGCTAGAAACCACCTTTGGATTTATACTTTTCTCTTTCAACATTCTTCGGAGGACTTTACCAATATTACTTTTCGGCAATGAATCTCGAAACTCAACTTGCTTAGGGACTTTAAATGCGGCCAGTTTTGATTTACAAAATTCAATAACTTCTCCGGCAGAAAGCGAGGCGCCGTCTTTGCAAACCACAAAGGCTTTTACTGTCTCACCCCGGTATTCGTCCGGTACCCCAATGACTGCAGCTTCTAAAATTTTGGGATGCTCAAACAAAACCTCCTCAATTTCCCTCGGAAATATATTGAAGCCGCCAGCAATGATCATATCCTTCTTGCGGTCAACAATATAAAAATAACCATCTTCATCAACTCTGGACATATCGCCTGTATAAAGCCACCCGTCTCTTAAAACTTCTTTGGTCTCATTATCCATTTTCCAGTAACCGCTCATCACTTGCGGACCCTTGATCGCAAGCTCTCCGACCTCTCCGTTGGGAAGGGGTTTTTTAGTCTCAGGATCAACTACCATTGCATCCGTGTTTGGCAGGGGCGTTCCAATCGAACCTTCTTTTCGCATCCCGTTGATGGAATTTGCATGAGTGACAGGAGAGGTTTCCGAAAGACCGTAGCCCTCAACCAGTGCACCGTGCGAAATTTCTTCAAACTGCCTGGCAACTTTTAAAGGTAATGGGGCGCCGCCGCTAACGCAAGCTTTAATTGAAGAAAGGTCATATTTGGATATTCCCGGAAAATTGTTAATAGCTACAAAAAGAGTCGGAACACCGGAAAACAAGGTCGCCTTTTCCTTTTGAATAGCTTTCAACAAAGTTTTAATATCCCTTGGATTCGGAATTAAGACCATCGGCGAGTTCAGCAAGACTGCCATGTGCAGACAGGTCGTTAAGCCATAACTATGAAAAAAAGGAAGCGCGCACAGAACGACCTCTTCCCTATCTTTGACCTCGCCGTACCATGTCCTGATCTGAATTACGTTAGCCACCAAGTTTCGATGAGTTAAAACGGCTCCTTTCGAGACCCCGGTGGTTCCTCCGGTATAGAGAAAAATTGCAGTGTCATCCGGTTTGACATCTACCTCGGGAATCTTGGAAACAAATTTTTCGGTGATTAAATCTTCAAAAAAATGAATTCCGGGGGCGCGATTTACTTTATACCAATTCCCCTCTTTCCTAGCCTTTAGAGGATATAAGAGTTTCAGCAAAGCGGGCAAATACTCTTGAATACTAGTTATAATGACATTTCTCAGACCCGTCTCGGGCTTAATTTTTTCTACTTTGGGGAAATGCATATCAAGGGCGATGATGGTTTCTGCGCCGCTGTTATTCAATTGATACTGAAGTTCACGCTCCATATAAAGAGGGTTTGTCGGTACTAAAATCGCACCAATTTTAAGGACGGCAAAATGAGCGATCGGGTATTGAGGAATGTTCGGCAACATGATTGCTACCCGATCACCTTGTTTAACGCCTAATCTCATTAAGGCAATTGCAAACTGGTTTACTAATCTTCCGAGTTCAGCGTAGGTTATCTTCTTACCAAAAAATGAAACAGCTGAACCGTTTGGTGTGTTCTCCACCGTCTGTTCAAAAAGCTGAGATAGGGCGATTTCCGGAAACTCAATTTCTGCAGGGACTTGATCTTCGTAAAACTTAATCCAGGGCTTGTCCATATAGAATACCGGTATTGGGTTGCCTTGAGAGAAAAAAAAACACCCACCTAGGTTGGTGGGCGTTTTTTAGTATTAGCTTTGTTTATTTTTAATAACTGCCGTATTTATCTCTATTCTTAATAAGGTCGATTTCATAATCTGCAGTTTTTTTCCAGACCCTGCTTTTTCCTGCAATTCCAAAATACTTGATGGCTTGGTTAAACTGCCCTAATTCCTTACACGCCTTACCAGCTTCGTATGCAGCGGGGGCATAATTTTTTTTATTATTTAAAGCCTCAATCGCCGCCGCTTTGGCTTTCGAATAAGCGCTTTTTTTATTATAGGCCGCTGCCAATCGATAATGAGGACCTTCCCATCTTTTTTTCTTGGTGACCGCCAAGGCATTTTCCAAAGCCATGACGGCCTGATCCAGTTTTCCGAGTTCTATTAAACTTACCCCGAGGCTGTAGAACGCTTTGTCGTATGCAGGGTTAATTTGAGTCGCTTTCTGAAAGCTTTCAGAAGCTTTTTTATAATTTTTCTTCTTGTTTTGATAGACTTCACCAAGCATATAGTGCATTTTTGCATCCTTCGGATCGTACTGGATCGCTTGATTGTAAACTGCAATGGCTTCATCTGGCTGGCTTAACTGGTTGTAAGTCTTTCCCAACGCCAGGTAGGCACTTGAGTATGCAGGGTCATTATCAATTGCGGCCTGAAAAGCTGCCAATGCTTCTTTATATTTTCTCTGTTTCTTTAATGTCAGGCCTTTGCCGTAATGGGCTCGAACAAAAGTCGAATCCAATGAAATTGCTTTGTTGTAATAATTAAGTGCTTCAGGCAATTGACCGAGTTTGAGGGCACTATTTCCGGCATTACCCGCCCTCTTAACCGCATTTATTTTTTTCATTGTGGCGTCATCAGACTTCATTATTTTTTCAATTGCTTTAATTTCGGCTACAATCTTTTCCCGTTTTTTAATCAGGTCTTCGTATTCTTCGGGCGTAGGATTACTTTTGAGCTTTGCATCTATCTCAGTAACTTGTTTGCGCTTTGCTTGCTTTTGTTGATTCAAGTCCTGGCTTAAAGCTGTTGTGGTATTAAACAAAAAGAAAGCTATAATTAACACTAAACCGGTAGTAATTCTAATAAAGAACTTCATAAGTACCTCCGATGGCTTAAAAGTCATAACAATTTAAACTAACTTAACAAAATCTATGAAAGTGCCGAAGGGGGGACTCGAACCCCCACTGGGTTGCCCCACACGGCCCTCAACCGTGCGTGTCTACCAAATTCCACCACTTCGGCAATGCTGCTCAAAATTATTTTGCAGAATCCTGTGCAACGGGTTCAGGCTGTTGTGATTCGCTGGGGAGACGAGGTAAATCTCCGGTTGGCACAAATGGCAAATTGACGGCAGCCGAACCTCTTTTTTGTTGTTCCCGGCCCACCAGGCTCCGGCTTTCAACGCTGCCTCGACTGAGAAAAGAGAGAAGCAGCGCAATTCCCAAAAATCCTACAGCCAACCAGCTGGTCATTTTGGTTAAAAAATTCCCGGCACCCCTACCTCCGAAGACAGCTCCGGCGCCACCGCCGCCGCCAAAAGCACCCGCAAGACCTCCTCCTTTACTCGACTGAAGAAGAATCACAAGAATCAACCCAAAACAAACCATAATAAATAAAACCATTAATATTGCGATCATTTTATTCCTTTTCTATTTAGACGCTTGCTGATAATTTAATTATCTCTGTGAAACTATCGGCATCGAGACTTGCGCCGCCGACTAGAGCCCCGTCAATATTCTCCCGGCTCATAAGCTCCGCCGCATTAGACGGTTTCACGCTTCCACCATATTGAATACGAATTTGATTTCCTAAACTTAGACTAAATAACCCGCTCAAAAGTTCACGAATATATCTATGAACCTCTTCTGCCTGATCTGGTGTTGCGGTCTCACCTGTTCCAATTGCCCAAACAGGTTCATAGGCGACGACGAGATCGCTTGCATCTTTTATTTCAATGCCCGAAAGCCCTTCCCTTATCTGCTCTTCAACAACTTTCTCAGTAAGACCGTTTTGCCTTTCTTCAAGCGTTTCGCCTACACAAAACATAGGTATGAGGCCGTTTTCGAGTGCTTTTTTCACTTTTTGATTGATTTCGTTGTTTTTTTCGCCGAAAACATGCCGCCGTTCGGAATGCCCGATTACCACATATTGACAACCGGCATCTAACAACATCTTTGCAGAAACCTCACCGGTAAAAGCCCCCTCATCTTGCCAGTATAAGTTCTGTCCACCTATTTTTATATTAGACTCTTTCAGTATCTCATTTACCGGCACCAAAGCCGGAAACGGCGGGCAAATAACCACGTCGACATTTGCGACGTTGATTAACTTAACTTTCAAAGCTTTAGCAACATGGATCGCTTCGCTGGGCGTTTTGTACATTTTCCAGTTACCGCCAATGATCAGTTTTCGCTTCTTCATCAATTACAAACTCTTAGAAATGAAATTGACCAGATCAACGACCCGGTTGGAAAATCCCCACTCGTTATCATACCAGGACAAGACTTTTGCCATATTACCGCCAATAACGTTGGTAGAAAGTCCGTCAACAATTGATGAATGCGGATTCCCATTAAAATCTTTGGAAACCAGAGGTTCCTCAGTATATTGCAGCACGCCTTTCAACTCATTCTCGGCAGCATTTCTGAGCGCTGAATTTAATTCTTCTTTGGTCGTGTTTTTCTCCAGATGAAAAACAACATCGACCAATGAAACGTTCGGTGTAGGAACTCGAATTGCCATGCCATCCATTTTTCCTTTCAATTCGGGAACGACTTCCGAGATAGCTTTTGCGGCGCCCGTACTTGTGGGGATCATCGAGACAGCTGCAGCGCGGGCTCTTCGCAAATCGTTGTGCGGCGCATCTAAAATACTTTGATCATTGGTATATGAATGAATAGTGGTCATCAGGCCTTTCACAATCCCAAAGTTATCCATCACCACTTTGGCCACAGGAGTAAGACAATTGGTGGTACAAGACGCGTTTGAAATAATATGATGTGACTCTGGATTATAATTGCGATGATTGACGCCCATAACAACAGTTAAATCAGGATTTTTTGCCGGCGCGCTGATGATAACTTTTTTTGCGCCTGCATCTAAATGTTTAGAAGCATCCTCACGTGCGGTAAAAAATCCGGTAGACTCAATCACGATATCAATACCCAAGTCTTTCCAGGGCAACTCGGCCGGGTTTCTAATTGCCAATACTTTTATCGATTTGCCGTCGACGATTATTTGATCATCCCCCGCCCTCACTTCGCCTTCATAAATACCAAAATTAGAATCATACTTAAGTAGATGAGCCAAAGTATTTGCACTGGTTAGATCATTGACAGCGACAAATTCAATTTCACCCGCGCCATGTTTTTTTGCTGCTCTGAATATATTACGGCCGATTCTACCAAATCCATTGATGCCAACTTTAACAGCCATGTTGAAATCTCCTTTTATTGATATGCTTACAGCAAAACTATTATGGTAAAAATCATTTAGGTCAGGGGAGACCCTGTTGAGACCAAACCACTTTGACCCATAAAAACGAATTGCTAAAATAGTGATTATTCAAAAAAATGTCAAGTAGAAATTTGTTCACAAAAAATGCCGGAAATTTAGCTGCACTATTATAAAGTAACCGCTGCAGTTAAGGCAAAAATCTTTGCAACTCCCGCACTTTCAAGAGATTCGGCACAAGCCAGCATGGTGGAGCCGGTTGTCAAAACATCATCAACGAGAACAACCGTTTTTCCTTTTATAGCGGATGAATCGATGACCCTAAAAGCATCTTTAACATTCTGCTGCCGCTCAGAAGCATTCAGCTGTGATTGTGGTCTGGTAAACCTAATTCTCTTCAGTACTTTTTCTTTCACGGGAATATTGGTTAGTGTAGAAATTGCTTGAGATAACAGCAGGCTTTGATTGAAACCCCGCTCTCGAAGCCTTGTCTTATGAAGCGGCACCGGAATAATTAAATCTACCCCGCAGTAGTCCTTATCATGTGTCATTAAATCTGCCAGCTCCCTGCCGACGAATTTTGAAAGAGATTTCTTGCCGAAAAATTTTATTTCATGAATGATCTCCTGAACTGCCTTATTAAACTCCCAAACTGCGAGAAATTTGGAAATCTGTGACTCGGCAAAATCCAAATTAGCCCTGCTGCGTTTTTGGTTTTGAGCATTGTCAATTTTAGGCAGACGATGCCAGCAGGTTTTGCAAATCAAGGTTAAACCGGACTCCAATCTGGTCTTGCAAATTATGCAATAAGGTGGATAAATAAAATTTAAAACAGCGTCAGAGTATGGCTGTGCCCATTTGTAGATAGGTGCCCAGTTCATTTAAAATAGAGGCTCATTTCAAATAAAGTTAGAGAAGTCTATTCTAAAATTCAACTTAAATCAAAGTACAAACAACTCGCACAAAACATGTTTCCAATTTTGAAAACTTAATTGAGAAAATTACTTTGGAAAAAACACGGCCATCCGATAATGAAATATAGGCAACAACATTTACTTGGTAAATCATAATGCTGCAAAAATCTTACACGACTTTACTACTCATTGCCTTGATTTTCTGTCGATGTGCGGAGAAGAGTCCAAGCCAAACGAAGCAAACGCCAGGTGAATTTACGCTGCTTACTTATAATGTGGCCGGACTTCCTCAGAGTATTTCTCCCTCAAATCCGGAAAAAAATATTCCACTAATCAGCCCTAAACTAAACAAGTTTGACATTACTTTGGTGCAGGAAGATTTTGTTTATCATAAGGAATTAAAATCCAAAGCTAATCACCTTTACCAATCTCAAACTCAAATAGACTGTTCGCCGCATTTTGTTACTGACGGATTAAACCGATTTTCTAAATTTCCATTTGGAAAATTATACCGCAAGGCCTGGGAAACCTGTTCAAATGAAAAAGGCAACGATTGTCTGGCAGCAAAAGGTTTCACCCTGGCGAAAACGGAAATTGCTCCAAAGGTTTTTATTGATATTTACAATCTCCATCTCGATTCCGGAGGAAGTCCAAACGATACGGAAGCCAGACGGTCGCAGGTTGCTCAACTGCTGAAAGCAATCCGCACCTACTCTTTCGGAAATGCCGTGATAATTGCCGGGGACCTCAACTTAAACACAACACACCGCCCGAACGATGTTGAAATTTTCAAAACCCTGCTTACCGGGGCCGGCTTGACCGATGTTTGCCGATCCCTGTCATGCGGCACAGAGTTAGTTGATCGGGTGCTGTTTCGAAATGGAAATTCTTTAGCTCTGAGGGCCGTTTCCTGGGGATTGGACGAAAATTTTGTGGACGAGCTCGGGCAGAATTTAAGCGACCACAGCGCCGTTAACGTCCGTTTCAGATGGAAAAAGCGAGACATGCAAGTGTGGACTTCCACCCCACTGGAAAAATAAAGTCTAATCAGCTAAAAGTTTCATCTAGTTAAAAATCTTCTTATCAGTCGCGTGTGCCAGAGCTTCCTCCTTAGCAATTAGCCCCTCCTCAACATAATTCTTCAAAGCCTGGTCAAAACTCTGCATGCCAAAGGCTGCTCCGGTTTGAATGGCTGAATGAATCTGGTGAGTCTTCTCTTCACGGATCAGGTTGCGGACAGCCGCCGTCGCAATCATAATTTCATGCACGCCAACGCGGCCTGTGCCATCTTTGGTGGGCAAAAGTCTTTGTGCTATGATGCCCTGCACTGCGTTCGCAAACATGGCGCGGATCTGCCTCTGCTGCTCGGACGGAAAAACATCGACAATCCTGTTGACTGTTTCTGCAGCACTCATAGTGTGCAAGGTTGCAAAAACCAGGTGGCCGGTCTCAGCCGCAGTCAAAGCCAAAGAAATCGTTTCCAAATCGCGCATTTCACCGACTAAAATGACATCGGGATCTTCCCTAAGAGCGCTCTTCAAAGCATTGGCAAACGAATGCGTATGTTCACCCAATTCTCGCTGGTTAATAAGACAATTCTTACTCTTGTGTACATATTCAATCGGATCTTCTATCGTTAGAATATGCTCCCGGCGTTCTTCGTTAATCAAATCGATCATCGCGGCCAGGGTTGTCGACTTGCCCGACCCGGTAGGCCCGGTTACCAGAACAAGTCCTTTTCTCTCGCGGCAAAGATCGTGGATCCCCTTCGGAGCTCCCAACTCTTCCAGGGGTCGAATTCTATCCGGAATGGTACGAAAAGCCGCTGCCTCACCACGAAGTTGAAAAAAGAGGTTCGTTCTAAAACGAGCCACATTGGGAATGGCATAAGCAAAATCCAACTCGAGGTTTTTTTCTAATGTTTGGCGCTGTTTGTCGGTGAGGATTTCTGCAATCACCGACCTCAGTCCTGAACTGGTAATTTGAGTGTTCTCAAGCCGACGCAGGGTGCCGTGGATTCGTAGAATTGGTGGGTTGCCGGCACTCAAGTGAATATCCGAGGCATCTTTCTCAACTGCAAAGTTTAAAAGTTTATCAAGATCGGTTTTATGCATTTCTCTTTAGGAGCCTGTCACCAGTCGTGGTGTGATAAAAATCAGCAGGTCTGTCTGCTTTTTCGTTTTAGTTTTATGCCTGAACAAATTACCGATTAAAGGAATGTCGCCCAGCAGCCAGACTTTACTTACGGTCTCAATCGTGTTTTCACGTATTAAGCCGCCGATCACCATGGTTTCGTTGTTTTTCAAAGTGACAACTGTTTCAACGGAGCGTTTTGAAGTAATCGGCGCGCTGTTGCCTCCCGCACTGACTTGCCCGATGACCTCCTCAACTTCAGGGTTCACAAACAAAGTGATCGTCTCATTGTCACTGACGTGAGCGGTAACCCGCAAAGCGATATTAACATCGCGATATTCGAACGTGACCACATCTCCCTGGCCGCCAACCCCACGGGTAATTTTCGGAATCGGAAACGTCGTTCCGACGCTGATGTAAGCCTCTTGATTATCCGTCGCTAGAATTCGCGGGTTTGAAATCAGCTTCGTATTGGTATTGCTGTTTAAGAAATCGATGACTGCACTGTACTCATCAAACGTCAGGGTACCGTAACTAATGTTGCCACCAGTTAAAGGGATTTCGGCGCTTTGCCGCACAGGCGTTCCGGAAGGAAGAAGAACTTCGCGAAAGATCTGGGCGTTGATAGTTTTCGACCAGTCAATCCCAAGTTTCTCATCACTCTGAGGTGAGATTTCAATTAGTTTTGCCTCAATCATGATTTGCGGAGCCGGCACATCCAGAGCTGCTATCATGGCATTTAAATGTTGAATATTCTCAGGAGAATCCGTCACAATTAAGGTACTGCTGCGATTTTTTATTTTACCGCCTTTGCCATCTTCATCCGCTGTTTGCTCCCGTCGGTAACTGTGATAATAAACCTGAACTTTAGCCTGAGGAGATAGAACCTGGATAGCGCTATTTTTTAAATTATTAGCATCGACATATTTTAGCCGATAAATTTTTGTTTCTAGTTCCGGTGCCTCGAACTTATCTCTCGGCTTCACCAAAATGACTTGATTCTTGACAATGTAATCGAGACCGCCGGCCTTAACCACCAAATCCAAAGCCTCTTTAACGGTCACATTCGCAAGGCTGACGGTTATCGTTGCATTTACATCTTGACTGGCTACAATATTTAAATTGCCTTGTTTAGCAATCAGGCGAAGTACATTTGAAAGCTGGGCCCCCTTCACATCTAATGATATTCTCTCGGTGCTATTTAAGGCCGGCGGCAGCACATCAACAGATCTATCTCTTAAACTCTTTGACTCCAGAAAAGCATTTTTAGTCAAAGACGGCTTAGGTTCTGAACTTTCAAATAATCCGGAAAGCTCTGCCGGATAATTAAAAGCTTCCGACTCTGAGAAGCCCGATAAGTCGGCAGATTCAGGCAAATCCGGTTTGCTTAAATCAATGTAAAACAATCCCATTATGCTTTTCTTTATTTGATATTCTACAGCACCGGCCAGAATAACAGATATTTTTGCAATCGCCGGCGTCTTCTTTAATTGCTCAACATGAATTTCTCTTACCAGGCCATTTCGATAAAGAAAATCTGATTTTGAAAGATCCAGTTTTGTATGTTTCAAATAAACTGTTAAAGTCGAGGAGGCTTTGTCAAATTTGGCAACCGTGGTCACAGGCCCGTCGCACTGAACCAAAATGCGATAAAAGCTCGCCATATTAAGCAGCTCAATTTCCCGCAGCTTATAAGTTTGCCCATGACCTGAAGCCGTCAGCCCGAAACTAAATACAATAGTGATTAAGCCAAGTAAAGAAATTTTATAACATTTCATCATTTTGTAAAACCAAAGTTATAACTTTTCTGCCCTTTTTGCAGACGACCCGGTTCTTGTCAATGTCCAGGATTTTCAAATCTCCGCTGCTCTCGCCTTCTTTTAAAACGGCATCTCCGATTAAAACATGGGCTTCGTCACCTTTCCAAATAACCCCCCTGAGTACAAAATTACTCGAGTCAGGGTTAACGGGATCGACTTCCGCCAAACGAAATGCTTCCCAAAAAGGATCACGTCCCCAGGTGGTAAACCTAACTTGGTTGAGCGTTTTCTTAACACGCGGCCGTACATTTTTCTTAACCTCTGGGGATGTTTGCTCTACGACTCCACTTTTGGCTTCAACTTTTTCTGCAGTTTCAATTTGAGGCTGCTCAGGCTCTCCGCAAACAAACTGGTTCAACACAAAAGTCACTACAATGCTGCCTGTGAGTGCAATTAATCTCTTTTCACTTTTTTTCAACGATGCCATTTAAATTCTCGATGATTATCCGTTTTAAATTTCAGAGTTGAATCTATCATGAAGGAAAAGCACACCATCAAATAAAACATCAACCTGAGGGTGGATGCTGTCATTATAAACAATCCTCACTTCTCCCAGTGATATATAAAACGGCAGCTTATCCAAAGAGCTTAAAAACTTACCAAAACTTTTGTAATAGCCCTGAAGTTTAAAATGCACAATCAACTTCAAAAGGCCTGCATTGGGTTCCTGCTCATTTTCTTTTGAATTAATCAAAGAAGCATAATCCGGAATAATGTTAAGAAATTTTAATCCGAATTTATGTCCGCTTGCTTTTATTTCCTTGATCGCAGCAGGTAAATCATCTTTAAATATGACCTTGTCTTGCAACAATTTTATATCATTTTTGATGACCTCCACCTGTTTCCCCAGAGCAAAGACCTGAGCTTCAGTCACACGCAGGCTTTGCAATTTAAAAACGAGATCCTGGGTTTCTTCCTTAACGATATCCAACCTCGATGTTTTCGGGTGATAAAAAAAGAAAAACCAGCCAAGGCAAACCGCAATCAGCAGTACGCTCGCGATAAGCACAGTTTTTAATGTTTCGGCCATTCCGGTCATTTTATATTTCACATTCAATTGTAAACTCGAGGCCCCCGTCTTCTCTAATTTTTTGGGATTTTAAATTAATTGCATAAAAATAGTTAGATTTTTCCAAATCCAATAAAAACTTCACGAGATTGACGCCTTCCATCGAATTGTTTTCAAAAGCAACCCCGGTAATCAGCAGAAGTTCCCGAGTTTGATACTCGTTATCACTGCCCTCAATTTTGCGCGTCTCGTAGCTCACCTTAAGTGAAGTGAATGCTATATTTCTCGGAACCAGATGGCTGAGCGCTCTTAAATGATTTGCCGCGTTCAGATTAATATCCAGTCTATCAGCGTGCGATTGCCTCAACGCACTTAGTTTTTTCAACTCCCGCCGCAGAAATAAGAATCTTTCCCTTCGCGGCTTAACCGCTTCATACTCTGTGCTGATTTGTTTAAATTCCTGTTGGACTTTTTTAAATTGCCGGCCGACATTTTGTGATAGCAACGCCATTATCAAAATCGAAATTATCAACGCGTAGCGAAAAATTCTCTTGAGAAATTGAAAAACATGAGACCCTTTCAACTCCTTCGGCAGCAGATTAAACTCCTTTTGCCTGTCCAGCGCCAGACCAATCGGGACTGCAAAGAGCGGTCCCATTTTGTGCCATTCGGGTTTTTCCTTCAATTTCTTGAAAGATACAAATTTAAAAGGATTCAGTACTTCAATCTCCAGCTTTAACTCCCTTGAGAGTCGTGGAATCAAGTTTTTCATCAAAGCGCCGCCGCCAGTCACATAAATGCTTTCAAGAGCCTCGACGTCGAACTTTTCCTTGAAAAATTCAATCGTCCGTTGAATTTCGCTGAGGAGTCTTTCCAGGACGGGTCCCATTAAAGCAGAGACTTCCTTTAGAGGGATGCCTTCTTTCGTAGTACCATCCTGAGATTCATCCGGAAATCCGTACTTGCGTTTTATACTTTCGGCTCTTTTGGCATCCAGAGAGATTTCCTCCCCATTGATAAAAATTGCACCGGTCAAAGCCTCAGTAAAGTCGCCGGCACCGGTAGAAATTTGCCTGGCGAATTCTAACTGACCGTTCTTAATAAAGATAATATGACTGGAGTTAGCGCCAATATCGATCAATCCAAAACACTTCTGAGGCTCTTTCTTTAAAATTTCATTGAACAAGCTCCAGAGCGCCACTGGAATAGTGGAGACTTTTGATGGAACGATTTGGGCATCCTTGAGGATTTCAATATGATTTGAAACCAAATCTTTTTGGGCAGCGATCACAAAAATATCTAACTTTTCGTCAGATTTATCTTGCTTGTCAATTCGTTTGTATTCAAACAGAGTTGACTCAACCGGAAATGGCAAATCCTTGCGGCAAGCCCACGGCACAGCTTTCGCCAGCTCCTTTCGGAAACTCTTAGGCACTTGGATCTTTTTAAATAAAACTTTAAGGCCGTAAACCGCAGATGTAATCAAGGCATTCTTAAACGGGCGATTTTGAAAATTTTTCTGTAGAACTTCCGAGAAAAGTCGGTTTTTTTGTTTGTCATCCATCTCTGCTGAACAGTCAGGAACAGGATAGCTGCCGAAGTTTATGACCTGTAGTCCGCGAAATGTTTTCCTCAGCTGCATATACTTAACAGAATGCGTACCAATATCAAGACCAACCAAACTACTGTTTTCAATCAAAGAGGAGAGCGGAATTGAAATTTTGAATGCACTTTGTTTTTTTGGTTTTAGCGGTGTTTTTTGAGGTGTCTTGTCCATCCGAAGAGGCGGATCTTTTCGGGAAGTTTTTTGGGTAACAAAAGCCTGAAGAACAGATGGCTTAGAAAGGGGAAGCGCAGGGGCATTTTGTTGTGTAGCTGGCTTTTCGTCTTTTTCTGGCTTTAGTTCTCCCTCATGCTCAAATAAACTTTCTTGAATATCGGATTCTTGTCTTGCAACTTCCTCCGTTCCCGCAGGCTCACTTTCAGGCTGGACTTCGGCTTGAATTTCAAAACTTAGCGCCCCCTCTGAATCCCCTTCTTTAGAATCTTCCAGGATATTTTCGGTTGGCGTCTCGGGTTTATTGCTTGATAATTGGATGTCAAAATTTTCCTCCGGTTCCTGCGAGGACGATTCTAAAATGAAAGGGTCTTGGTTGGAAATTTGTTTGAGAACCTCCGGTGGTTCTGAAAAGTCGGTGGCTTCCTTGTTTTCTTCAGTAAGTGGCGGATCTTCTTTAAACTCTGGCAGGATGAGAGCATCATTAATATCGAATTCTAACTCTTCTGACTGTTCTTCCGAGGCTTGAGATATGAGTTCAACTCCTCCTGATGGAACCTGATCTGCTTCAACAGCAGACACTTCCTCTACAGCTATTTTCTTAGAAAAAAAATCTATCTCCGAATCCGGCGGCCCTTCTCCAGGATCAAAGTCATCAGAAGAAAGGTTGTCAGGCAACTCAATGTCCCAATCTTCGGACTGGCCCTGACCAGCTCCTTTCTTTTCATTGATCAGAAAGTCTATATCTGTTTTTTGGGAGTTCATAATCAATTGGCAAATCAAACGGATTGCCGGCTATATTTGGCTGCGGGTCAGCTTGCTTATCAAGCGCTAGAGGGATTCCACAAGTCTCGTCGAAAGTAGCATCATAAAGAACGAATCATCGACTTGGAATTTACTCTTTAATAGTGGACGGAGAAGAACCATGGGCCAGTGTGGTTTTAGGCACTTTTCGGTCAAACCTCTGGCAAAGTTATGGTAATTTTATCTTAAGCCAACAAAGTCACCGGTCCGGTTTTTATAACTGAACCTCCAAAACTAATGGAACATTCGGTTCACACGTCACTGTGCTTGCCAAATAACCTTATCTGGCATACGTTTAAGGTATCGGCAGGAAATCTGAAGTATTAAGCGACAATTTACCGTCGGAAAGTTTTTTTAAATAATGGTTTACTTCAAATTCGGCGGGCACTTCCAAACCAATGTCTTTGAGCTCTTCGACTTTTTGGAAAATTACGGCGGGCTTGTCATCCAAAACAATTTGCCCCTGGTTTAGCACCAGCAGGCGATCAAATGTAAGCGTTTCTTCCGGATATTGGGTAATGAATAAAGTGGAGATTTTAGATTTATCTCCGGTTCGCTTCTCTTCATAAAATTCGGAAATGATGGAAAGCAGGGATTTCCGGCTGGCGAGATCGAGCAAAGAAGTCGGCTCATCGAAAATGAGGTATCGGGGGGACATCGCCATGACTGAGGCCAGTGCCAGGCGCTGCATTTCGCCTCCCGAAAGCAGGTGTGGCGGATGATTGCGGTACTTTTGCAGATCGAACTGCTCAAGCATTTTATCTACAATTTCGTGCATTTGCTCATAATCGACGCCTAAATTTTCAAGACCAAAGGCGATCTCGCGTTCGACTGTTGTGGAGACGATCTGGTTCTCCGGGTTCTGGAAAACCATACCCACCAGGCGTCGTATTTCGGAAATTCTGGCAGCTTCATTTGTGTTCATGTCGTCTACAAAAACTTCGCCTTCGGTTGGCAGAAGCAGGCCGTTTAAACACCGGGCTAAAGTAGTCTTACCGGAACCGTTCGGCCCCATTAATCCAATGGACTCGCCCTCACGAATAGTCAGGTCTATGCCGTTCAGGACGCGATTTTTTTCCTCGCCATCGGTGTATTCGAAGATCAGGTTTGAAATTCTAATCATGCCTAAGCTGGGAATTATTAGCCGAACACCTGCACAACCAGGCTGCGATTTCTTGGGCGATTATCGAAATCGATCAGAACGATCTGTTGCCAGGTGCCGAGAATGAGATGGCCGTCTTTGAAAGGGGCGTTAAAAGAGGGGCCAAGCATTGCCGCGCGCACATGAGCGTAGCCGTTGCCGTCCCCCCAGGTTGCATCGTGGTGGTAGGTAACGCCGGTGGGCGCAAATTTTTCGAATGCTTCGGGGATGTCTTTCAATAAACCGGGTTCATATTCAATGGATGTTATGCCGGCAGTAGAACCGGCAACAAAAACCGTCAAACTGCCTTCCAAGAGTCCAGAATTTTTCAAGACGGCATCGATTTGTGGAGTTATGTCGATGATGTCTGTGTGACCTTTGGTGGAAATCTCAATTGAATCGGTTATTATTTTCATGCTACCCCTGTTTGAATGTAGGGGCACACTGCAGTCAGCCCCTACAAATAATTAATCAATTTAAACGTTTGGATCAAAATTCGTCATTTGCCAAAATTCTTTAAAACGCGTTCGAATCTCTTCGTCGCTTAAATTCTTTAATCGTTCCAAACTAAATTTTTCCACGCAGAAAGAGGCCATAGCGCTGCCAAAAACAACGGCCCGCTTTAAGTTATCAATAGAAATGTCGTCACTCCTGGCCATATACCCCATAAATCCGCCGGCAAATGTGTCTCCGGCTCCGGTCGGATCATAAATAATTTCCAACGGATAAGCGGGCGCCCAGAAGAACGAGTTCCGGGTTATCAAAAGAGCGCCGTGTTCCCCCTTTTTGATGATGAGAGTTTTTGGGCCCATCTCCTGAACAATCTTAGATGCTTTAACCAGATTCGCTTCGTTCGCCAGCTGCCGCACTTCAGAGTCATTAATGATCAGAACATCGACACGTTTCAGTGTTTCCCGAAGCGCCGGCAGATTTCCACCAATCCAGTAGTTCATGGTATCCAGAGCAACTAATTTGGGTGCTTGAATCTGCTTCAGTACATCCATTTGCAGATCCGGGCCGATATTAGCTAAAAAAATATATTCGCTGTTTTTATAAGAATCCGGAATTTTAGGTTCAAATTTTTCAAATACGTTCAGGTGGGTAAAAAGCGTGTCCCGCTCATTTAAATCAAAACCGTATTTCCCACCCCAGCGAAAAGTTTTCCCGTTTGCGACCTCCAATCCACTGAAATCAACATTCTTCTTTTTTAAGAATTCAATTTGCTCTCTGGGAAAATCATCTCCGACCACAGCGACCAAATTTACCGGCGCAAAGTACGAGGCGGCGGCGCTAAAATAAATTGCCGAGCCTCCTAATGCATCTTCAACAGACCCAAATGGCGTCTCAACTGTATCGAGAGCCGCTGACCCAACGACGAGGATACTCATAGGTTGTCTTCCTTAACTTATCCATTTTCCAATTATTTGAAAGACTCTCTAAACTCTACATCCGTTCCGGCGCTGAAATTCCTAAAAGCTTAAACGCATTTGCCAGAACAATTTTTGTACACTTAATTAAAATCAATCGCGCTTCTGTCAACGCTTTATCTTCGGTGACGACCCTATGGTGATGATAAAAACGATGAAAAGTTGCGGCCAGATCCTGTAAATAATTTGGGATGCGGTGCGGTTCCAAAAACTTCGCCGCCTTCGAAACAATGTCGGGAAATTCCAAAAGCTTTTTAATTAAAGCCAACTCTTCTTCTTGTTCAAGTAAGTTTAAATTTGCATGATCTGGCATTTTAAAAGCCCGTTCTTCGGCGTGTTTGATAATATTGCAAATTCGTGCATGCGCATATTGCACGTAGAAAACCGGGTTTTCCTCAGATGTGTTTTTGGCCAAATCTATGTCGAAATCGAGGGGACTTTGGCTGCGCCGTGCGACAAAAAAGAAACGCGCCACATCAACACCTACCTCATCAATCAGCTCTTTCATCTCGATGATTTTGCCGGCACGTTTGGACATTTTAACCACTTCACCTTTTTCCAGCAGATTCACTTGCTGAATGATATTTACCTCAAAACTGCCGTCGGGATAATCGAGAGCAACCAGGGCAGCCTTCATCCGTGGGATATACCCATGGTGATCAGGTCCCCAGAGATCAAAAAGTTTTTCAAATCCGCGTTGATATTTGTCGACATGGTAAGAAATATCGACCAAAAAATATGTCGGTTCTCCCTCGCTGGTCACCAAAACACGATCCTTTTCATCCCCGAACTCTGAGGATTTAAACCATTTGGCGCCGTCTTTTTCATAAACATGGCCATTCTCAGACAGGGTCTCTAAAACCTTTAAATGAACATTCTTGGTCCGCAAATCACTTTCACGAAACCAGATGTCAAAATTAACCCGGAAATCTGAAAGTGTCTGTTGCTGCTCAGCTAATATTTTTTCCAAGGCAAGCTCGGAGAACTCCTGCCATCTCTGATTTTGTTCCACCGATCCGAACTTTTCACCATGCTCCGTGTGAATATCCTTCGCTAACTGCCGAATGTAATCGCCGTGGTACCCTTCCTCCGGGAAAGGTTCCTCTCGACCTATTAATTCCATGTAACGCGCACTGAGAGACTTGCCCAAAAGCCTTATTTGCCGGCCAGCATCATTAACGTAGTATTCTCTTTTCGCGTCAAATCCGACGGCATTAAACAGGTTGACCAACACATCTCCCACGGTCGCTGCCCGTGCATTGACCACATTTAAAGGCCCGGTAGGATTAGCGCTCACAAACTCAATCTGCACCTTTTTTCGAGCGCCCCAATCACTACAGCCAAATTTATCCAGCTCTTTGAGTATCGTGGTTAAAGACTCGCCCAAATATTGATTTTCGAGATGAAAGTTAATAAACCCTGCGCCGGCAATTTCTGCTTTTGATACAATCTTTGAATCCAAATCTAATTCGTCCAGCAATTCCGCGGCAATCTCTCGAGGACTTCGTTTTAATTTTGAAGCGAGCAACATCGCAACATTGGTTGCAAAATCACCGTGCTCCGGATTCTTGGGCCGTTCCAGTGTAATTTCAAACTCACCAGAGCAGGCAAATCCTTTTGACTCGAGCGCTTTCGAAAGTTTTGTTTTTAGGTATTCTTGTTCTGACATGCTATTCGTCTTTTACTTCGATAATTTCCGCGTCCCCCCAAAGTCTCTCTAAACTATAAAATTCCCTTCGCGCCGGTTGAAACACATGCACTAAAACGCCAATATAGTCAAGCAAAATCCACTCCTGGTTCGATTGCCCTTCAATATGAAGCGGCCGGATTTTATCTTTTTTTAACGTATCAAAAATGTGGTCTGAAATTGCTTTAACTTGAGTGTTTGTAGAACCGGAACAGATCACAAAATAATCTGTCATGGTCGTGAGTGGGTGCAGTGTTAAAATCTGGACATCGATTGCTTTTTTTTCTAAAGATAGATTTGCGACTTTTTCCGCAAGTTTTTTAGAATCCAAATAACTTATTCCCTCCTTTTTTTTCACAAAAAATATGCCCGACCAATGACATCGTTTGGTAGGACTTTTCCTTGTACCAAATAGGCATTCGCGATTACAAATTTCAAACAAGCACGGGGAATGGCAAATTAAGGATTGTTCGGGACTCCACGATAGAACGCTATATCTTAAAGCTTTTGCGTTTTAAACCATTTGATGGTTCTGCCCAACCCCTCACCGAGAGAAATTTTAGGTTCCCATCCCAAAATAGTTTTCGCCTTCTCAATATTGGGCTGGCGAACTTTGGGATCGTCAATTGGAAGCGGGTTGTAAATAATCTCGCTTTTACTGCCGGTCAATTTGATGATCCTTTCTGCCAACTGTTTGATTGTCATCTCATTTGGATTGCCGATATTAACCGGTTCATGGTGATCGGAAACCATCAGGCGGCAGACACCTTCAATCAAATCATCCACGAAGCAAAAACTTCGAGTTTGTGATCCATCTCCAAAAATTGTGATCGGTTGATTTTTCAAGGCTTGGGGAACGAAAGCCGGAATAGCACGCCCATCTTTCGGCCGCATTCTGGGACCGTAAGTGTTAAAGATTCTTACTATTTTCGTATCCAGGCCGTGAAACCGATGGTACGCCATTGTAATCGCTTCTGCGTACCTTTTTGCTTCATCATAAACGCCGCGTGGCCCAACGGGGTTTACATGGCCCCAATAATCTTCCGTTTGCGGATGCACCTGGGGGTCACCGTAAACCTCGGATGTGGAGGCAAGCAGAAATGTTGCTTTCTTTTCCCGCGCCAAACCGAGCGCTTTATGCGTTCCCAATGCCCCAACTTTTAATGTCGGGATTGGTAGTTCTAAATAGTCTTTTGGGCTGGCTGGTGAAGCAAAATGGATCACATAGTCGATCGGTCCGGCACAATATATATACTCGGTGACATTATGCTTGATAAATTTAAATTTTTCTCCCTGCAAATGCTCGATATTCGCAACCGTGCCAGTTAACAAATTGTCCATGGCAACGACTTCATGCCCTTTATTCAGCAGGTACTCGCAAATGTGTGAACCTAAAAACCCGGCTCCACCTGTTACTAACGTTCTTTTCATAATTTCCTTTTTTAATTAATTATTTCAAGATTTTCTGCAATTCCTTTCGACACTTTCCAGTCGAGAATTAAGTCTGAATCAATTTCTTTGTGATATACAATCAAACCTTCGGTTTCAGGTAACCTTTCAATGAAATCCAATCCTTTTTCCGGACCGAGTACAAAAACCGCTGTGGCATAAGCATCAGCCAAGGCCGTAGTTTCTGAAAAAATCGTGACACTGACAACAGGAGAGGCCGGATAACCGGTCTCCGGGTTCAAAATATGATGAAACCGTTTCCCGTTTACTTCAAAGTAACGCTCGTAATCTCCGGAGGAGGCCACGGCTGCCTCATCCATTTTTATTTTGGCAAAAAATCCAGCAATTTTTCTCGGGTGACGAACCCAAATAGTCCGCTGTCCTTGGGTTAATTCCCCGGCAACGGCTCGCAGATCCCCACCCGCTTCAACCATAAAATCTTTATAGTCATATTTTTCAAAAACTTCAACTGCCCTGTCAACCGCGTAGCCTTTCGCAATCGCCCCTAAATCTATCCCCATATTTGCTTCAGGTAAAAAAACTTTATCGTCTTTAATAACAATCTTTCTAAAATCAACTAGCTTGCGCTTTTCTAAAACTTCAGCTTCTGTTGGTACTCGGGGGTTCGAAGATTTAAAGTTCCACAGATCCAGTAAAGGTAAAATTGATACGTCAAATGCACCTTCGGAAGTTTCAGCCACTTGCCGGGCTTGCTTCAGAAGCTCCAGAACATATTTGTGAACTGAAATCCCTTTTTGTCCGGCATTTAAATTTATCTGCCCGACGTCGCTGGAATCGTTAAACGAAGTTGCCAGGTCTTCAATTTGCCGCATTTTCTCAAACGCCTGCTCAACGTGCTGCTGCCAATTCTCGGGTTCCTGTTTTGCATAAATTGTAATGGACACCAAAGTGTCCATTACAATTTGCTTCTTCTCGAATAGCTTAATATCATTGCCGCGACATCCGAAAAAGAAAATCAGACATATAGCGGAACAAGAACTGCGCAATCAACTCTCCCGAGTCGTTATAAACTCTACCAATTTTATCAAAGATCTTTTGTAGGGCGTTTCCGGGTAGCGGTCTAAACTTTTGATCGCTTTTGCACTATATTCATTAGCGGTTTTTATGGCGTATTCAACGCCGCCGTATTCTTTAACAAACGCAACGATCTCGATCAGGTCATTTTTATTCGGGTTATTTTTTATCTTTCGAATCACCCGTCGGGACTCTGATTTCTTTGCTTGTTTCAAAGCATAAATCAGCGGCAAAGTAATCTTACTTTCACGAATGTCATGACCAAAAGGTTTGCCGGTTTTCTTTTCTTTGCCTACGATGTCCAGCAAGTCATCTTTGATTTGAAAAGCAATGCCGATATTCTCCCCGAAATCTTTCATCGCAATTATATCTTCTTCATTCTCGCTTGAAGAGACAGCCCCTAACTGGCAGGCAGCGGCTAAAAGTGAGGCTGTTTTATCACCGATGAGTTTGAAATAGACCTCTTCTCCCATTCGATAATCTTTCCTTCTCTCCAAACCCAGCAATTCTCCCTGAGCCATTCTTTCTGCGGTCTCGGAATAAATTTCATAAGCACGCATGCTTTTTAAACTCAGCATTGCCAGAAGGGATTTTGATAAGAGGAGGTCCCCCATCAAAATCGAAACTTTATTTTTCCAAATGGAATTAACCGCGGGGAGGCCTCGGCGCCGAGGCGAACTATCGACAACATCGTCGTGCATTAGGGTTGCAGTGTGCAGCAGTTCCATAATAGCAGCGGCTTTTAGTTTGCGGCTGTCTAATGCAACACCGTTATGCATCTTACTTGTCAGTATAACAAAGATTGGTCTCAGGCGTTTGCCCTTTTGGCGAACAATATATTTGACCACCTTATCGATCAAAAAAACATTCGAACTCAGCAGTTTTTTAAACTCTACTTCGTAATCTGACAGTTCTTTTTTTATCGGCTCACAAATTTCTTTTAAAGTTAGCATCCGTCTCTGGTCAAAAAAATCAGACGAATATAAGCATTAAAAGTTTCTTTGTCAATAAAAACTAAGAGTCTTGAAAGAACGGATTGCCTGACATCTTTATACGCTCGTCTTTGCGAGGCTTTTTTACCGAAACAATCTCAAACATCCGGCAATGAAAGGATTGTTTGGCGGAGTTTGTCCTCGGCTACGTCGAAAGGCTCGCATAGACAATAACTTTTGAACAAGGACTCTAACTATGTACGGCAAGCGACTCAGTTACTTCAGATGAGGGCAGCGAAATGGTAAAGGTCGTACCCTCATTCAATTTACTATCAACCAGAATCTTACCGCCCTCTCTCTCGATAATCATATGTGAGACATACAACCCCAATCCGGTGCCAACACCAACTTCTTTTGTGGTAAAGAACGGTGAAAACAAGCGCGGCAAATTTTCCTCAGGGATGCCGATACCTGTATCGGAAATTTGAATGTCAACTGATTTTTCACGGCTCTTCTTGATTGAAATTACGAGCTGCCCTCCATTCGGCATCGCTTGAATTGCGTTAATAATGATATTTAACAACACTTGCTTGAGTGAGTCCATGTTGAAATAAGCAAATGTATTTGGTTTGCCCTCGAAAATGTACTCGATATTTCTGGCGATAAACTCTTTTTCAATAAGCGCCATGGTATCTGCAACAAGTTTTTCCAAATCGATCGATTCGTTTTCATATTCTGAATGCCGTGAATATTCCAACAGACTATTAATTATCTTAGAAGCACGTTTAACATTTTTGCTGATAATCTCCAATTTTGCCGAGATGTCATTACTTTTTTCCGGCAAAAATTGATCGATGTAGTAACGGGCGGTCTCAATGACATTTAAAGGATTCCGTAATTCGTGAGCGATCCCCGAGGCAAGAAGACCAATTGTTGCCATTTTTTCAGATTGAATCAAAGATTTTTCGAGTCCCCTTTTTTCGGTAATATTTTTGGAGTAGACCGCAACGGATTCCAATTTACGATCGACATTGAAAATCGGATAGCTCCGGGTGTCATAAACGTCAGCACCATTCGTTTTTTCAACAGAATGAGGTTTTAAACTGTCAAGGGTTGCTTTTACCGGGCAGCCACCGCAGGACTCGCAATTGAAGTAAACATCGTAGCACTTTTTCCCGATGAGATTTTCCGGCTGACTATTGCACAGCTCTGCGAATTTCTTATTCGCACGAATAATCTCATAATCCTTGTTAACTTCGTAAATAATATCTTCGATGCCGTCGAACATGGTCTGCAATCGATTCTTACTCTCCAACACTTTTTCAAAAAGCTCACGGTTTTTTCTTTCGGACTTACGAAGCTTAATATCCACCAGATTTTTTTCGATGGCTCTTTCAACAGCTTTTGGAAGAAGTGTCAGATACCCTGAATCCTTGACGAGATAATCATGGGCACCACGTTTTAATGCTTCAACAGCAATCTTTTCATTGCCGTTTGCTGACACAATGATGACCGGTGCGTCAATTCCGGTTTGCTTTATTCTATTAAGAATTTCTATTCCGTCATATTCCGGCAAACTGTAGTCGAGGATAATGGTTTCGTAGTGATTACGGGTAAGTTTTCTTAAACAGTCCTTTCCGGAAAAAACGGTCTCAACTTCGATATGAGAATTGTAATTTCGCAAACGCTTTTGAATCAAATTCGCTTGATCCGGATCGTCTTCAACAAGCAGTATTTTTAAAGGACCATCCATGGCTCTTTCTATCCAATGGGGAATAATGAGAATTGATAAGGGTAAAATGACTTAAAAACTAAAGGGTCATCCGTGGCACTGGCAGAATTATTTTGGCAGGGTAAAATAAAAGGTCGCACCTTTGTATTTTTTCGAATCCACCCAAACTTCGCCGCCATGACTCTCAATGACTTGCTTAACGATGGATAAACCCAATCCTGTGCCGGTCACGTTGTTTTTATTTCGCAGTCGGTTGAAAAGAACAAAAACTTTACTATGGTCAGCGGCCTTAAAACCTATGCCATTGTCGCGCACAAAAAACTTATGGAAAATCTCCTCATCAGAATAGCCAATTTCAATTTCACCCCCACGTTTTTCGTGCGAGTACTTGATGGCGTTTCCGATTAGATTTGAAAATACCAAAACCATAGCACTGGCGTCGCAATTTAACTTAGGCAAGTGTGGCTGCACACGCATATGTATTTTTTTATGATGTAATTCGATAACATGGGAATCCAACGCTTTGTCGATAATTGTCAGCGCAGGGACTCGCTCAAATCGGTTTTTATCGATTGAAATTTTGGCTAATTTTGTGATATCAGTGAGCAGGCTGTCGACGCGGTTCAGATTCGTTATAATTCGATCCAGATAGGTTCGGGCCCCTTCAGGGAGGCTGTCATTGTATTCCTCGTACAAAAGGGAAGCAAAGCCCTGAATCGAAACAAACGGTGTTCGAAGCTCGTGGGCAATTGTATGAAGATACTGATTCAGCCTATCATCCTTATGGTGAATCTCATCCGGTATAATCTTTACAACTGACTCGTTCATGATAAACTCACAAGAATTATTCATACAAACCGATATAAAACTAATTCATCCACGGTTAAATTCCAAACAAAAAAACCAATATTACCGCTTTTTAATAAAAGGGACTTGGATTCCATCGGAGGTTTTACGATTATTTGAGCAAAGGAATAAATCCGTGACCGGTGAGACTAGATTTTAAATATGTGAGGAGTCGCCCGTGGATTTATAAAAGTTGATTGCTGGCAGGTTTGTGCTTACTGCAGATATTTTAAAAACGCCCAGGAGACTGTTTTGAAACCGCTTCTTATACTTTCCTCCAATGGAACCGCAGACTTTGAATCGCCAGTGCCAATTTCTAAAATAGTGCCGGGCACCGCTTTCAGGTAGTGCGTCAAATCAGGAGAGGGATAGCGGCTATACTCAATATCCACGACTTTAACGCTTCCTAAAACTTCTTTGGCAGCATTGCTCAAATGGCAAGAAAGCGACTCATCGAAAGTTACAGTTGAATGTTTTGCTGTTTGAATTTCAAACTCAAGGCCATAAGCCTTAGTCAATCCTTGAACTGATTCTTTAATCAAAGATGGAATCTGGTGCGCCACCGCTTTATCCGAGCTCGAATAACTACCTTTGACTTCAACAGAGTTGGGAATTGACGTGTCGGCGCTTGAACTATGTATTGAAGAAATCGTGATGTTCGCCGGCTTTAACGGATCCGTTTTTCTGCTCGTTAATTGATTTAATGTGGTGATAATATTTGCTGTCGCCGTTATGACATTTGAAGAATTACTTCTGCTAAAAATAGTAAGCGCAAAATCCTCAACCGTGGAGAAAACAGAACCAAGTTTGATGCCAACGCACCCCGAGGAAATATTAGAATTGGTTCTCAAATTCCAAAGGCCGCAAATATTCTTGAGTTCACCTTCCTGAATCGATTTTAGAGAAAAATTAGAACCCGTTTTACTTGTGTGGAAAATGACGCGCAATTGACCCATCATCTGCTCTTTACACGAGGTCAAAAAACTAAGTGCCCCTAAACCTATGATGGCTTGAACTGGATCATCCATTACAATCCGTAAAGCAATATTCTTCGAGGCGGAATTCTGAATTTGGAGTTCAGCAACAACCCTGGTTTGTTCTACAATTTTGCTTTCAAGTCCAAATGAGCGTATTATTTTGGAAACAGAATGAACCGTTGGATGCTCGACTTCGCACTTTTTGCTAACCTCAATTAAGGCAGGGCTAAATTCTTCTGTTAACCTATTAAATTGTTCCAGAGTCATTTTGAATACTTCTCAGATTCACTAAAAAAGGTACGATATTTCTTCGACAATCCTCTTGACATACTGGTTCAATTCACCTTCAAGCAGGACGCCAGCGGCATATTGATGTCCGCCGCCGCCATATTGCTGGGCAATGCCATTGATCACATAATTCCCTTTCGACCGCAGGCTCAATTTAACCTGGCCTTTTTCCTTTTCGATAAACATGGCCGTCACTTCAACGCCATCAATTCTTCTTGGATAATCTGCAAAGCCTTCAGTATCGTAGGATTTCGCACCGATGCTATCAATGAGATCTTTTGTGACGGTCATGACGGCAATCTTGCCGCCGTGTTCAAGTCTTAAAGTCCGCAATGCATGTGCGAACAATTTCACCTTGTTCATTGACTCGTGCTCTCTTACTTTTTCATAAATCTTGTCTGGGCGGGCGCCATTTTTAACCAGATCAGCAACAATCGAAAATGCTTTCGAGCTCGAGTTTGAATATTTAAACCAACCCGTATCTGTTAGAATACTTGTGTATAGCGCCTCCGCGATTTGCTTTGTAATCTTTGCATCACAGAAACGAAGGAAATCATAAACCAACTCCCCCGTTGAACAGGCTTTTGTATCTATTAAATTTAGTTCGGTAAAGTTCGGATTCGCAGGATGGTGATCAATACAAATCCGTGTTATCTTAGTTTCTCTTATATCCTTCCCAACCTGCTTCAAACGGTCCCAATCGCTGATATCTAAAATAAAAATAAAATCAGCCATCAGTAGGATTTCACGGTGACTTTCACTCTCGTAGATTTGAATTTTATTATCGGGATCCAGGAATTTGTAATTATGTGGCACGGGGCTGCTATTGAAAATATAAACATCCTTCCCCAAATCAGCAAAAAAAGCCGCGAGTGCGGCTTCCGATCCCAATCCATCGCCATCAGGGTTAACGTGGGTTGTCAATATGAAACGCTGCCCCCGTTCAATGCAATCCTTTACTTTTTCCAGTGATGTCCTATCAAGCATGCGGCACTTTCAACCTTTCTCAGTAATGGGATAACTCTCCTTACCGCCATTAGCTTTTAAATTATTGCTTAAAATTCTTTTTACCGAATCCAATGTTATCGAGCGAATCTTTGACCTTTATCACAACGGTGTTGGTTCCTTCAAGGAGTGAAGAAACCTTTATTTCGAACTGTTCTTTTTTAGAATCACAAATGCCATCGACCGGGTAAACCAGACTCCAATCGTCCGCGTTTAGACCGTATTCGACGGATAAAATATTCATCTGACTATCAAAAACAGAGAAAGACAGAATGGTATTCTTGCCCTGTGAACGTACTTTAATCTCAGAAACTTCCGGACCTTTATTGTCAACGATAAACGGCTGGCTTATCTTTTCAGATGAAAGGGTCATCGCCGGAGGATTTGAAAGATCGTCTTTCGCCACCAACTTTATGAAATAGCGACCGTCGGGGAAAAGTTCGCTATCCCAGGAATAGACATATCCATTAAAATTCTCAGCCAGGGTTCGCCACTGGTTTTCATTCTCCCCTTTATAAAAAAGATCAAATGATAAATGATCACGGTTTTCATCTTGTGTTCGCCAACTGACAGACCGAAATCCTTTTTTGTAAGTTTTACGCCCAAGGGATTGGCTTTGAAAACCATTTCGCCCTGATGAATTGTTCTTTCCCAAATGTGAATCATCGGAATTCTTATTGGCAGATCCGGGGTAGTAATCACCTGCGGAATGCAAAGTTATTTCTTCAATTTGCGGAGCGACATTTTTTTGAAGATACGAAAATGAAACTTGTTTTAGCACGGAAGAGTTCTTACCGTCTTTTGTCGAAAACTTTGCTTTGAACTGAATAAAACGCGCACTCGGGCTGGTAACCGCTTGTCCCATTGGATTATAGTAACTGCTTGACCACGGGCTCCAGGTCTTATCGGGTTCTTCCGTGTTGCCGGAACGGGTGTAAAAAACCAGGCCGGAATTGGAAGTCATTTCCACTTCCCAACTGATTTCCCCCCACTGCGAGGTCACTTTTGCGTCGACAACATCCGACAAATAATACCCGTCCGAACTGAATCTTGCATTCAAAGTGTAGACGCTTCCGCTATTGGAAGTCCCGAGGTAAATTGTCCCGTGAGAATTCTTTGCCAGCACGGTAATTTGCAAATCCTCAAGCTGACTTAAAAGCGTGTGCTCACCAGATTGAGACAATGAATAGAGCCTGCCTTTATCACCGGTGCCCACTAAAATATTACCGGATGCATTCAGAATCATGGCGTAGATGCGATCCTTCGGAGTGGACCAAAATGTACGCACCATGCCGTCCCTATCGATACGGTAAACTGTGCTGCCCCGTGAACTTCCCCGCCCTCTGCTGCCGGTCGAAATATTCTGAACAGGCAGGTCGAGACCCTCGTCTTCATCATCGTCGAACTTGCTATTCTCCTGGCCACCTGAAGTAGAAGTTGCTTTGACAGCAGGAATTGCGGTTTTCAGTAAGGCGTCTCCGGAGATGGCAACATAAATATCTCCTGAACGGTCTTGCAGCAAATCAGTCACTTCAATAAGGGGAGAATCGTAAAGCACAAATGCTTTGCCGTCAGGAGATATGCGCATCGCTATGCCTTTACCCGAGGTTCCAGCCAGAATGTTGCCGCTTCTATCCAAAATCATCTTTCGGATGTGAGCGTCTTCGCTTTCGAAAAATAGAGAGTGGCCGCCTTTAGAATCGACTTTATAAATTAAACCCTTTTCGCCGGTTGCCACAAACAGGTTATTTTGCTTGTCAACGACCATCGACCAAATGTAAATATCTTCGGGATCAAAAAACACAACATCTTCCGCTTTGGGAGTGCTTCCAAATGGAATTTTGTATACTTTCCCACGCGGTGAAGTCGCGACGAAGAGGTTGTTCTCGCCATCCGTTGCTAAAGCGTAAATCTCGATCTCATCGGCTTCAAAAATTTCGGCTGCTTCATTCTTTGAATTAATTTTAAAAACCTTACCGCCATTGCCGCCGGCAACATAAATATTTCCACGCTGATCCGCCGCCATAGCCCAGACAAAAGGCAAATCTGTGTTAAAAGTTTCATTAATTTGCGGGGCTAGTTTGATCTCACCATAGCTGTTAATTGAAACCCCTTTCGGTTCACCTTTTTCAAAATCCTTTTGAGTACGGTAGGTGATGATTTTTGGTGTTGAAGCAGCCAACAATGAAACCAAGGCTAAAAGAATTAATTTCATGAACAACGAGGATTTTTGTATTTTTTTCATAATCCCTTACTTGATTTTTACCTGGGTTCTACACTAATTAAAATGGTTTTACCGCCTGAAACGGAATAATTGACTTCCACACTCGTCTCAAAAAGAACGCGATTTCTTAAGTTAGAAAGATTCCCAGATGATTTCTGAGCATTCATCACGGCAAGAATTGAAGGCGGAAGGGCAGGCAGTTCTTCCCCGGCGACCAGGACTCCTTTGTCTCGCAAACGAATCTGAAAAAACAGATAATTATTTTTTCGTCTTTCTTTCAGCAGCTTCGTAAGTTGTTGAAAGCTTTTGGGTCTAAACTTCTGCGGCGACGTTCTGGCCTCCTGTCGGGTGAGGGTGCCACCGCTTCCTGCATAAATCGAGATTCGCCGTTCACGAATTCCTTCCGGAATTTTTAGCACATGGTCTATTTTGTGTTCCTCACCCTGATATTCTCTGAAATAAACAGACAGTTTAATTTCATCACCCGGTTTAACCACCATTCTATCGACTTCAATTTTTTCAACGATGGCAAGATTCTTTTGGTGCAGGGCCTCAAAATTCAACTCAACCGACTCGATTTCCGGAGCCTCAAAATTGTTAGACAGAAGTGCGCCAACCGTTGCTGAGATTTCTCCGGTCGCTTCAATCGTGTCCGTGATGAAAGTTGAAGGTCTGCCGCCGGCATAATAATTTTGCAGGGGGATAGATTCGTAACCTTTTAAATTAATTTTGCCTTCCAGTTTCAGAGTCTGGTTCCCTTGAGACAAACGGACCGATTCCAAAGCATTTGTTAAAACAATGGTGAAAATAAACGGCGTCAAAGAATAGAGTCTGCGATCCTCTGCAATTCGAAAATTAAACTCTTTGTCGTCTTGAAACTTAGAGCGGAAACGCAGCCGGATGGGAATCATTTTAGCTGACTCACCCGTAACGCCCATAATTCCGGTTGTGCGATCCTGGTGAATCGTCCCGGCGATTTCAGTGAGCGCAGACATTTTTGTAGAAAACATCAAACTCGAGAGAGTTGTGAGAATTTTTGCTTTGCCCATCGGCAGTTCAAGCGCGCCGCTGTTCAAGAACGAGTGTCCCATTCCCAGGACTTTATTGCCATCTACATAAGTTACAGTGCCCGTTGCTTGCAGTCCCATATCGCCATCGACGATAACAATAGAATATGCAGAGCCAGGTTCTAAAGGTCCTAAATCTGGTTTTTCATTTGTGAACGTTCCGCCGCCGCTTAGAACCTGCACGCCCATTCCGTCAAAAACGGTTGAACAAAATTCTAAAACCGAATTCTCGAATCCCGAAAAAATAAGCGGCGTGTCTAAAGGATTAATTCGGGCCAGGCTTGTTTTCCTTTTGGCCCTCCTAAATTCGAGGGGAAGAATATCTTCCAGGGAGAACTCCTGTGCTCCGACCGCCATTGCGAGATAGGATTCATTAAACCCGCGAACGGCGGCCAATTCCTCGGGACGTACTTTTTCCCAGGCAAGAATTTCAAACATTTGCTCAATGGGCGTGACGCCGGCGATGGGCTCTTTCATGAAAATGCCCATGCTGTAGGACAACGCTCCGATGAGCTTGCCGTCGATGTACATCGGGCTGCCACTCATGCCCGCCACAACACCAGTGTACTCGATTTTTTCACCAATAAGTCTGGTCAAAATCAAATCGCGTTTCGCTCTGAAGTTGGGAATAATTTCGAGAACTTCGAATTCAAATTCTTCGATTTCAGTACCGACAAAAACGGTTTTGCCTATCCCGCGCATGCCCGGTTTGATTTGATTTAAGGGCATGATCTCTTCGCCGGCAAAACCGGTGTTTGCAAATAAAACCAAAATTGAAAGTAAAATCATTTTTTTTGGAATCATGATAAAAAATGTTTTTAAAAAGAAGTCATTCCCGCGCAGGCGGAATCCAGAACAAAGCAGAAGCAGCCTAAGATGAAAAAAACCTGGATGCCCGCCTGCCGTGGGCATGACATATTGCCAGAATCGGTTATCCATAATTATTCAATTTGACCAAATAAAACAAAAGATTTAAGCAATTGCAAAATCTTCATCCGAAAATTTAATTGAAGGATATTCCCGCAATTTCGTCTTGAAGACTTCAATGATTTCCTGCAAACGGTCTTTAGTTTTAGCTTCAAATCGCAGGACCAAAACCGGCTGCGTGTTGGACGCACGAACCAGCCCCCAGCCGTCGCCAAACAATACCCGCGCGCCGTCGATATCAATGGCGTCATAACTTTTCTTAAAGTAATCCGCAATATCCGCCACAACGTTAAATTTGTCTTCATCGGTCGCATCAATTCGAATTTCGGGAGTCGACTCAAAATGTGGAATTTCATCGACGATCTCGGAGAGTTTTTGGTCGGTGTTTGAGAGAATTTGCATGAGCCGGCCCGAAACATAAATCGCGTCGTCGAAGCCAAAATAATCATCCGCATAAAAAATATGCCCGGACATCTCACCTGCCAAGGGCGAGTTAATTTCTTTCATTTTTGCTTTTAAAAGCGAGTGACCGGTTTTCCACATCAGGGGTTTACCGCCGTGTTTCCGAATTTCTTCAGGAAGCGCCTGGGAACATTTTACATCAAAAACAATTTCTGAACCTGGATTTCGATCTAAAACCTCGCGGCTTAAAATCGCCAGCAGCGTATCCGCAAAAATCATCCGGCCTTTTTCATCGATAACCCCAACGCGATCGCTATCGCCGTCGTAACCGATCCCCAGGTCTGCCCCGGTTTCGAGAACCTTTTCCTGCAAATCAACTACGTATTTCAGGACAGTCGGATCGGGCAGGTGGTTGGGAAAGCGGCCGTCAGGTTCACAGTAAATGCATTCCACATCGCATCCCATGTCTTCCCAGAGCTTAGGCGCAACAAGACCAGCGGTGCCATTGCCGGCATCGATGACAATCTTGAGTTTCTTATTAAATTTCAGCTTGGACTTTAAGGTCGTTACGTAATCATCCATGACGTTTTTCTCGACGATCTCTCCGGCGCCCGTGGCAAAATCGTCGCTCTCGATAATTTTGCGAATTTCCTGAATTTGCTCCCCATAAACCGGCACTACGCCTTTCTTGGAGATTTTTAAACCGTTGTAGTCAATCGGGTTGTGACTGCCGGTAATCATGACACCGCCGTCGGCGTTTAAATGAAGAATAGCAAAATATTGAATGGGAGTAAGTGTTACACCAACATCTATGACATTGACTCCTGTTGATTGCAGTCCTTTAATAAGCGCATCCCGAAGGCGCGGCGAAGAAAGCCGAACATCCCGGCCAATAACTAAAGTCTTTGAACCCTGCCGACCCAAAAATGTGCCGATTCCTTTACCCAGCAGAACGACATTTTCATCAACCAGATCTTCATCTGCGATTCCCCGGATGTCATATTCACGAAAAATGGTTGGTTTGAGCATTAAGTCCTCCATGTACTTAAAAAGTATTCAGCTTTAATAGGCTGAGCAAGTTATTCGTTTATTCGTTATTCGCCACACAAAGCTCATGCTGAGCGGAAATCCAACTCAAGATGACTCCCAGGTTAATTTTGGCAGCTGAATCAATCAACGCTCGACAAGAACTCATCACAACAGGATTATTTATTCATACTCACAAAATAAGATTCGATCTATTTCGTTCAGATCTTGAAAAATATTTATATTATTGAAGCTGGTTTTTACGAAAATTTCTTTTACTGCCACCGCCTGGCCTAAACCAAGCTCAAGCATTAAGAATCCGGATGTTTTAATTAGCTCGGGTGAAAGCTCAGCAATTTTGCGATAAAAGCTTAAGCCATCCCGGTTGTCGCTGAGGGCAACTGCGGGCTCATACTTTTTGATTTCTTCGGGCAAGTCTTCAAAATCTGTTGGGGAAACATACGGTGGATTTGAAACCAGTACGTCAAATTTGTCAGGAAAATAGTTTGCAATTTTTGATGAAGTGCAATCTTGATTTATGAACTGTATCCGGTCATCAACGCCATTTAAGCCGGCATTTTTTTCAGCAACTTTAAGAGCGTCCCTTGATATATCTAAAGAAGTTATTCGGGCATTCTCCAAATATTTTGCTAAACTTACGGAAATACACCCCGAACCGGTGCCAAATTCCAGAACCTCAATCTGATCTTTTGAGGCGAATTTCTCTTTGCACATTTGAATGGTTTTTTCCACCAGAATTTCCGTCTCCGGACGCGGAATCAAGACGTTCTCATCCACAACAAAAGGTAATGACATGAACTCAGCTTCGCCAAGAATATATTGCAAAGGTTCCCGGTCTGCTCGTCTTTTTAAGCAACGCTTGAATGCTGCCGCTTCGGTTTGAGTCAAATAACGATCCTGGTTCAAGTAGAGATCAACGCGATTTATCCCCAAAGTATGGCGCAATAACTGCTCTGCATTCAACCGCGCGTTTTCAATTCCTTTTTCGGACAACATTTTTGAGCTGTCGTTTAAAAGATCAACAATATTCCTTGTCATTGAAGATAGAATCATTAAGGCTATTCTATATCTATTGTTCCCAGCTCGATCTGGTCGCCGCCTTCCTCAGTATTTCACGATTTGTATTTGTCGGAGGCGGCTCGGATTCGCCGAAGACGGCCCTGATCCAATGACCATCCGTTGGGTTTGGGAGCAGGATGAACTTTCGCCCGAAGAGATCTTTGTCTTGCTCCATAAGCTTGGTTCGTTCGTCAATGTCTGTGACGTAGTAAACCCGCTTAAAATCGTTGAGGTTATCGCCCATAAATAGCACGATTTCATAGTCATTACCTATCTCATCCTGCCGTTTTTGCTTGTTGGATGTATCGGTTAGAACCGTTAGATGATTTTCATCGGCGTAGGGGAATCCATTGATCTTCAGGTGATCCATCGCGTACTCGAAAGTTTTCGCGCCCTGGTTCCGGCTTGTGACATAGAAGACCTCAACATCATTGTCCTTACAGAAGGCAAGAAAGTCCACGGACCCGGGCGTAGGAACCACCTTGTTTTCCGGGATCCACCGATCCCAAATAGAATCGTCAAAAAAAGCCTGGTTATTATTAATCAAATATCCCCAGTAATTTACGGTATTGAGGATGGTGTCGTCCATATCCATTACCACTGCCAATGTTTTATCCCCGGGTGTTCGAGTAGACAACGCACGCTCCACTTGCATTCGTGCAATGTTGTAGGCCTGATAATACAGTGCCCTGTACTCTGCTGCTGTTTGTTTCCATGCCACAGCCATCATAAGTGAATTTTGGGAACTGGGATTGGAAGATTTCGCCGACACAATGCTAACTACGCCACATAGGAAAACAGTGCTGCAAAATTTTACGAACTGCGCCCTGATGGAACAGGGTTGGCATTTGTGATGCAATCGATGCTCCTTGCTTTGTGTTCGAAAATTACTTATATCAACATTATTGCGTGCTTTTTTATTGCTTCAACCGAACGATCCTAGTTCAACCAAAATCAAGGCGATTCATTTCCAAAGTATTCCCAATAATTGCACGGCATTCAACCGCGCCTTTTCAATTCCTTTTTCGGACAAGAATTTGGGACTGTCGTTTCAAAAGTCAACAATATTGCTTGCATTTGAGAACAGAGTCATTGGATTAACTAAAATACTAACCAGCCTTTTTCAACAACTCAGCCTGGTCTGCGAGACGGAGTTTGTCGATGACTTCCTGAATATCACCATCAAGCACTTCGTCGAGGCGGTAGAGAGTTAAGCCAATCCGGTGGTCGGTAAGCCTGCTTTGGGGAAAGTTGTATGTTCTGACTTTGGCGCTGCGATCGCCGGAACTGATCATGGAACGACGACTCTCGGTTAACTTTTCCTGCTCCTCACGCTGCTTCTTTTCCAGCAACCTCGCCTTGAGAACTTTCAGGGCTTTGGCGCGGTTTTTATGCTGGGATTTTTCATCCTGGCAGGTCACCACCATGCCGGTGGGAATGTGGGTAATTCGAACGGCGGAATCGGTGGTATTCACGCTTTGGCCGCCGGGTCCCGAGGAACGGTAAACATCGATTTTCAATTCGTTGGGCTCGATTGAAATTTCAACTTCTTCAGCTTCGGGCAGCACCACAACAGATGCCGCCGAAGTATGGATTCTGCCGTTGGTCTCGGTTTTCGGCACCCTTTGCACACGATGTACGCCGCTTTCATACTTCATGACGCCGTAAACATTTTCCCCGTTCATCATAAAAATAATTTCCTTAAACCCTCCCACGCCCTGCGGATTTGAACTTAGCACTTCAATTTTCCAGCCTATCCTTTCAGCAAACCGGCTGTACATTCGATAGAGATCACCGGCAAAAAGCCCGGCTTCATCGCCACCGGTTCCTGCTCTAACCTCAACGATTACATTTTTTTTATCTTGGGGGTCCTTAGGCAGCAACAAAACCTTGAGTTCCTCTTCGAGATCAATCTTCTTTGGTGTCAGTTCTTCAAGCTCGAGTTCGGCGAGTTCGCGCAGCTCTTCATCGCTGTCATTTTTGAGAACAGATTCGTCCTCCTGCAAGGTGGTTAAAACTTTTTTATACTCGTGATATTTTTCTATGGTTTTGTCCAGCCCACTCCTCTCTTTTGCGATTTCTTTGTATTTGGCAGGGTCTTGAGTGACATTTGGATCCATTAAAAGCTCACAAAGCTCTTGATAACGCTTATCAATTTTTTCCAATTGTTCTAACATTTGAGTCTCCGCCAAAATCCTAGTAATGTGATTCCAAAAGCCTGCGTAATCAAAGTGTCCGTACAAAGGATCGCAAAATCTGCCTTGGAGTCTGTCATTTGTTGTCATTAAGTCAATTATTGTCTGCTAATGACACAATGACCATCAATGACTGGCGCAGCATTTAAGACAACAATACGATTACCCGTTGAAATGATAATTAAGAATCGCTGCTCTAGTTTACTGAACGTTCTCCAACTGCGCCTTTTCTTCACCCTCGACAACCACGTTCGGGTGTTCCGAGATGCTTAAACCCAGAGCGCATTTCAGGGCCACAATGGCAACTTCCAACTGGCTTTCATCAGGTTCTTTTGTGGTCAGTCTTTGCAGCCACATTCCCGGTAAAATGAACGGCCGCCAAAAACTTTTCTTTGCTCCGACATCCGACAGTCGAATAAGTTCATATGAAATGCCGCCAATGAGCGGAAGAAAAGCAAGACGCAGCAATCTATCTCCCAGGTCTACCGGTTTACCTAAAAACATATACACAAAAATGCTGACCACCATCACGATGAATAAGAAACTGGTGCCGCAGCGGGGGTGAAAGCGCGAAAGCGGTTTTGCGGCGGCTGGTGTAAGGTCCTTTTTGTTTTCAAACGCAAAAATGCTCTTATGCTCGGCCCCGTGATATTCAAAAATACGGCGAATGTCTTTCATCAATGTTATCGCGCCGAGATAGAGAAGAAAAATCGACAGGCGTAGAAAACCGTCAACCAGGTTAAACATGAATCCGCTTTCTGCGCCTAGCAATTCGGTTAAAATCAGGGGCACATAAAAGAAAATAAACAATCCGATTCCAAAGGAGAACAGGACAGTAAGCCCCAGCCACACACTGGCCAGCCAACCTCTCTTTTCCGGGATGACGTCTTTGTTGTTATTTTTTCTTTCATTTTTCTTCTCATCTTCAACAGCAACATCGCCTGAAAAAGTCAAAGCTCGAACTCCCAAAACCAGAGACTCTATCAGGACAACCGAGCCTCTCAGGATCGGAAAGGATAAAACTTTAAAGCGTTTGATAAAAGAAACAAACGATTTTTTCCGCACTAAAATACTGCCGTCCTGCCGGCGAACTGCCACAGAAACAATTTGTGCCGATCTCATCATCACGCCTTCAATTACCGCTTGTCCGCCAATTTGTAGTGCTTGCTCGTTCATAACTTTCAGACCCTAAAATTAAAATTTCAAACTACCAGTAATCATTTTACCCTTGGGGAAATAAAAAAACGGAATGGGCCTTTTTCAGGCTCTCATCCCGTCCTTACCTTTTACCTACAGTTCAGTTATGAATTGGTCACAGCTTCTTTATCTTCCACCTTTTCAGTTTTACTTTCGGTTCCAACGGATTCGGCTTGTTCTTCAGCTTTTGCCTCAACTTTCGTTTCAGCTTTCGCGGCTACATTTTTTGCTTCAGCAGCTTGCCGCTCCGCTGCAGCTTTTTCCTCAACCGCCTTTTGTTCTGCGGCTTTTGCCTCAACTGCCTTTACTTCTTCTGCTTTTTCCTGGGCAGCTTTTTTATCAGCCAAACCGTATTTTTTCATAAACTTCTCAACACGGCCAGCCGAATCAACCAAATGTTGTTTACCGGTAAAAAACGGGTGGCAGGCCGAACAGATTTCAACATTCATATCACCGACGGTCGATCGAACTTGAAATGAATGCCCGCATGCACAGGTTACAGTACCAACTTTGTATTCCGGATGAATATCAGGTTTCACCATGAACTCCTTAAATTACAAATAACAATTTCTTTATTATGTCTGAAAATTCAAGCGTTGAATATACGAAATCTGTATCTGAAATGCAAGAAAAATAATCAACCTTTAGGTATTCATTGATTCCAGGAAAGCCTTATTTGTCTTAGTCCCATGCATCCTGCTAAGCAGAAATTCCATAGCTTCTACAGAAGTCAAATCTGCGAGGAATTTACGTAGAATCCAAATACGTTTAATTTCAAAATCTTTTAAAAGAAGCTCTTCCTTTCTCGTGCCTGACCGGTTAACATCAATTGCCGGGAAAATTCTACGATCAGATATGCGGCGGTCAAGCTGTAATTCCATGTTGCCGGTTCCTTTAAACTCTTCAAAAATGACTTCATCCATACGACTACCGGTATCGATCAGTGCGGTGGCGATGATGGTCAAACTGCCGCCTTCTTCAATATTTCTGGCGGCTCCGAAGAATCTCTTCGGACGTTCCAAGGCCGTGGCGTCAAGGCCGCCGGAAAGAATTTTTCCGCTGTGCGGCACAACTGCGTTGTGCGCTCTCGCCAGCCTGGTTATACTGTCCAAAAGAATCACCACATCCTGGCCGTACTCAACCAGCCGTTTGGCTTTTTTCAAAACCATATCAGCCACCTGCACGTGGCGGTCCGGCGGCTCGTCAAAAGTCGAGCTGATAACCTCAGCTTTCACAGACCGCTGCATATCGGTGACTTCTTCAGGCCGTTCATCAATGAGCAAAACAATCATTTTGATTTCCGGGTGATTGTCGCTGACAGCATTTGCAATTTTTTGCAGCAGAATTGTTTTTCCAGTTTTCGGTTGGGCAACAATTAAACCGCGCTGACCTTTACCAATGGGTGTTAACATGTCCATGATCCGAGAAGAAAAATCCTTCGGTTTATGCTCAAGCTCAATTCTCTCCTCCGGATAAAGCGGGGTTAAGTTATCGAAGAGAATTTTCTTTTTCGCTTCTTCGGGGTTTTCAAAATTTACCGCCTCAACTTTAAGTAAAGCAAAAAACCGTTCACTTTCTTTTGGCGGACGAATTTGCCCTGATACCGTATCCCCGGTTCTTAATCCGAAACGCTTTATTTGTGAAGGGGAGACATAAATATCATCCGGCCCCGGCAAGTAGTTGTAGTCCGGCGATCTTAGAAATCCATATCCATCGGGCAGCACTTCAAGAACGCCTTCAGCGAAAATCAACCCTTCTTGTTTGGTTTGTTCTTCCAGGATCCGGAAAATCAATTCTTGTTTTTTAAGGCTAGTGGCGCCAGAAACATTCAGGGTTTGCGCCATTTTGGTCAATTCAGAAATTTTTAACGTCTTTAATTCAACGATCTCCATAACAATTCCTTAATTTTAGAGGAGTATTTGATACAATGAAATTGGGTTCATTTGTGAGTTAATCAACTGCTACAAATAAACTTTTTTGACTGGAAATTTTAAGATAAATCTTTAAGGGGTAAACTCTCTTGTGAAGTATACTTTAGTGAACGAATGGATTGGTTTAAAGTATATAGGTCAAAGTTAAAATAAACTGAATCCCTAAATACGAGCCTAAAGTTAGGGCTTAGTTGACACGATTAGTAAGGTTTTTGACGGGAACTCACCTTGTTGGGATTAAACAGTCGGGGTAGTTAATTGAATTAACTAAATATAATTCCCTTTGTCAAGGTTTTTTATAAAAATGCAATAATTCTCCCACAACATTATGCGAACCCAAGATACAAATCAAGTCATTTTCATTTGCAGAAGAGATTGCATTTTGAAAACCTGTTGCCATCTGCGGGCAGTAGACAGCTTGAACTGAATATCTCAATAATTCTTCACACAGAAGGCGGCCATCGAGGGCTCTTTCTGAATTCGGAGTTACAACAAAAACAGATTCAGCAGCAGAGGCAATAATTTTAGAAATTTCCCCAAAGTTTTTATCATTAAGTAACCCAACTAAGACAATCAAACGATCAAATTGATAAATACTTTTCAGATCTTTCATTATGGCTTTCACTGCGGCGGTGTTATGAGCAACATCGACGATGATCTTAGGGCGATCCCTGAGTTTCTGTAAACGTCCAGGCCATTTAACATTTCGTAAACCCCCATAAATATCCTCCCGGGTTAAATTGAATTTGTCATGGAGAATTTTTGTTGCGGCCACCGCAAGGGCGGCATTGTTGATTTGATAACTGCCTGGCAATTGCAGTTTTAAATCTTCAAATTTATCGTCTGCAAAAGTTAGATTGAACTCGGAGAAATCCTCAGTGCAAACATTCGTTTGAACAGAACACATTTCATCAAGGGTGTTAAGTTGTGAATTTTGTTGAAAAGCATATTTACTGATAACAGCCGACACTTCCGGATGCCGCGATTGCCATAAGCATGGGACGTTGGTTTTAATGATGTGTGCCTTTTCAGTGGCAATTTCACTCAAGGTTGTCCCCAGGTACTCGGTATGGTCCAAGTCAATCTGGGTGATAATGCTTAAAACGGGTGAAATCACGTTCGTGGCATCGAGCCGGCCACCCAGGCCGACTTCGACTAAAGCAACATCTATTCCAGAGTCGGCAAAGTATCGAAAAGCTAACGCAGTCAGTGCCTCGAAATAAGTGCAGTTAATTCTTTCAATATCATCTTTTAATTTATCAACGTCGGAGATTAATTTTTCCATGGGAATCGGCACAGCATTTATTTGAATCCTCTCATTTATGGTTAAAAGATGGGGAGAGGTAAATAAACCTGTTTTGTATCCCGCATGCCGATAAATAGATTCGAGAAGTGCCGCAGTTGAACCTTTACCATTTGTACCCGCGATGTGAATGCTATTAAATTCTGTTTGTGGATTTCCCATCCCATGCAATAATTTTAAGATTTTGTCAAGACCCAGGCGCCAGCCAAATCTCTGAAGATTATTTAAGAATTCAAGTGTATCAGTTTCATTCATAGTGGTCACATTTCATACAGAGTGTGCAACAAATTACCGTTTTTCGGTAATATTTTGCACTAAGTAAACTTTCATTCTTTAAAAGTGTACTTTAAACGTCGAAAAAACTTACCTAAGCCGCCATTTTGAAGTGGGCGTTATCTGTTATTAAATCAGAAGTTAAATGTACTAATTTTCCGACTGAAAAGTAAACAACTATAGTAAAATATTTTTGTTATCATAAATAAACGAAAATTATCTCGTTGGCATATATTTTGCAAATTTTTCAAAGATAATTCCTTCAAAGATTAACCTGACGGCTAAGTGTGTTGCGAAAATCTTGCTTACTTTTTTTATTTTTGATTCTGCTGGTTTGCATAAATTCCCTTTATGCGGGAATTACAGGAACCTTGTCGGGTACAATAATTGACAAGAAAACCGAAAAAGCTCTCCCCGGTGCCCAGATTGTCATAAAGGGGACAACAATGGGAGCGATGGCAGACAAAAATGGTTTCTACATGATTCAAAATCTTCCGGCCGGTACGTATGACCTAAGCGTGCACATGATTGGATACTCTATTTTTACAATCAAAGACGTCCAAATCAATCTTGATCTTAATACTACTCAAAATTTCTATTTGCCCGAAGAAGTCTTGACCTTAAAGGAAGTCATTATCACAAAGAAGCGCCAACTGATTCAAAGTGAAATCACGTCATCAACCTATTTTATTTCGGGTGAAGAAATCGATGACCGGCTCCCAATTGATTCATACCTGGACGCAATAACTCTTTTACCCGGGGTTGTTGGGAACCATTTTCGTGGCGGGCGTCGAACCGATGTTTTGTACATGCTGGATGGATTACCAATCCAGAGCGGACTTTCTCGCGAAATCTCAAGTAACTTTCCAAATAGTTCAGTAGTTGAAATTATGGTACAAACCGGGGGGTTTAACGCAGAATATGGGAACGCGACTTCAGGAATTGTAAATGTAGTCACGAAAGATGGTCGAAATAGAGTTGAGGGTATGCTCAAAATATTCAGCGATTTTATTGACACCGGTTTTACCGGAAATGACAATACCCGTCGTATGGAATTCAATGTTGGCGGGCCTATGACCATTGGCTTGGGCGGACCACTGATTAATGCAAAATATTTTATCTCGGCTGATCTCAATATAAGCGACACCCGGCACCGGAAAGAGATGCGGCAAGCATTTGACTCTCCTATCTTCACAAATTATAATATCAATTCGAAGTTGTCATTTGACATAAATAGAAACACCATACTTTCTTTTCAAGGTTTATTGTCAAATTTGAACTGGCGAAAATTCGATCCCCAGTGGGAACAAAACCTTTCAGGACTGGCACAACATAAACATTTAAGTCACAGGCTCAGTGTCTCTTTAACCCACACATTTAACCCGAAGTTTTTTGCCTCCGTTAGAATAGCTAACTATTCTAACAATAAACGCATTTCAAGTCTCATTGAAGATGAATTGGAGTCGCCGACTATTGAATTTGAAGACCCGGCAGACGCAAGTAGTCCAATCATAAGTGGCAAGCAACCCTGGAGGGAAGAAACAAAAGAAAAAGTTAAAATGGTGAAAGTAGATTTGGTTGGGCAAATCTCTTCGAGCCATTTGCTTAAAGCGGGTCTTGATTTTCAAAAATATGATTTAACGTCGGAAGGGATCAATTTCATTCCACTTCCCACCCGCGGTGAAAACACGTCTATTACCTTCAATAAAAATATTAATAATTTTCACTATTCCCCGACATTCTTTGCATTATACATTCAAGACAAATTCGAGTATAAAGGGGTTATAGTAAATGCCGGCCTAAGATATGACGTATTTTCACCGCAAGCCGCAATAAAGGAATTACCGGACGATTTTAAAAACCTGCAGAAAACACTACAAGGACAATTGCCGTCAATCAAATCCGGCAGTCACTCTCCTGTTTCACCACGCCTCGGTATCTCAATTCCGCTTTCCGCCAGCGAGAGACTCCACATCAATTATGGTTGGTACTACCAAATGCCGCCGCTCTTTTATTTATACAGTAATGCTGCGCATAATTTAAATGGATACGTACCGTTCGTTGGTAATTTTGATTTAGAGCCTACTAAAACGATTTCGACAGAATTCAGCTACAAACGAAGCGTCTCCGACGGCCTGCTCTTCGTTTTTACCGGCTTCATTAAACAGTTTAGAAATCTAATCGATACCCAGACCCTGGTTTTTTCAGATAGTCTGATTGACAATGAGACAACGACGGCCGGATTTACGAACTACACAAACTCAGCTTCCGGAAAAACCTCCGGATTTGAGGTCATGCTCCAGAAACGATTTACTGATCAACTTGCCGGTAGAATGAGTTACACTTATATGAAAGCAAGAGGCAACAGTTCATCAGCCGAAGAAGAGTTTAATCGAGTTATTTTCGGCGGGCCTGTAAATGACGGAAGTAAAGAATTCCCTCTAAGCTGGGATCAGAGACATTCGATTATTTTAAATGCAGACTATGAATCCAGTAGGCTTCAATTTAATCTTTTGTACAGCCTGTTTAGTCCACTGCCGGCCACGACACAAAATAGCGAAACGCCGAATGACACACGGCTCTCGTGGCGAAATATCCTTGATTTAAAACTCAAATTAAAGACAACAAAAATGTTGGGGAGTCGGCTAAACCCGTTTTTTGAAATTAGAAATTTGTTTAATACAAATAATATGGTCGACACGCCGAGCAACAATGGAGCCCAGGCTTACAACTTATTCAACCCGATTCAATCAGATTTTGGCAGACGATTTCGCGTAGGTTTATCCATGGAATTTTAGAAAGGTGGAAAACCCTGCGCCTTGCGCGTTAGACAAATCTGCAAAGGGTAAGAAATAGCTGGTAAAAAGACAAAAGCCTACCTCTTCCGGTAGGCTTTTGTAGTTTAAACGCTTAGCTCATTCCAGAACTACTTAACATATTTGTTAAAGCGATCGTTAATCCGGCCCCAATGCAGATTGTTTAAGAAATTGTCAATATACTTTGCACGGCCTGGACCATCTTTATGGTAGTAAGCGTGTTCAAAAACATCGCAGGAGATGAGTGGAATACCGCCCCAAATTGCACCATATTGATGCTCGTCGACAAGAACGTTAAGAAGTCGCTGTGAATAGAGGACATCATAAACTAAAACCCCCCATCCACTTAACTTCGCCGAAAAAGCGCTAGCCTTAAAATCAGCTTGCCAATTTTCCACTGAACCGAAATTCTTTTCAATTGCTACTTTTACATCCGCACCTTTGTTAACGTCTCCGTCTCCGCCCATCACTTCCCAATAGACGTCGTGTAAAAGCGCCCCCGAGTGATTCCAGGTGAAACGGCGTTTTAACTCGCCAAAATCGCTCCAGTTACCATTGGCAGCTCCCGTATCTGCACCGTCGAGTCCTTGTTCTATTTTATTCAGAAATGTGACATACCCTTTATGATGCGTATTATAATGCCAGCCCGAAGTTTCAGATGAAACCACGTCCTTTAAGAGATCCTTGGCCTCTTCATCCGAATAAGGCCGGGAATTAAACTTCCATTCATATGCCATTTGCTACCTCCTTATAAGATTGCGTCTTTTAATAAACTTAAATTTACATGCCATAATTTAGAATTATTTTAAATGAAGTCAACAGGAAAACTATTGTTCAGAATTTTTGTGAGTGAACTGTGGGAATAAAAAGGGACCTTAATTTATCTACTTAGAATAAGTAATCGCTTATATAATTCATTTTCATCGACGCGGAATTTAAAAGCTTTCCGGTCATTAATAAAAACAACCGGAATTTGCTCTTTGTATTCTTCAACCAATATTTTGTCGGTCGTAATGTCAACTTCAATTAAATTGAAGAAAAACTTTTTTTGCGCTGCGAGAAGAACTGACTTTGCTTGGTCACACAAATGGCAGTGAGGTTTGGAATAAATTTCAACTTTTATTTTTTTTGACAAACTCATCAAATTTCATTCTTTCATACCAATTGTCCTTTAAATATTTCAAAATCAAGGTGAACCGGTCTGCAGGGATAAACCCCGAAACCGAGGTAATCATTTCACCCTCTGAATTCAGAAAAATCGTGCTCGGGAAACCTTCAACACCGAACATCATTGATAATTGCTGGCCCGTGTAATTGCCCTCCTTAAACTTAAATTTTTTGTCGGTCTCGGCATTTAACTTCGCCATAATAAGGTTTGCTTGAGCATATTTTACAACCTCAGGATTACCATAGGTATCTTTATCCATGACTTTACACCAATGACACCAGTCAGTATAAATGTCTAAAACAAGCATCTTTTTTTCTTTTTTAGCTAACTCGACCCCTTTATCAAACGTCTGCCAAGTAATTTCAATCTTTTTTCCGTTGCCTTCAATGCCTTGCGTCAAGGTTGCAAATACAAATACTATGATCGCAAGCGAAGATAGGGCCAAAATCAATATTCTTTTTCTTATCATAACTGCTATCCTCTAATTAAACAACTATACCAGTGATTGCTAATGAATGTTCAAAAAACTAATTGGCATTTTATTTGTCCGTGTATTCTGAATAGTCATTAATGTCATTGCAGGGTCGGATTTGGTCATTAGGAATGACAATAAATGACTTAATGACACTAATGACGCTCAAAAACAGCCTTTGGTCATTCATCTCAGCTTTATTTCTATATGCAATATTATTAGGAATCAAAGCACTAGCGAACAATCGCCAATCTGCCGATTATTTCTTTTTGACTTATACCACTGGATGATTGAGTTCGAGCGATAAGTTTATACAAATAAACACCATTTGCAGGGATATCCCCTGATTCATCGCGGCCGTCCCAATCTATCATATTAAAACCACGACTCACAAACGGATCTTTCAAAGTCCGAATAAGCTGCCCGGCTATTGTAAAAACTTTTATTTGTACCTCGGCATCCTGGCTTGAGTTAAAAGTAAAAGTGGTTTTATCTGTAAATGGATTGGGATAATTCATGACCTCCCTAATTACCAGCCCTTCTTCATGAACGATCAGAACTTCAATGGAAGCACTCGATGAATTATTCGAATTGTCCCAAACTTTGACCACCAAACGGTGCCGCTGCTCCCCATCAAAGGAGGTACATTGTATGGTTTCACCCCCGATATCAACCTCGGCGGGAAATTGCAAAGGAAACTCCACTTTTCCTCGAAGGTGTTCTCCTTCATCAAAGCGAAAAAGGTCGGTCAAGTTAACGCTGCTGATTCCCAGAAACCGGTTAAACTGAGAGAGGCAGGTTTCTTCATTCGGATCTATTGATAACGTGATGCGATGACCGATCTCTCCGGCAATATTAATGCCACTTAAGGTATCGGCCAATTCTGCAACCAAAGTTACATTTTCTTCAATCGCATCGCCGGTGGTGAATGTTTCGTGTTCCTTAAAATAAAGTTTAATTTCAGGACCGTTGGTGTCGACGATATTTGAAGTGGAACTGCTAACAATTATATTCTCTCTAAATCCAGCTCCATCGGTTTCCGAATTCCAAAAATAAGCGCTGATTCGAGCCCGCTGCCCGCCGTAGGAAATGTCTTTCGGCACAATAAACCTGGCGGTAAACCTGCCGTCTTTGACCGGAACCGTACCTCGATAAATTGAATTACCCGGCAGAAAATAGGGACGGGCAAATCCGGCTTCAGGAATATACTGCACAAACTTCTCTGAGTCAAACGTGTTAACTAAAGCAGTCCCATTATAATTATTTAGAAACTGTCCGGCTTCATCCTGAATCTCACCTCTAATCTCCACCGTGCTCAAGGCAACAATCGAATCAGGCATCATTGAGGTAATCACGGCTGTGTTCCGCGGTGCGCCTAAACGCAGGGTTGGATCGCCAAAGATGTGAAATTTTTCATCATTTCGAATAGTGGACGAACTCGTCCCCGTTAACATTCGGGCACAAATAAAGGCGTCACCCAAGCGGGCAGTTTCGCCGGTTGAGTTGAATAATTGCCGGTAAAATACCTGGTTAAAGTTCGCATTGGCTCCTGAAAAAACCAAACGAGCTGCGGTAAGAA